>NZ_JAWRYR010000008.1:0-180935 GCF_046940275.1 Pantoea sp. SIMBA_079 | reverse complement strand
ATTGGGGTGTCGCCAAGCGGTAAGGCACTGGTTTCTGATACCAGCATTCCGGGGTTCGAATCCCTGCACCCCAGCCAAATTGCACAACAGGCCCGCTTTTGCGGGCTTTGTTGTTTCTGACGTTCAGTAAAATGCCGCGCATTCTGCCAGCGCGTTGCGCCAGCAGAGAACCCGATCAGAGCCCCAGCGCGTAACGCAGCGCGCGACGCTTCAGTCCGCCAGCGCGCTCCGCCGCCATCAATCCCAGATTACGTGCCAGCCGCAGCGGCGGCAGCGCATTGCTGAAGGCAAAATAGAACAGATCCATACCGCCCTGCATCAGCAGATTGTCACGATAGCGTTCACGCTGATAGCGCTGCAGCACCGCCATCGCTGACCACGTCTGTGCCTGACTGCGCGCCTCGGTTAACACCGTAATCAGCGCATCCACATCGCGATAGCCCAGGTTAACCCCCTGCCCCGCCAGCGGATTAATTGTATGTGCAGCATCCCCCACCAGCGCCAGTCCCGGCATGACGTAGCGCGTGGCGTGACGCCGGACCAGCGGGAACGACGCCGCGCTTTTTACCTGGAAACGTCCGAGACGGGCCGGGAAGTTCAGACTGACCTCTTTCTCCAGCTGGCTTAGCGGCAGCGCCTGCAGCTGCCGGATACGTGCAGGTGCGTCATACCACACCAGCGATGCATGCTGGTCAAACAGCGGCAGAAAGGCGCGCGGCCCCTGCGGGGTAAATTGCTGCCAGGTGGTATCGCCCGCTGCGTGTTCACATTCAGCACTGATAAGCATGCAGGATTGCGCATAGTTCCAGCCGTGTACACCGATACCTGCCAGCTGACGTACCCGCGAGTTAGCGCCATCCGCGCCAACCACCAGCCGGGCATCAAGCGGTGCGCCCTGATCCAGCGTCACGTGCCAGCCGCCGCTGTGCGGCTGCAGATCCTGCAGGGTTGCCGGGCATAACAGCGCAACGCCATCCTGCTGCATCTGTTCCCACAGCGCCCGCTGCAGTACGCGGTTCTCCACCATATAGCCGAGCACCGGCAGGCCCAGCGATGCCGCATCAAACGTAACGTGCGCGCTCTGCCACTCCCAGGTTTCCAGTTTGCGATAGGGTGCGCTGCGCATCGTCTCTACGCGTGCCCAGGCACCCAGCTGCTGCAGCAGCGCAACCGAAGAAGCACCAATGGCGGATATACGGATATCAGGCTCACGGCTGGCATCAAACGCATCAGGTTCTGCACGCTCAATGACAGCGACGCGGAACTGCTGCTGCGCCAGCCCGCAGGCCAGTGCGGCCCCCACCATGCCACCTCCGACGATGACCACGTCATACTGTCTCTCCTGCATCGATCCTCACCTTTCCTGTTGCCATAACGCCCCACGGCGTTTGCTGATAAACAAAGTGTACCGGAAATCATCCGCAATAGGGGCCTGAGCCGCTTCCTCCTCTCTTTGCCCCCTCGCTGCTGTGCAGCAGTCCGGCTGACACTCAGCAGCGCGAAGTATGACAGGCACGCTGGTCACATCCCCCCCAAAGCATTACACTATGCCCCCTGCACTTCCCTGCTCAGATTCAATGGCTGGTTCAATGACCAAAAAACTGCATATCAAAACCTGGGGCTGTCAGATGAATGAGTATGATTCATCCAAGATGGCTGACCTGCTGAACAGTACGCACGGCTACACTCTGACGGAGGAAGCCGAAGACGCAGATGTTCTGCTGCTCAATACCTGCTCTATCCGTGAGAAAGCGCAGGAGAAAGTTTTTCACCTGTTAGGGCGCTGGAAAAAGCTTAAAGCGGCCAATCCGGATCTTATCATCGGCGTGGGCGGCTGCGTGGCGTCGCAGGAAGGCGATAAACTGCGTCAGCGTGCGCAGTGTGTTGATATCGTCTTTGGGCCACAGACACTGCATCGCCTGCCGGAGATGATTAATCAGGTACGTGGCAATAAAAGCCCGGTCGTTGACGTCAGCTTCCCGGAAATTGAAAAATTTGACCGTCTGCCTGAGCCGCGTGCTGAAGGCCCGACGGCTTTCGTCTCTATCATGGAAGGCTGCAATAAATATTGCACTTTCTGCGTGGTGCCGTATACCCGCGGCGAAGAAGTCAGTCGTCCCTGCGACGATATTCTGCTGGAAATCGCCCAGCTGGCGGCTCAGGGTGTGCGCGAGGTTAATCTGCTGGGTCAGAACGTCAACGCCTATCGCGGCCCAACTTTTGATGACCAGATCTGCACGTTTGCCGAGCTGCTGCGTCTGGTCGCCGCCATTGACGGTATCGATCGCATCCGCTTTACCACCAGCCATCCGATTGAGTTCACCGATGACATCATTGATGTCTATCGCGATACGCCGGAGCTGGTGAGCTTCCTGCATCTGCCGGTTCAGAGCGGTGCCGATCGTATTCTGACGCTGATGAAGCGTGCGCACACCGCGCTGGAGTACAAAGCAATTATTCGCAAGCTGCGCGCAGCACGCCCTGATATCGAAATCAGCTCTGATTTCATCATCGGCTTCCCGGGTGAAACCCAGCACGATTTTGAACA
Organism: Pantoea sp. SIMBA_079; assembly: GCF_046940275.1. Taxonomy (NCBI): domain Bacteria; kingdom Pseudomonadati; phylum Pseudomonadota; class Gammaproteobacteria; order Enterobacterales; family Erwiniaceae; genus Pantoea; species Pantoea sp. SIMBA_079. The sequence goes on along the minus strand of NZ_JAWRYR010000008.1, from coordinate 178,387 downwards.
GACCATGAAGCTGATCCACGACGTTAACTTTGATACCAGCTACAGCTTTATCTACTCTGCCCGTCCGGGTACGCCTGCGGCCGACCTGCCTGATGACGTGCCGGAAGAGGAGAAAAAGCAGCGCCTTTACATACTGCAGGATCGTATCCAGCAGCAGGCAATGGCGATCAGCCGCCGCATGGTTGGCACCGTTCAGCGTATTCTGGTTGAGGGCACATCACGTAAAAATGTGATGGAGCTGACCGGACGTACTGAAAATAACCGCGTAGTGAATTTTGAAGGCTCAGTCAGCATGATTGGCAGATTTGTTGACGTTGAAATCGTTGATGTCTACGCCAACTCACTGCGCGGCGTGGTCGTACGCACCGAAGATCGCATGGGACTGCGCGTAGCGCAGAGTCCGGCAGCCGTGATTGCCCGCACCCGCAAAGAGGATGAAACCGGCGTCGGCCTGTATCAGCCCTGACAATTAATGACTGTGCGGCAGCACGCAGCGTGCTGCCGCCTGTTTCATCCGCCAGCCCTTGCATTCTGCAGCGCTCGCCCAAATATCTTTCCCTGCGCTTGCGTCCTGATGCTGTCCCATAAATAATTTTGTCATACGCTGATGACGCGCACGCGCGGCATCCCTACACTTTTTCAACTGGCCCTGTGTGACCCAAAGGATTCAATTGAATATCGAAACTCGTGAAATCGCCCTGGAACCTGCCGACAACCAGCGTCTGATGAGCCTGTGCGGTCCGTTTGATGACAATGTGAAGCAGCTGGAACGCCGTCTGGGCATTGAAATCAACCGCCGTGATAACCAGTTTAAGCTGGTGGGCCGGGCCCTCAGCGTTGACGCCGCTGCACATATTCTGCGTACGCTGTACGTGGATACCGCGCCGGTACGCGGCCACATTCCGGATATCGAACCGGATCAGATCCATCTGGCCATTAAAGAGAGCCGGGTGCTGGAGCAGACCGCTGAAAGCGTGCCGGAGTATGGCAAAGCGGTAAACATTAAAACCAAACGCGGCGTGATTAAGCCGCGCACGCCGAATCAGGCGCAGTACATCGCCAACATTCTCGACCACGATATCACCTTTGGTATTGGCCCGGCGGGTACCGGTAAAACCTATCTTGCAGTAGCCGCCGCGGTTGATGCGCTGGAGCGTCAGGAGATCCGTCGTATTCTGCTGACCCGTCCGGCAGTAGAAGCGGGTGAAAAACTGGGCTTTCTGCCTGGCGATCTGAGCCAGAAGGTTGATCCCTATCTGCGTCCGCTTTATGACGCACTGTTTGAGATGCTCGGCTTTGAGCGGGTTGAAAAGCTGATGGAGCGTAACGTGATTGAGGTGGCGCCGCTCGCCTATATGCGCGGCCGTACGCTGAATGATGCGTTTGTGATCCTTGATGAGAGCCAGAACACCACCATTGAACAGATGAAGATGTTCCTGACGCGCATCGGCTTTAACTCGAAAGCGGTGATCACCGGTGACGTGACGCAGATTGACCTGCCGCGCAGCACTAAGTCGGGTCTGCGCCATGCGATTGAAGTGCTGGCTGACGTCGACGAAATCAGCTTTAACTTCTTCCACAGCGAAGATGTGGTACGCCATCCGGTCGTGGCACGTATTGTAAACGCGTATGAAGCCTGGGAAGAGGCGGATCAGAAACGCCGTGATAAACTGGCGGAAGAGCGTAAACGGGAATCGCTGGCTGCACAGGCTGCGATCGCCACACCACCACAGGAGCCGTCATGAGTACGGTAGTACTGGATTTACAGCAGGCCTGCGCCAAAGCACACGGCCTGCCGGAAGAGACCGCTTTTCAGCGCTGGCTGGAAGCGGCCGTCACCCCTTTTCAGCCTGAAAGCGAAGTGACTATTCGCCTGGTTGATGAAGCGGAGAGTCACGAGCTAAACCTGACTTACCGCGGCAAAGATAAGCCGACCAACGTGCTCTCCTTTCCTTTTGAGGCACCGCCGGGTATTGAACTGCCCCTGCTGGGCGATTTAATCATCTGCCGCCAGGTGGTTGAGCAGGAAGCGGCTGAACAGGGTAAAAGCACGGAAGCCCACTGGGCACATATGGTGGTACACGGCACGCTGCATCTGCTGGGTTATGACCATATTGAAGACAGTGAAGCCGAAGAGATGGAGGCGCTGGAGACTGAGATAATGCTTGCTCTTGGTTATCCCGACCCGTACATTTCGGAGAAAGAAGACGCCTGAGCCACGGGTTCAGGCTACTGTGCTGCCGGCGGGACGCGGGCAGCTATCCTTATCTAATAGCGAGATCGTAATTAAAACGCCATGAGCGACGACCATTCTCAAAACAACGACGCCCCCAGTAGTAAAAAGGGCTTCTTTTCCCTGCTGCTTAGCCAGCTGTTTCACGGTGAACCTAAAAATCGTGATGAACTGCTGGGTCTGATCCGTGATTCTGAACAAAAAGAGCTGATTGATCAGGATACCCGCGACATGCTGGAAGGGGTGCTCGACATTGCCGAACAGCGCGTGCGCGATATCATGATCCCGCGCTCGCAGATGATCACCCTGAAGCGCAATCAGAGTCTGGAAGAGTGCCTGGCAGTGATTATTGAATCTGCACACTCGCGCTTTCCGGTCATCAGCGAAGATAAAGATCACGTTGAAGGCATTCTGATGGCAAAAGATCTGCTGCCGTTTATGAGCAGCAGCGCTGAGCCATTCAGCATGGAAAAGGTGCTGCGTCCGGCGGTGGTAGTGCCGGAAAGCAAGCGTGTTGACCGCATGCTGAAAGAGTTCCGCTCGCAGCGCTATCATATGGCGATTGTTATTGATGAGTTTGGTGGCGTATCCGGTCTGGTTACGATTGAAGATATTCTGGAGCTGATTGTCGGCGAAATTGAAGATGAGTATGACGACGAAGAAGATCGCGACATTCGTCAGCTTAACCGCCACACCTACACGGTACGGGCGCTGACGCCGATTGAAGACTTCAATGAGGCGTTTGGCACTGATTTCAGCGACGACGAAGTGGATACGATTGGTGGTCTGGTTATGCAGGGCTTCGGCCATCTGCCGGCGCGCGGCGAGAGTATCACTATTGATGACTACCACTTCAAAATCGCTATGGCAGACAGCCGTCGTATTATTCAGGTGCATGTGAAAATTCCGGAAGATTCTCCACAACCGCAACTCGAAGACGAATAATTTTATGGCATCAGCCTCTCTTTTTTCCCGCCAGCGGATACGTCTGCTGCTGGCGCTGATTGCGGGTGCCACCGGCACCCTCGCCTTTTCTCCTTACGACTTCTGGCCTGCAGCACTTATCTCGCTGGCGGGTTTGCAGGTCTTACTGCCAGGCCGTCGTCCTGCACAGGCTGCAGCGATCGGCTTTACATGGGGCTTTGGCCTGTTTGGCAGCGGCATTAACTGGGTCTATGTCAGCATCGCTACGTTTGGCGGTATGCCTGGCCCGGTAAATGTCTTTCTGGTGCTGCTGCTGGCAGCGTATCTGGCGCTCTATCCGCTGCTGTTTGCCGTGGTGCTTAACCGCTTCTGGCCGCGTACTACCGTATGGCGGCTGGTGCTGGCGGCACCGGCATTATGGCAAATCAGTGAGTTTTTGCGCGGCTGGGTACTGACCGGTTTCCCCTGGCTGCAGTTTGGCTACAGCCAGATTGACGGGCCGCTGAAAGGTATTGCGCCGCTTGCGGGCGTTGAGACCATCACCTTCCTGCTGATGATGATTGCCGGACTGCTGGTCTTTGCCCTGCACCAGCGCAGTCTGAGAAGTCTGATCGTTGCCGCAGCCCTGCTGCTGCTGCCGTGGCCGCTGCGTATGCTGCACTGGTATCAGCCACTGCCGGCACGCAGCGTGGATGTGGCGATGGTACAGGGTAATATTCCGCAGTCGATGAAGTGGGATCCACAGCAGCTGCGCGACACGCTGCGCGTCTATACCAGCTACAGTCAGCCCTTTATAGGCAGCGCACCGCTGATTATCTGGCCTGAATCTGCTATTACCGATCTTGAGAGTAATCAGCAGCCCTTCTTACATGCGCTGGATGCGGAGCTGCGCGCGCGCGGCAGCAGCCTGATCACCGGCATTGTTGACTCACGCATTGAGGGGGATAATCGCTATCATGATTATAATTCCGTCATCGTGCTCGGCGGCAAGCAGCCCTACAGCTATCAGAGCCGCAACCGCTATCAGAAAAACCATCTGGTCCCGTTTGGCGAGTTTGTGCCGCTGGAGAGCCTGCTGCGTCCGCTGGCGCCGTTCTTCGATCTGCCGATGTCCTCTTTCAGCCGCGGGGCTTACGTTCAGCCACAGCTTAACGTGGCGGGTTATAACCTCACCAGCGCCATCTGCTATGAAATCGTCCTGGGAGAACAGGTCCGTGCCAACTTCCGGCCAGATACTAACTTCCTGCTGACGGTTTCAAATGATGCCTGGTTCGGCCACTCAATTGGCCCGTGGCAGCATTTTCAGATGGCGCGCATGCGTGCACTTGAGCTGGGCCGTCCGCTGCTGCGCTCAACAAACAACGGCGTTACGGCGGTAGTCAACGCCGATGGCGATGTTGAGAAGATGATACCGCAGTTTACCCGCCGGGTACTGGAGGCGCGCGTAACACCTACTGCAGGTGAAACGCCCTATGCACGCAGCGGTATCTGGCCTGTCTGGTTACTGACGCTCGCAGCGATCACTGCTGCCATTGTACGCCGTCGCGTCTGACGTACGCACTCTCCCTGAAGCGAAGCTACGGCTTCGCTTTTTTTTGCCATTTTGCTGCAACATTTTCCTGCACTGCCATCTGATATGGCACGAAGCTTGCTGCTAACCATGGCAACCATGGCTAATGCCGGCAGCAGGCTGCGTGCCGTCAGCATTGCGCACTGTTACCGGGCACGGCTGCGCACTGAAACGGCGCAAGGCAGTGATATTGCTTTGTAATGGTGCGGAGCGGCTCGCAAAAAACAAAGTTTTTTGTTTCATTGCGTTAACATTTCGCTATGTTAGTCCCTATCCTGCGCGCAGTTGCGCTAAAGGGTTATTAAAAAAAGCAGCAGGACACAGACATCACATCACGCTCTGCGCAGTTTTATTCTGCGCGACATCCACACGAAGGAGTTGGAACATGCAAATGCGCAAAGTGGCCTTATCACTTCTGCTGTTGGGAGCAGCAGCGGGCGCGGCTCAGGCAGAAGATCTCACCGGCACGCTGAAAAAGATTAACGACAGCGGCGTTATTGTCGTCGGCCATCGTGAGTCATCCGTTCCCTTTTCTTATTATGACAACCAGCAAAAAGTTGTTGGCTATTCGCAGGACTACTCCAGCGCTATTGTGGCCGCGATCAAAGCCAAACTGAACAAACCCGATCTGCAAATCAAAATGCTGCCTATAACCTCGCAGAACCGTATTCCACTGCTGCAGAACGGCACCTACGATTTTGAATGTGGTTCCACCACGAATAACGTTGAACGTCAGCAGCAGGCTGCTTTCTCTGACACCATCTTTATTATCGGCACCCGTTTACTGGTGAAAAAAGGCGGTGACATTAAAGACTTCACCGATCTGAAAGGCAAAACGGTTGTGGTGACCTCCGGCACGACCTCTGAAATTCTGCTGCGGAAGCTGAATGATGAGAAAAAGCTCGATATGCGCATTATCAGTGCCAAAGATCATGGTGACTCGTTCCGGACGCTGGAAACCGGACGTGCCGTCGCCTTTATGATGGATGATGCCCTGCTGGCTGGCGAACGCGCCAAGGCGAAGAAACCTGATAACTGGGAGATTACGGGCACACCGCAATCCAAAGAAGCTTACGGCTGCATGCTGCGTAAAGACGACCCACAGTTTAAACAGCTGCTGGATGACACCATTGCTAAGGCGCAGACCTCCGGTGAAGCGACTAAATGGTTCGATAAATGGTTCAAACAACCTATTCCGCCCAAAAACCTCAACCTGAATTTTGAGCTCTCCTCCGATATGCAGGCCCTGTTTAAAGCACCTAACGACAAGGCGCTGTAACGTAACAACGATAACACGGGCAGCCAGGCTGCCCTCCTGATTGCTGAACATGCGGTATGGACAGACAGACTGCTGCGGGTCGTTCCCCTGCGGCAGAAAAAAAAACCGCTCAACAATCTTATGGGTAGCCTGGCTACCCTTTTTTTACCGGAGCTCGTTATGGGTATCGACTGGAACTGGGGCATTTTTTTACAGCAGGCTCCGTTCGGCAATACGACTTACCTTGGCTGGCTGTGGTCCGGATTTCAGGTGACCGTCGCGGTCTCCTGCTGCGCCTGGATTATCGCCTTTCTGGTGGGATCGCTGTTTGGCATTCTGCGTACCGTCCCTAATCGCCTGCTGGCTGCGATTGGCACCTGCTATGTAGAGCTGTTTCGTAATATTCCGCTGATTGTACAGTTCTTCTTCTGGTATCTGGTGGCACCGGAACTGGTCGGTGAAAAACTTGGCATGTGGTTTAAGGCGGAACTCGATCCAAATATTCAGTTCTTTCTCTCTTCTATGATTTGTCTCGGACTCTTTACCGCAGCACGCGTCTGCGAGCAGGTACGGGCGGCAATTCAGTCGCTGCCGCGCGGACAGAAAAATGCCGGACTGGCAATGGGACTGACGCTGTCACAAACCTATCGTTATGTGCTGCTGCCTAACGCCTACCGTGTCATTGTGCCGCCGATGACTTCTGAAATGCTGAACCTGGTAAAGAATTCCGCCATCGCCTCTACGATTGGCCTGGTAGACCTGGCTGCACAGGCTGGCAAGCTGCTCGACTACTCGGCGCACGCCTATGAGTCCTTTACCGCGATTACGCTTGCCTATGTCGGCATTAATCTGGTGATTATGCTGGTTATGAGTCTGGTAGAACGCAAAATTCGCCTGCCCGGCAACCTGGGAGGGAAATAATGTACGATTTTGACTGGAGCTCTATTCCGCCCAGCCTGCCCTACCTGCTTAACGGCATGGTGATTACGCTGAAGATTACCGCCGTCGCGGTGGTGTTTGGCATTATCTGGGGCACCATTCTGGCCGTCATGCGTCTTTCAACGCTTGCCCCGGTACGCTGGTTTGCAAAACTCTACGTTAACCTGTTCCGTTCAGTCCCGCTGGTCATGGTACTGCTGTGGTTCTACCTGGTGGTTCCGAGCTTTCTGCAGCAGGTGCTGGGCCTGTCGCCCCAGACGGATATTCGTCTTATCTCTGCCATGGTGGCCTTTGCGCTATTTGAAGCTGCTTACTATTCCGAGATTATTCGCGCCGGTATCCAGAGTATCTCACGCGGACAGTCAAATGCCGCACTGGCGCTTGGCATGACGCAGTGGCAATCAATGAAGCTGATTATTCTGCCACAGGCGTTCCGCGCCATGGTGCCGCTGCTGCTTACTCAGGGCATTGTGCTGTTCCAGGATACCTCACTGGTCTATGTCCTGAGCCTGGCGGATTTCTTCCGCACCGCCTCAACTATTGGTGAGCGCGATGGTACCCAGGTGGAAATGGTTCTGTTTGCCGGTCTGGTCTATTTCGCGATCAGCCTGAGCGCGTCGTTGCTGGTTAGCTATCTGAAAAGAAAAAGGACAGTTTAAATGATTAGCCTGAAAAATGTTTCTAAGTGGTATGGGCACTTTCAGGTGCTGACCGACTGCTCAACCGAGGTAAAAAAAGGAGAAGTGGTCGTAGTCTGCGGGCCATCAGGGTCGGGCAAATCCACGCTGATTAAAACCGTCAACGGGCTGGAGCCGGTTCAGCAGGGCAGCATTCAGGTCAACGGCACTGAAGTGAACAACAAAAAGACTAATCTGGCCAAACTGCGCAGTCAGGTCGGCATGGTGTTTCAGCACTTTGAGCTGTTTCCTCATCTGAGTATCATCGACAACCTGGTACTGGCGCAGGTAAAAGTGTTAAAGCGCGACAAAGCGACGGCGCGCGATAAAGGCCTGGCATTGCTGAAGCGCGTGGGACTCTCCGCCCATGCAGAGAAGTTTCCAGGACAGCTTTCAGGGGGGCAGCAACAGCGCGTAGCGATCGCCCGTGCGCTCTGCATGGATCCAATCGCGATGCTGTTTGATGAGCCCACCTCCGCGCTCGATCCGGAGATGATCAACGAAGTGCTGGATGTGATGGTTGAACTGGCCAATGAAGGCATGACGATGATGGTGGTGACACACGAAATGGGCTTTGCACGCAAAGTAGCCAACCGCGTTATCTTTATGGATGAAGGAAAAATTGTCGAAGACACCCGCAAAGATGACTTCTTTAATAATCCGCAGTCCGGGCGCGCGAAAGAGTTTCTGGCAAAAATTCTGCACTAAGCGCTGATCCATGCGCGCCGCCTGCTCAAACGCAGCGGCGCGCAGTGTTAACCACTCTGTCAGGGCTCAAACGGCTGGCGCTGAAACTGGTCGTGATTGCATTCCGGACAGCGCGTCAGACTTTCAGGCGTATAAATAGCGCGCGTAAAGCCGCAGTTTTCGCACACCAGATTGCCCAGACCAACCACCTCGCCGCTCTGATAAACGCCGTGGTGATGCAAATCTTTAAACACTTCGCGCCACTCCAGCTGGCTCTTATCGGTGATATCCGCCAGCTCTTTCCACAGGCTCTCGCGGATCACACGTAAAAAGACCGAATCTTCCAGCGTGCTCTCCGCTTGCGGATAGCTGCGGGAGAATTCGTAGAGATCGCGTCGCACCGCCCGCATAACTTCATCCACTTCTGAAGATGAGAGGCTCTCATCGGTCAGCAGATCCTGACGCGCTTCCGCGACCAGCGCGTCGATATCGCGTTCACCACGCTCCAGTCGCTGGGTTAACGTTGCTACCGTGGTTCGATACGCCTGCGCCACGTTGTTCATTTTATTCTCCTTTCTGCTGTGAGGGCTGCTGTAAGTTTAGCCGCTTTATCACAAAACCTCTGACGGGCATGGCGTAAATTGCAAAAGCGCGGAACCTGCAACGCATTCCGCAGAAAAGCAGAAGAGAGAAACGGTGAAATGTTGTTGAGGGCGGGGCTTATGGGTATGCTATGCGGATCATAAGTAGACAAACCCGGCCTGTTCAATGCGGCGGTGAAGCCACCAGACGATGATGTCAGCGGCTCTGCTGCTGCTGCAGACAGCTTGGGAAAAACGATTTTTACTAAGGATCACAGGCAGCCATGCAAGAGCAATACCGCCCGGAAGAGATAGAATCCCGCGTCCAGCAGCACTGGGACGAAAATGAAACCTTCAAAGTCACCGAGCAGGAAGGCAAAGAGAAATATTACTGCCTGTCGATGCTGCCCTATCCTTCTGGCCGCCTGCATATGGGCCACGTGCGTAACTACACCATTGGTGATGTCATTGCCCGCTATCAGCGCATGCTGGGTAAAAACGTCCTGCAGCCGATTGGCTGGGACGCATTTGGCCTGCCGGCTGAAGGCGCTGCAGTAAAAAATAACACTGCGCCTGCGCCCTGGACCTACGACAATATCGACTACATGAAGAACCAGCTTAAGCTGCTGGGCTTTGGCTACGACTGGAGTCGTGAACTGGCCACCTGCCAGCCAGAGTACTATCGCTGGGAACAGTGGTTCTTCACCAAACTCTACGAAAAAGGTCTGGTTTATAAAAAAACCTCAGCGGTTAACTGGTGCCCGAACGATCAGACAGTGCTGGCTAACGAACAGGTGATCGATGGCTGCTGCTGGCGCTGCGATACCAAAGTTGAGCGCAAAGAGATCCCGCAGTGGTTTATCAAAATCACCGACTACGCTGAAGAGCTGCTTAACGACCTCGACAAGCTGGATGAGTGGCCGGAGCAGGTTAAAACCATGCAGCGTAACTGGATCGGTCGCTCAGAAGGCGTTGAGATCACGTTTGACGTCGCGCACAGCGACGAAAAGGTCACGGTTTATACGACCCGTCCCGATACCTTTATGGGCGCGACCTACATCGCCGTGGCTGCGGGTCATCCGCTGGCGCGTCAGGCTGCCGCAGGCAATCCGGTGCTGGCCGATTTCATCGCCGAATGCAGCACGACCAAAGTAGCAGAAGCAGATATGGCGACGATGGAGAAGAAAGGCATGGCGACCGGCCTGTCTGCTATCCATCCGCTGACCGGTGAAGCGATTCCGGTGTGGGTCGCGAACTTTGTTCTGATGGAGTATGGCACCGGTGCAGTGATGGCGGTCCCGGGTCATGACCAGCGCGACTGGGAGTTTGCCACTAAATATGGCCTGAACATCAAGCCGGTTATCCGCACCCTTGATGGTTCAGAACCCGATCTGAGCAGCGCCGCCATGACCGAAAAAGGCACGCTGTTTAATTCAGGTGAGTTCGACGGTCTGGATCATCAGGCAGGCTTCAACGCGATTGCTGACGCGCTGGCCGCAAAAGGCGTTGGCGTACGCAAAGTCAATTACCGTCTGCGCGACTGGGGCGTCTCACGTCAGCGCTACTGGGGCGCACCTATTCCGATGGTGACGCTGGAAGATGGCACGGTCATGCCAGCGCCAGAAGATCAGCTGCCGGTTATTCTGCCGGAAGATGTGGTCATGGATGGTATCACCAGCCCAATCAAAGCGGACCCGGAGTGGGCCAAAACCACTGTGAATGGTCAGCCGGCACTGCGTGAAACCGATACCTTTGACACCTTCATGGAGTCTTCCTGGTACTATGCACGCTATACCTGTGCTAACTACAACGAAGGCATGCTGGATCCGGCTGCGGCCAACTACTGGCTGCCGGTAGACCAGTATGTGGGCGGCATCGAACACGCCATCATGCACCTGATGTACTTCCGTTTCTATCACAAGCTGCTGCGTGATGCGGGCCTGGTAAATTCGGATGAGCCCGCTAAACGTCTGCTGTGTCAGGGCATGGTGCTGGCAGACGCGTTCTACTACGTTGGCGTTAACGGTGAGCGTAACTGGGTCTCCCCGGTTGATGTCACCGTTGAGCGCGATGATAAAGGTCGCATCACCAAAGCAGTGGATAATCAGGGCCGGGATGTTATCTACGCCGGCATGAGCAAAATGTCGAAGTCGAAAAATAACGGCATCGACCCGCAGCTGATGGTTGAGCGTTATGGCGCCGATACCGTACGCCTGTTCATGATGTTTGCATCGCCAGCTGATATGACGCTGGAGTGGCAGGAATCTGGCGTAGAAGGGGCTAACCGCTTCCTGAAACGCGTCTGGAAACTGGCTTACGATCATGTAGCAAAAGGCGCCACTGCCGCACTGGATGTCAGCGCACTGAATAGTGAGCAGAAAGCACTGCGTCGCGATCTGCATAAAACCATTGCAAAAGTTGCGGATGACATTGGCCGTCGTCAGACCTTCAACACCGCTATCGCTGCTATCATGGAGCTGATGAACAAGCTGCTGCGCGCGCCGCAGGAGAGCGAACAGGATCGCGCGCTGATGCAGGAAGCGCTGGTCGCCGTCACGCGCCTGCTCTATCCGTTCACGCCGCATGCCAGCTATGTGCTGTGGCAGGCGCTGGGTGGCGAAGGCAGCATTGATAATGCACCGTGGCCTGAAGCGGATGAAGCCGCAATGGTCGATGATTCAATGCTGGTCGTGGTACAGGTTAACGGTAAAGTGCGCGGCAAAGTCACCGTGGCAGCAGATGCTACTCAGGAGCAGGTGCAGGCGAGAGCCGCCCAGGAGCCACTGGTGGCAAAATATCTGGACGGCGTCACGCTGCGTAAAGTGATTTATGTCCCTGGCAAACTGCTTAACCTGGTCGTGGGTTAAGTTCAGGAGGAACTGTGCGACAACTAGTTATCAGGCTGTTTGTCCTGCTTGCGGTGCTGGCCACCGCAGGCTGTGGATTTCATCCGCGTGGCACCACTCAGGTGCCATCGGAGATGAAAACGCTGATTGTACAGAGTGGCGATCCCTACGGGCCGCTGGCGCGCACCGTGCGTCAGCAGCTGCGCATCAACGATGTCAACATCGTTGAGGACAGCAAAGAGGCCAGCGCAACTTACCCGACGCTGCGTCTGGGAAGTGTGCGACAGGGGCGTGACACCGCGTCAGTGTTTATCAGCGGTACCACGGCGGAATATTCGCTGGTGATGACGCTGACCGCGCAGGTCGTGCTGCCAGGCAAAGGAATTTATCCTATCAGCACCACGGTCTACCGCTCGTTCTTCGACAACCCTAACGCCGCACTGGCAAAGGATGCGGAACAGGATATGATCCTGCAGGAGATGCGTCAGCGTGCAGCAGAGCAGCTGGTGCGTAAACTGCTCACGGTGCATGCCGCGCAGCTCAATAACAAAGAGACGCTGCCGGAGCCGGAGGTTATTACGCCGGGTTCTGATTCACCGGAAGTGCCCTCCTCTTCCGCCACCAGTCTGCAATGATCAGGATTTATCCTGAGCAACTGCACGCGCAGCTTCGTGAGGGGCTGCGCGCCTGCTATTTTCTCGCCGGTAATGAACCCCTGCTGATTCAGGAGAGTGCGGATGCTATTCGCGCCGCTGCTGGCAGCCAGGGGTTTGAAGAGCACTTTGCGGTGACGCTTGATGCCCAGACCGACTGGCAGGCGCTTTTCGCCAGCTGTCAGGCGCTGAGTCTGTTCACCCTGCGTCAGACACTGACGCTGACGCTGCCGGAAAACGGGCCGAATGCTGCGATGGCTGAGCAGCTGGTTACTCTTTCTGCCTTACTGCACAGCGATATTCTGCTGGTGCTGCGTATGACAAAACTGACCAAAGCACAGGAAAACAGCGCCTGGTATAAAGCGCTGAGTGCGCAGGCAGTACTGGTGCCGTGTCAGACGCCTGAACAGGCACAGCTGCCGCGCTGGGTCGCCGCTCGCGCCAAAGCGATGCAGCTCAGCGTCGATGACGCTGCTGTTCAGCTGCTTTGCTACTGCTATGAAGGCAATCTGCTGGCGCTGGCCCAGGCGCTGGAGCGGCTGTCGCTGCTCTGGCCTGACGGCAAGCTGACGCTGCCTCGGGTGGAAGCCGCAGTAAACGATGCTGCCCATTTTACGCCCTTTCACTGGGTGGATGCGCTGCTGGCGGGAAAAGGTAAGCGGGCGCTGCACATCCTGCATCAGCTGCAGAAAGAGGACAGCGAACCGGTGATCCTGCTGCGTACCCTGCAGCGCGATCTGCTGACGCTGCTGCATCTGCAGCGCAATCAGGCAAAGCAGCCTCTGCGTGCGCTTATGGACCAGCAGCGCATCTGGCAGAACCGGCGTGCGCTCTTCACTGGGGCGCTGCAGCGGCTGGACGCCGAACGGCTGCATCAGGCGATACACTTGCTGGCTGAGCTGGAGCTCACCATGAAGCAGGATTATGGTCAGAATCTCTGGCCGCAGCTGGAAACGCTCTCGCTGCTGCTCAGTCAGCGCCACTTTCCGTCAGGATTACATGATGTCTGAGCTCAGCGCCCTGTTTGGCGGCACGTTTGATCCGGTGCATTATGGTCATCTGCATCCGGCAGAGGCGCTGGCGCAGCAGGTTGGGCTGAAAAAAGTCACGCTGATGCCCAACAATGTGCCCCCCCACCGGCCACAGCCGGAAGCGAGTGCCGCACAGCGGGTGGCGATGCTGCAGTGTGCGATTGCCGACCGGCCCCTGTTTGATATCGACACGCGCGAGCTGCAGCGCCAGACCCCCTCCTGGACTGTCACCACGCTGGAAGCGCTGCGTGAGGAGCGCGGTCCCCGGCAGCCGCTCGGCTTTATCATCGGCCAGGATTCACTGCTGTCGCTGCATAAATGGCATCGCTGGCAGGAGCTGCTGTCACTCTGTCACCTGCTGGTTTGCAAACGACCCGGCTATGCAACAGAAATGGGGTCGCCTGAGATGCAGCGGTGGCTGGAACAGCATCAGACGCAGGATAGTGCGGCGCTGCACAACGCGCCGGCGGGCCATATCTGGCTGGCGGAAACGCCGCTTTATGCTATTTCTGCCACTGAAATCCGCCAGCGGCGTCATCAGGGGCAATCCTGCAGCACGCTGCTGCCGGCAGCGGTGATCGACTATATCGATCGCACCGGCCTCTATCGGGATGTTCCGCCAGCCGGCGCGGGTAAATAACCCGGATATATATCCCCCCCGGTTGTAGCATGCTATACTGCGCCGCTTAATTTTTGGCTGCATTTCCGGGCATTCAGCCAGCCCGCATTACCTGTTTTTAAGGGGAACCTTTTGCAAGGCAAAGCACTCCAAGAGTTCGTTATTGATAAAATTGATGATCTTAAAGGCCAGGATATCATTGCGATTGATGTTCAGGGCAAATCCAGCATCACCGATTACATGATCATCTGCACCGGCACCTCAACCCGCCATGTTGCCTCTATTGCCGATCACGTTATGCAGGAGTCCCGCGCAGCTGGCCTGACCCCGCTGGGCGTGGAAGGTAAAGCGGCAGCGGACTGGGTTGTTGTCGATCTCGGTGACGTCATTGTGCACGTAATGCAGGAAGAGAGCCGTCAGCTTTATGAGCTGGAAAAGCTCTGGAGCTAAGCAGTGAAACTGCAACTTGTAGCCGTTGGCACTAAAATGCCCGACTGGGTTCAGACCGGTTTTATGGAGTATCTGCGGCGTTTTCCCAAAGATATGCCGTTTGAGCTGACTGAAGTTACGGCCGGAAAACGCGGCAAAAACGCTGATATTAAACGCATTCTGGAAAAAGAAGGCGAAGCGATGCTGGCGGCAGTGGGCAAAGGTAATCGTATTGTCACGCTCGATATTCCCGGACAGCCGTGGGAAACCCCACAGCTGGCACAGCAGCTGGAACGCTGGAAACTGGATGGCCGTGACGTCAGCCTGCTGATTGGTGGTCCTGAAGGCCTGGCTCCGGCGTGTAAAGCCGCTGCCGAACAGAGCTGGTCGCTGTCGGCGCTGACGCTGCCTCATCCGCTGGTACGCGTACTGGTTGCTGAAAGCCTTTACCGCGCCTGGAGTATTACCACGAATCACCCTTATCATCGTGAATAAACGCCCGACAACCTCCAGATAAAAACGCAGCGGATGAAACTACAGAGCAACGCTTTTCGCGATTACACTGCCGAACAAAAACTGTTTGTCCGCCGCGCCCTTGTGGCGTTCATCGGCATTCTGCTGCTCTCCTGCGTGCTGATTTTCAACCTCTATCATTTGCAGATCCTGCGGTTTGATGATTACAGCACCCGCTCGAATGAGAACCGTATCAAGCTGGTACCGGTCGCCCCGAGCCGCGGCATCATCTACGATCGCAACGGCGTTCCGCTGGCGCTGAACCGCACGATTTATCAGGCGGAACTGGTTCCGGAAAAAGTTGACGACCTGAAGCAGACGCTGCAGGCGCTGCGACCGGTGCTGGATCTGACTGACGACGATATCGACGCCTTTGAAAAAGAGCGCAAGCGCTCGCGTCGCTTTACCTCTATTCCGGTCAAAACCGGCCTGAATGAAGTCCAGGTTGCACGTTTTGCCGTGAATCAATACCGCTTTCCCGGCGTGGAAGTTAAAGGCTACCAGCGCCGCTATTACCCTTATGGCCAGACGCTGACGCACGTTGTGGGATATGTATCCAAAATCAACGATCGCGATGTCAAACGCCTTGATGAAGAGGGTAAGTGGCCTAACTATGCCGCCACGCATGATATCGGCAAGCTCGGTATCGAAAACTACTATGAAGATGTGCTGCACGGCAAAACCGGCTATGAAGAGGTCGAGGTCAATAACCGTGGCCGTGTGATCCGTCAGCTGCATGAGCAGTCTCCGCAGGCGGGCCGCGATATCTGGCTGACCGTTGATCTCCGGCTGCAGCAATACATTGAAACCCTGCTGACCGGCAGCCGGGCAGCGGTTGTTGTCAGCGATCCGCGCACCGGTGAGATCCTGGCGCTGGTCTCCACGCCAAGCTACGACCCCAACCTGTTTGTCGATGGCATCTCCAGTAAAGATTACAAGGCGCTGCTGAGTGATGAAAACCGGCCACTCTATAACCGCGCACTGCAGGCCGCCTACCCGCCCGCCTCGACGGTAAAACCTTACGTCGCGGTATCAGCGCTGAGCGCGGGCGTCATTAACCGTAATACCAGCCTGTTCGATCCTGGCTGGTGGCAGCTCCCCGGTTCTGAAAAGCGTTACCGTGACTGGAAAAAATGGGGTCACGGCCGTCTTAACGTTACAAAATCGCTGGAAGAGTCAGCGGATACGTTCTTCTATCAGGTCGCCTATGATATGGGCATCGATCGCCTCTCGGAGTGGATGACCAAATTTGGCTATGGTCATCGCACCGGTATCGATCTGCCGCAGGAGAGCGCCGGTAATATGCCGACGCGCGACTGGAAAATGAAACGCTTTAAAAAACCCTGGTATCAGGGTGACACGATTCCGGTCGGTATCGGACAGGGCTACTGGACTGCTACGCCGGTACAGATGAACAAAGCGATGATGATCCTGATTAATGATGGGGTTATCAAAGTGCCGCATCTGCTGCGCGCTACGCGTGAGGGCAGCGCCATGGTGCCTTATCGTCAGCCGCCGGATGCACCGATTGGCGATATTCACTCCGGCTATTGGGAGATTGCCAAAGATGGCATGTATGGCGTCGCCAACCGCGCCAACGGTACCGCACACAAAAGCTTTGCTGATGCGCCCTATAAAATTGCTGCCAAGTCAGGTACCGCACAGGTATTTGGCCTGAAAGAGAATGAAACCTATAACGCGCACAAAATTGCCGAACGCCTGCGCGATCACAAACTCATGACCGCTTTTGCGCCATACGACAAACCGCGCGTGGCCGTTACCATCATTCTGGAGAACGGCGGCGCCGGCCCGGCAGTGGGAACCGTAATGCGCCAGATCCTCGATCACATAATGCTGGGTGACAATAATACGGTGCTGCCTGAAGCCGCCCCGACGCCGCCCGGCTACGAAGGTGAATAATCATGTCGATGAACGATAGTCCGCAGAAAAGGACGATCTGGACACGTATCCATATCGACCCGCTGTTTATGTTAATTGTTATTGCGCTGCTGACTTACAGCGCCATTGTGATCTGGAGCGCCAGCGGGCAGGATCCGGGCATGATGGAGCGGAAGCTGGGTCAGATTGCTATGGGCACGGTGATCATGCTGGTGATGGCGCAGGTGCCGCCGCGCGTTTATGAGAGCTGGGCGCCCTATCTCTATATTGTTTGCGTGATTTTACTGATAGCCGTTGACGCCTTTGGCCATATCAGTAAAGGCGCACAGCGCTGGCTCGATCTTGGATTTGTGCGCTTTCAGCCGTCAGAAATAGCCAAAATTGCCGTGCCGCTGATGGTCGCGCGCTTTATTAACCGCGACGTCTGTCCGCCCACGCTGAAAAATACCGGCATCGCCCTGGTGCTGATCTTTATGCCTACACTGCTGGTGGCAGCACAGCCCGATCTCGGCACCTCTATTCTGATCGCCGCTTCCGGCCTGTTTGTGCTGTTCCTGTCCGGTATGAGCTGGAAACTGATTGGCGTCGCGGTGCTGCTGGTTGCCGCCTTTATTCCGGTGCTGTGGTTTTTCCTGATGCATGACTATCAGCGCGATCGCGTGATGATGCTGCTCGATCCTGAAAGCGACCCGCTCGGCGCGGGGTATCACATTATTCAGTCCAAAATAGCCATCGGTTCCGGTGGCCTGCGCGGTAAAGGCTGGCTGCACGGTACGCAGTCCCAGCTGGAGTTTCTGCCGGAGCGTCATACCGACTTTATCTTTGCCGTGCTGGCAGAGGAGCTGGGCCTGGTCGGCGTGCTGCTGCTGCTGCTGCTCTATCTGCTGCTGATTATGCGCGGCCTGATCATCGCCGCACGGGCGCAAACCACGTTTGGTCGCGTGATGTCAGGCGGATTAATGCTGATTCTGTTTGTTTATGTTTTCGTTAATATCGGCATGGTAAGTGGTATCTTACCGGTGGTTGGCGTACCGCTGCCGCTGGTCAGTTACGGCGGGTCGGCGCTGATCGTGTTAATGGCGGGGTTCGGCATTGTCATGTCGATCCATACTCATCGAAAAATGTTGTCTAAAAGCGTTTAAGAGGCTGCACATGCGTAAGGACTGGCTTGGGGTTGCACTGGCGTCACTGGTATTAAGTGCCTGTACCACACAGGAACCGCAAACAAATACGCCACCGCCACAACCGGCGTATAACGGTCCGGTAGTGGAGATCCCGGGCGTTGAGCCGCGCTATGAACCGATCAATCCGGCCACCAGCCAGGATTACAGCGTGAATGGCAAAACCTGGCGCGTGGTCAAAAATCCGTCCAGCTTCAGTGAAGTGGGCCTGGCAACCTGGTATGGCGATGAAGCTAAAGGCAACCGCACCGCTATTGGTGAAACCTACGATCCTGATGCACTGACCGCCGCGCATCCTACCCTGCCCCTGCCAAGCTACGTGCGTGTCACCAATATGGCCAACGGCCGGCAGATTGTGGTACGCGTCAACGATCGCGGTCCCTACATGCCGGGGCGTATTATCGATCTGTCACGCGCCGCGGGCGATCGTCTGAATATTTCAAACAATACGCGCGTACGGGTCGACTTTATCAATGTCGCGCCTGATGGCTCAGTTTCCGGCCCCGGTACAATTGGCACCACGGTGGCGAAGCAGAGCTACGCGCTGCCCGCCCGTCCCGATCTCAGCGGCGGTAACGTCATGAACGGCGGCAGCGCGCCGCAGCCCGCAGACACAGACGTGCGCGAAGTTGATAACCGCGCGCTGCAGGGCGACGACAGCCTGGGTGCCCCGGTACAGAGCAGCGGCTTTCTGGGCGCGCCGCAGCCGTTAGCAAACGGCGTGCTGGAGGGCAGCGAGCCGCCACCGGCCCCTGCACCCGCAGTAGCCGCCCCTGCCGCTCCCGCTGCCGCGACCAGCCAGAGCGCACCGGCCAGCGGCAGCTATGTTGTGCAGGCTGGCGCGCTGAATGATGCAGGTCGCGCACAGCAGCTGGCCAGCACGCTGGGTAAGCGCTTTGGCGTGCCGGGTAAGGTTGAGAGCAGCGGTAATGTTTACCGCGTTCAGCTTGGCAGCTTTGCCCGCCGTGCGGATGCTGCGGCCCTGCAGCAGCGCCTCAGTACGGAAGCGCAGATTAACGCCTTTATTACCACAGCCCGTCCCTGAAAGTGACGGACAGTAACATTTACGGCTAAAACTGACCGGCAATGCGGGATGCTGCCCGATCCCGCATTTGCTATAGTAAGGCACTTTTTTCACCCTTAACCCCACGGATGTTGTAGTCCTTAACATGAATACGCTGAAACCTTCTCGTTTGCTGAAACGCCTGACAGTGGGATCACTGGTCGCCTTCTCTCTCAGCCATGTTGCCTTTGCTGATGATATCAATCTCAAAACCATGATTCCGGGTGTGCCGGACATTGATGCTGAGGCTTATGTACTAATCGACTATAACTCCGGCAAGGTACTGGCAGAAAAGAACGCTGATGCGCGCCGCGATCCCGCCAGCCTGACTAAAATGATGACCAGCTACGTTATCGGTCAGGCGGTTAAAGCCGGTAAGATCCATCAGGATGATATTGTTACCGTGGGCAAAGACGCCTGGGCTACCGGCAATCCGGTATTCAGGGGCTCATCGCTGATGTTCCTGAAACCGGGCGATCGTGTACCGGTCTCCCAGCTGACACGCGGCATCGTGCTGCAGTCCGGTAACGACGCCTGTGTTGCGATGGCTGATTACGTGGCTGGCAGCCAGGATGCGTTCGTTAACCTGATGAATAACTATGTTGGCGCACTGGGCCTGAAAAATACGCACTTCCAGACGGTACATGGTCTGGATGCTGACGGCCAGTATAGCTCCGCGCGGGATATGGCGCTGATTGGCCAGGCGCTGATCCGCGACGTGCCGGATGAGTACGCTATCTACCGTGAGAAAGAGTTCACCTTTAACAATATTCGTCAGATGAACCGCAACGGTCTGCTGTGGGACAGCAGTCTGGCAGTAGACGGCATCAAAACCGGTCATACTGAAGCGGCGGGCTATAACCTGGTGGCGTCTGCTACCGAAGGCCAGATGCGCCTGATCTCCGCCGTAATGGGCGGCCACACCTTTAAAGGACGCGAGACCGAAAGCAAAAAGCTGCTGACCTGGGGCTTCCGCTTCTTCGAAACCGTGGCACCGCTGAAAGCGGGTAAAGAGTTTGCTTCTGAACCCGTCTGGTTTGGCAATACCGATCGCGTTCAGCTGGGCGTGGAGAAAGACGCCTATCTGACTATCCCGCGCGGCCGGATGAAAGATCTGAAGGCGAGCTATGTGCTGAACAACACTGAACTGCACGCGCCGCTGAAGAAAAACCAGGTGGTTGGCAGCATTAACTTCCAGCTTGATGGTAAAACGGTTGAGCAGCGCCCGCTGGTCGTATTGAATGAAGTTGAGGAAGGCGGTTTCTTTGGCCGCATCATCGACTACATCAAGCTGATGTTCCATCACTGGTTTGGCTGAGTCGCGGTTGAAAAATCA
The DNA here is from genome assembly GCF_046940275.1 of Pantoea sp. SIMBA_079. Taxonomy (NCBI): domain Bacteria; kingdom Pseudomonadati; phylum Pseudomonadota; class Gammaproteobacteria; order Enterobacterales; family Erwiniaceae; genus Pantoea; species Pantoea sp. SIMBA_079. The sequence continues at coordinate 157,948 of NZ_JAWRYR010000008.1, read as the reverse complement.
CCAGCCCGCCCATAAATAAGATATGATCAAGGCTCTCGCCCAGGCGGGAGCCTGTTTTTTTAAGCACCGGAGTTAATATGAAAACCAAACTGAATGAACTGCTCGAATTCCCTACCCCCTTTACCTATAAAGTTATGGGACTGGCGCAGCCAGAGCTGGTTGATCAAGTGGTTGAAGTGGTGCAGCGGCATGCGCCTGGCGACTATACACCTGACGTAAAGCCCAGCAGCAAAGGCAACTACCACTCTGTATCCATCACCATTACCGCGACCCATATTGAGCAGGTTGAAACGCTCTATGAAGAGCTGGGTAACATCGATATCGTGCGCATGGTTCTGTAATACCGGCGCTGGCAAAGCCCGCTTTGCCAGCGTTATACTCAGGCTTTCCCTCTTTACCGGACCTCTGCTGTGTCTGCAAATACACTTCTTGTACGCAATCTTGGCCTGCGCGACTGGCAGCCTGTCTCTGACGCCATGCATCACTTTACCGATACCCGCAACGCGGAAACCCCCGACGAGCTTTGGCTGGTCGAGCACGCGCCGGTTTTTACGCAGGGACAGGCTGGTAAAGCTGAACATCTGCTGATGCCGGGCGATATCCCGGTGGTGCAGAGCGATCGCGGGGGTCAGGTCACTTATCACGGCCCGGGCCAGCAGGTCATGTACGTGCTGGTAGATATTAAGCGGCGCAGGCTGGGCGTGCGCGAGCTGGTTACGGCACTGGAAGAGACCGTCATTGCCACCCTGGCAGAGTACGGCGTGGCGGCGCGCGCGCGCGCAGATGCGCCCGGCGTTTACGTGGGTGATGACAAAATCTGTTCGCTCGGATTGCGGATCCGTAAAGGCTGTTCATTTCACGGGCTGGCGCTGAATATCGCGATGGATCTGGCTCCGTTTCTGCGTATCAATCCGTGCGGCTATGCCGGGATGCAGATGACGCAGCTGAGCCAGTTCCGGCCCGGTGCTCTGCCGGCTGACGTGCGTCCGCGTCTGGTGGCACACTTCGCGCGTCTGACCGGATTTGACGAGATGGCCTGGCAGGATGAAAGCGCGGACTGACCTTGTCTGTGCGTGCGTATTTACAAAATTGTAACCTTTCTCACCGCATAGCGGCTGCTTCTGCAGCGGCGAGATGATATAATTTTTGCAAATTTTTCAAAAAAAGTTGAAAGCCTGGTTCTCAGTTTGAGTGAGGAAGCTTTCAAATCGCAATCCCGATCGGAACCTGCAGATTTATGAGTAAACCAATTCAGATGGAACGCGGCGTCAAGTATCGCGATGCCGACAAAATGGCGCTGATTCCGGTGAAAACCGTGGTCACCGAGCGCGACGAAATTCTGCGTAAGCCGGAGTGGATGAAGATCAAGCTGCCGGCCGACTCCAGCCGCATTCAGGGCATCAAAGCCGCGATGCGTAAAAATGGCCTGCACTCCGTTTGCGAAGAAGCCTCCTGCCCGAACCTGGCAGAGTGTTTTAACCACGGCACCGCCACCTTTATGATCCTGGGCGCCATCTGTACCCGTCGCTGCCCGTTCTGCGACGTGGCACACGGTCGTCCTAACGCCCCTGATGCGAACGAGCCGCTGAAGCTGGCGCAGACCATTGCCGATATGGCGCTGCGGTACGTGGTTATCACCTCTGTCGATCGCGACGATCTGCGTGACGGCGGCGCACAGCACTTTGCTGACTGCATCACGGCTATTCGTGAGAAGAGTCCCAGCATCAAAATTGAAACGCTGGTCCCTGACTTCCGCGGGCGTATGGATCGTGCGCTGGAGATCCTCACCGCCACGCCGCCTGACGTGTTTAACCACAACCTGGAAAACGTGCCGCGCGTCTATCGTCAGGTACGTCCTGGCGCTAACTATGAGTGGTCGCTTAAGCTGCTGGAGCGCTTTAAAGAGGCGCATCCTGATATCCCGACTAAATCGGGCCTGATGGTCGGCCTGGGCGAAACCAATGCAGAGATTGTGGAAGTGATGCGCGATTTGCGTCGTCACGGCGTAACCATGCTGACGCTGGGACAATATCTGCAGCCCAGCCGTCACCATCTGCCGGTACAGCGCTATGTCAGCCCGGCGGAATTTGATGAGATGAAAGAAGAAGCGATGGCGATGGGCTTTACGCACGCCGCCTGCGGCCCGTTTGTGCGCTCGTCTTACCATGCGGATATGCAGGCTAAAGGACTGGAAGTAAAATAATCCTCTGCTGACATCTTTCTGATACAAAAAAACCAGTCTCTTTGAGTCTGGTTTTTTTTCATCACAACTTGTTACAGTTGTGCGGCCCGGGCACGCCGTTACTCTTTATGGCTGACGCGCTCTGCCGGGATCTCATCTGCACTGCTCTTTGCAACGGTGCTGTCGTCGTCTTTCATGGCTTTTTTAAAGCCCTTGATCGCCGATCCTAAATCACCGCCCAGTGAACGCAGCTTATTAGTACCAAATAACAGAACAATAAGCGCACCGATAATCAGCAGCTTGGCAATACTGATACCTTCCATACTCTACCTTCAGCTCTCACGTATAACGGACAGCGCTTATTAACGCGCACTCTGCGCCGGCACTCAACAGAATTCTGTAACAGAGTAAGATCGGATCGATCACTCCTGACGCAGCTGCGGCGTGGCAAAGCGGCGGTTCTCCAGCACCGGCAAAATGCGGCGTGCGTAAGCGAGTCGCTCCCTTTCCAGATCGGCAAAGATCAGCGCCGCAGATTCAGCGGCCTGCGCGATCGTCACCCCCAGCGGATCGATCGTCATACTGTTGCCAATATTACGCGGCCCGCATTCTCCGGTGGCAACCAGATAACAGGTATTTTCCAGTGCGCGGGTAGCAGTCAGTAGCGCCCAGTGACGCTCTTTTTGCGGACCTCTGACCCAGGCCGCGGGCAGTACCAGCACGTCTGCCCCATCCAGTGCCAGACGTCGTGCCAGCTCAGGAAAGCGAATATCGTAGCAGGTCATCAGCCCGACCTTCATACCCGCGACTTCAATCAGCGGCGGGATACTGCTGCCTGGCGTCACGCGCTGCGACTCCTGCATCGCAAAGGCGTCATAGAGATGCAGCTTGGCGTACCGGGCAATGATCCTGCCACTACGCAATGCAATCAGCATGTTTTGCGTTTTTCCTGCTGCAGCCGGCACGTGCACGCTCATAATAGTCGTGAGGCTGTTCTCTGCACTTTCAGCCAGCAGCGCGCTGACAAACGGGCCATCAAGCGGCTGTGCCGCCTGCAGAATACGATCGGGATGATCCCTGTCCTGCATCAGCACCGCTTCCGGCAGGACCAGCAAATCGGCCCCCCCTGCCCGCGCACGCTGCATCAGATCGCGACAGGTAACGATATTCTCCTGCCACTCGCTACTGACGGCGAACTGCCCCATTGCCGCTCTCATTTTTTCTCCTCCGGTACCGCTGTGCTAACAGAGATCTTTTATATGATAGCGCGGTGACTCCACATAGCCTTCACGTGCGTAAAACTGATTGGCCTTAAGCCGCGAAGCGTGACAGTGCACCTCCATACGATCGCAGCCTCGCTGCCGCGCCAGCTGCTCAGCGTGGGACAGCAGCTGCTGGCCGCTGCCTTTACTGCGTTCACCTTCCGCAATGCAAAAATAGCTGATACGGGCGAAATCCCCTGCCAGCGCCAGCTGCGGGATAAAATGCAGCGACAAAAATCCCAGCACCTGCGCCCCGTGCTCCGCCACCAGCAGGATCTCATCCGGATGAGTACAAAGCTGCGCCAGACGCGCTTCAATAACGTGCTCAGTGCCGCTATAGCCAAGCTCAGCCAGCAGCGCGCTCAGGGCGAAACAGTCATCAGGCCGCGCTTTTCGTATATGCATCGTGCTCCTCCTTGTATTGGGCTGTGGTTATATAGCCTGTGAACAGGAAAAGCTGCAAGCGGTAGTGGTTAAAACTCTGTTGCATCCCCGGTTTGTGAAACAGCCAGCAAAAAGCAGCGATGCCCTATTTCTGTCATCCGGGCTTAAGGCTGACTTAATCTTGCTTTGGCATGCTGAAGAAAATCATATCTGAGGCGAGTAAAATGAAAAACTGGATCCCACGTTCTTCGGAAGAGATGCTGGCACTGGCTTTTACTGCAGTAGTGGTTGCTGCCTGGCTGATCACCTGGTGGCAGAACTGAAAAATGGATAAAAAAAACCCGCCATCAGGCGGGTTTTTAAAATTCTGACTGTTAACTTACAGAGCGGTAACGTTAGCAGCAGATGGGCCTTTAGCGCCGTCGGTGATTTCAAACTCTACACGCTGACCTTCAGCCAGAGTTTTGAAGCCGTTGCTCTGGATAGCAGAGAAGTGTACGAATACATCTTTGCTGCCATCTTCTGGAGTAATGAAACCGAATCCTTTGGACTCATTAAACCACTTAACGTTACCTTTGATCTTGGACATCTATATTACCTTTACATGAAAAATGGACACTAAACTGTGTCGTCATCTAGTACAGCAATTGCAGTGGCATTTGTCCAGTCCGAATTGATGAAAAAGTGATAAATATCGGATTTTTGTTCCTGCATCACACTTTTGCACTTACCTGCTCGCTTAAAACTGGAATCTGAGCCAGGCAAAATAGACGTTGCCATTATTATAAGTACCGGGAATGTAAGTCATTTGAAAGGTAGCAGGCCCATAGCCTATGGAAGCCAGCGGCAGTACCAGCGGTACCGGAATATATTTCCAGTTGTCACGTGCAGTAAAGCCAGCGGTATAGCCCGCTCCCAGATGAAAATGCTGATCCTGCAGCGGACGCCACGTCGCTTCCCAGCCATAGCCGGCAATAGGTTCCCACTTGTTGAAGGAGTCTTTAAACGCCATGACATACAGCCCGTGCCAGTTGCCCTTGTCATCCCAGCGCGAGACGCCGCCCCCTGCGCCCCACGGCCGTTCGTTATACTTTTTGATGTGCTCATCATCATATGTCCAGCGGTTGTGCCAGGTAATAGCCGGTACATAGAGATCATAATGCTGTGGCGCAGACCAGGTCTGCGCAACATTGTCGCTGAAACTATTCCATCCCGCTTTAAGCGCGGCGCCTGCCGTAGCGGCTGAAGCAGAAAATGAGACCAGTATGGTCAACACGCAGCCCGATATGGCTGCTAAAACGTGTCGATTCACAGATAAAACCCTGTTATTGCGTAATGTAATGGCAAGCAGAACATCTGTAAGTTGCTCTGCAAAACTGATTGCTGCGTTTTTACGTCTGAAGTTACCAAAAAGAGTGGTAACGCTTTTCAGATATAGTCTGAAATGACATACACGCAAGAGGCGTATTGTACCTTTCAGCGTCGCAATGGCTAAAACCCTGGCTAAACAAAACAGAAAAAGGGTTTCTGTGACAGAAAGTGCACTTTTAGCAATTAGCCAAACGAAAAAAATCATTATTTATCATGGAGTAGATTAAATTTGCCGCATTGTTATACATATAAACAGAATTAATCATTTGAACCCGGGCTCTGATTGAGATATTTCTTGTTTTCTGCGAGGGAACAGGGAGAGAAAGGGTGACGATTTGTTGCAGCCAGTGCGGCAGTAAAAAGTTCTACTATACGTGCCAGCAGAGTGAGACTTCAGAGCCAGCAGGTCATCACGGCGCGCGCTGTGCAGTATGCAGGAAGCCGCTGAGTAGTGCAGATATTAAACCGCCTGAAATGACAGGTCGGCAGCCCATTGTACGCTATGCGCGATAATAATTTCAGGCACCCGCAGGTGCCTGAACACGTCAGAAAATCAGCTTGAATACACCCGTAATAGTCAACAGCCCGACAATAAAGACAATCGCAATAATCCACAGAAATATTTTCATTATTCGCTCCTTCAATTTGAAAATTTATGCATCCGCTGCTGAGTATAGCTGAATATTCTGAACTCACCGTGCGCTGCCGGCGTGCGTTTCGCTTACCCGTCAGGAAAATAAGCCCATGGTATTTCTGCGAGCAGGGTCGCAGCTCAGTCATTAACTGGCCCTGCTGGCGCTCTTTACGGATAACGACAGGCTAAACTTAAAGCGCCTGCAACGGGCCTCAATGGTTATCTCTGTTAGCGAAACGAGGAGAAATTATGAGCACGATTAATACCAGCATGGGACGTTATAGCCTGAAGGCTAAAGATGTCGGCAGCCATATTAAAGGGAGTATCGCTATTAACGATGAAGGCGGTACACAGCTGACCATGCAGGAGTTTGATGAGCACTATCTGGATGATGTGGTGAATAATGTCATCTACCCGGTAACGGGGGGCAATCGTGAAATTACCCGCGCACTGCGCGAGCAGATGGTGAAAGCGGGTTTTGAGCAGCCACATTAAGGCTGTCGGGCCACAATTCTGTGGCCCGTTATAAGCATTACAGCGCAGCAGACAACAGCAGACAGCCTGCCAGACCGCATACGGAAATAATCGTCTCCAGCGCTGACCACGATCGGATAGTCTCACCGATGGTGAGATTAAAGTACTCTTTAAACAGCCAGAAGCCCGGATCGTTAACGTGCGAGAAAATCACGCTGCCGGAGCCTACCGCTATCACCATAAGCTCAGGGCTGGCCCCACTGGTCACGATCAGCGGTGCAACAATCCCGCCAGCCGTAATCGCGGCAACCGTGGCTGACCCCAGCGCAATACGCAGGATCGCCGCAATCGACCAGGCCATAAAAATCGGCGACAGGTTGGTCGCATGCATCATGCCCGCGATATATTTGTCCACGCCGCTGTCCACCAGCACCTGTTTAAACGCCCCGCCACCGCCAATAATCAGCAGCATCATTGCAATGATCTTGATGGAGTCGGTGATCGTGCCCATCACCTCATCCATGCTGCGTCCGCGATTCAGACCAAAGGTAAAAATAGCGATCAGTACAGCAATCAGCGTTGCCATAATCGGGTCGCCAAAGAACTCTGCGTACGGCAGCAGCACGTGTCCTTTCGGCAGCAGCATCTCAGCCACCGCACGTAATGCCATCAGGATCACCGGCACCAGCGCAGTCCAGACGCTGACGCCAAATCCTGGCATCTCTGCTTCTGTAAAGGTTTTTGGATTCCACAGCCCTTCCGGAATCGGCTTATCGATGCCTTTCAGAAAACGCGCATACACCGGGCCAGCCAGAATCACGGTAGGGATCCCCAGCAGCGTGCCGTAAAGCAGCGTTTTGCCCATATCAGCGTTAAATAGCGTAGCGATTGCGGTCGGGCCCGGATGCGGCGGCAGAAAACCGTGCGTTACTGATAGCGCTGCTGCCATGGGAACACCGACGTAAAGCAGCGGCACGCGCGCTGATGCGGCGATGCTGAATACCAGCGGCAGCATCAGCACAAAACCCACCTCATAAAACAGCGCAAAGCCGACGGTAAAACCGGTCAGTACCAGCGCCCACTGGATATGTTTCTCACCAAATTTTTTAATCAGCGTAGTAGCAATACGCTGTGCGCCACCACAGTCAGCCAGCAGTTTACCCAGCATGGCACCAAAGCCCATAATCAGCGCCAGGCTGCCAAGCGTTCCGCCCACGCCGGTTTTAATCGAGCCGATCACTTTATTAACCGGCATGCCCTGCATCATGCCCACCGCCAGCGCCACCAGAATCAGCGCGATAAAGCCGTTAAGTTTGAAGCGAATCATCAGCAGCAGCAGCAGCGCTACGCCAATCGCCACATAGAGTAATGGCATGGTTTTTCTCCACTTTTTTACGCGCGGCGTCAGTTGCCAGCGGGTTGCGTTGTTCTATCGGATCGGCCAGATGCGGCCGGATGTTGCAAAATGCGTCATACTGTTACCGGTATCATGTTAAGGGTAACATCAGGCCGGTAACATCAGAGTAGCGGGCAGAATTTCGTTTTTGCGAAGGCGATCAACTTTTGCTCATTCAGCTAACGGCCTTTATATCGGCGTCTGCAGCGCTTTCGCTACACTGGCTGCCTGAAATCAATCTGAAAGGATAGACAGGTGAGTGAGAACCTGATTGCGCTTTACAGTAACCAGCAAACTCTGTGCGGACGCGGCAGTATTCACCGTCTGCTGCCGTTACTGGCTGAGGACCCGCAGCCTGCGCTGCTGTTCTGCGGCCGCTCATTTCTCGCTAGCGAGACGTGGCGTCAGCTGGAGGGTGAGCTGCAACACGCTATTCAGGACTATGAAATAGTCAGTCACGAAGCCTCTCCGGAAGAGATTGACGTCTGGGTCGCGCGCTGGCGCGGGCGGGTTGCGCGGGTGGTGGCGATTGGCGGTGGCAGCGTTCTGGATGCGGCCAAAGCGTTCTGCGCCATGGTGCAACATCCTTTGCCGACGGCGCGCTATCTGGAGAAAGTGGGTGATACACCGGTGCAGGGTGATACGCTGCCACTGATTGCTATCCCGACTACTGCCGGCACCGGCAGCGAAGTCACGCAGAACGCTGTTGTCACCGATCAGCAGCAGATCAAAATCAAAGCGTCGCTGCGCCATCCGAACTTTGTTCCTCCTGTCGCGATTCTTGATCCTGATCTGCTGCGCGGCACGCCTGATAAGATCCTTGCCACCTGCGCTATTGACGCTTTTACCCATCTGTTCGAAGCCTACCTGTCAAAAAAAGGTAACTTTTTTACTCAGCAGATGGCGCTCAGCGGGCTGCGACTCTTTTTCCAGGCCTGGCCGCACCTGAACCGTGCTGACCAGCAGGGAGATGAGGCGCGCGAGGCCATTATGATGGCGTCATGGCTGGGTGGCCTCTGCCTGAGCAGCGCCGGGCTGGGAGTAATCCATGGCATCGCTGGCGAGCTGGGGGCAATCAAAGCGATTCACCATGGTGAAGCCTGCGGCCGCCTGCTGTTTCCGTTTCTGGAGCTGCTGGCAGAGAGCGATCACCCTGAGCATCAGCATCTGATGGCCACGTTTGCCGCGCAGCTGATGCCCGGGGCGTCCGCCCCTGCCCCGCTGGCACTGAAGGCCTGGCTGCAGCAACACGCTATTGTCCCGTTCTGGCAGGAGGGACCCGCGCTCTCTGCCACAGAGGTGGACTGGATTGTCGCACGCGCTAACAGTAAAAACAGCTGGGTAACCTATGACAGTACGCAGCTGACCGACATGCTTGTTCAGGCGTGGCGCGTTCTTTAATCCTGCCCGCGCGCTCTGCTCAGGCGAACGGGCCGTCGCCCGCCAGCATCTGCTCTATGACCTGCAGTACGCCAGCATGATTATTATCCGCGGCGCCATAGCGCGCCGCGGCTTTGACCCGCTCCGGCGCGTTCTGCATGGCAAAGCTGAATCCTGACTGCGCCAGCATTTCCAGGTCGTTGCCGCCGTCGCCGAATGCCAGCACCTCACTGCTCTCAATCCCCCAGCGCTGCTGCAGCAGACGCAGTCCGTTGGCTTTGTGGAGTCCCGGCACAATCAAATCCACTGAACCGTGGCCGCTGGAGGTGGCCGCAGCCGATCCCTGATGCAGTCGCTCAATGTCTGCCATCAGAACCGGTACATACTCATCAGAGAGGTTCAGGGCAAATTTGAACAGCCGGTCACCGGCAATCTCATCCAGCGTCTCAATGGGCCGCAGGCGGTGACAGTAATGCTGCATCTTCTGCAGCCACTGCGCGTCCGCACCGGCAAAGTAGTAGGCGCTGTTGCGACCACAGATAAGAAAACGCAGGCCGGGATAGTTACCCTGCTGCAGCGTATCCAGCACGGCGTGCACTGCATCAGGGCTAAACGCACCGCAGAAAAGTTCCTCTTCACCGTCAAGGATCCACGCACCATTCTCTGCGACGAACGCGATCTCATGGGCAATGTCCGGAAAAAAGGATTTCAGCTGGTAGTACTGATTGCCGCTGGCGACGACAAACCGGATACCACGCTGTTTCATCATTTGGTAACAGGCCATAAAGCGCGGCCGGTCATACTGCTTGCGGTCATCCAGAAAGGTGCCGTCCATATCCACTGCTACCATTTTAACTGCGGCCATCACTGCTCCTTAGCATATGCGTATTAGCGATAGCTCACAGAATAGCCTGGCAAAGGATGAAAACAGAAACGGAGCGGGAGTTATGGTGCATTCCGGAGGGAGATTACCTGAACGCGCCGCAGAGTAAGAGGGCGGTGATAATGCCGGTTTCCGCTGCTGCCAGCACATAATTATTGTCGATGAAGGCCCGGAACTCACGTACCTGCCAGGCAAAACGGTCACTGTAATAATGTCCTTACGATCCGGTCCGCGGTGATCCCCTTCCCGGCCGGGTGCGGGCTGGTTTTTATGGACATTCCCGTGGGGAGCCGCCAGGGCTTTCGCCTGACCTGGCAAGGAAACTGTGTGCTGCATCTCATAAGAGAAATAGCGATCGGCATTTTATTTTTTTCATCATGCTCTTCATCACTGCAGCAATAAAAGAAAAAAACATAAAAAAACCCGACCACAGGGATCGGGTAAATAAAAATTTTTCACTATTCAGAAACAGGGAAACCCTGCAAATCAGAGGGTAAAACTGAAGCACACAACGCCACATCACCAGCATTGCGCGCGCAGAATATCACTTCATCACTAAAATAATAAATAAAATTAACCGAATTTAAGAATATTACTTAACGCTGGCTCGCCAGTTAACGGTGTTATTAAATAAGGTCGGTGCTCTGACCTCACGCCTGCATTAGAATTAAAAACTCAGAGAAAACATTAAATTAAAATAATGGCCTTTTTAGCCTGAGATCAGGAAAATAACTGCCCTGTCATCCCTCTGATTTCACCCACAGTAAAATTATAAGCAGCATAATTAATTATCTGTTTGCTGGCTGATAACGCGCGCCAGAATTACGGCTGCCGGATGTGCCGCAGCTGAGAAGCCGGATGCCGCGCCAGCGCTGCGGCAGGCCGTATCGGGCGGCGGACCAGTTCACCGCTGCAGTTCGGACAGCGCTGCAGCAGAACATGCTCAGCGCAGGTTGCGCAGAATGTGCATTCAAATGAGCAGATACGTGCCTCCGTGCTTTCCGGCGGTAAATCCGCATCGCACCACTCACAGTTAGGTCGCAGTTCCAGCATAGGGTTCTCCGGTTTAGCGCAGGCTCAGGACAGATTTTTATCCGTTACTGCATTCAATCATGTGAAACAGATTACATTCTGCGCCAGCCGTTCTATAGTTCTTTCGCTACGTTTATTTGCGAGGCTATGGAATGCGTGTTAAAGGCTTAAATATCGGTTTCTTTATTCTTATCCTGGCGATTGTCACCATCGCCTTTTTTGATGTGCTGTCACCTTATTTCTCCGCTATTCTCTGGGCGGCTATCCTGGCGGTGATTTTTGCTCCGCTAAAAGTGCTGCTGCGGCACAAAATGGGCGATCGTAACGGGCTCGCCTCTTTTGTCACGCTGCTGATTATCTGTCTGATTGTGTTTACGCCGCTGGCGATCATCACCTCATCGCTGGTCGTGGAGATCAATACCGTTTACGTCAAGCTGCAGAATAATTCAGCGCAGTTCCCGACGGTGTTTGCTGAGCTGCTGCAGCACCTGCCGGGCTGGGCGCAGCGCTATCTGGCCGACCACGATCTCAACAACTCTACCCAGATTCAGCAAAAGCTCTCTGAGTTCGCGCTGAAAGGCGGTCAGTATATGGCGGGCAGCGTGCTGCTGATTGGTAAAGGCACGTTTACCTTTACCGTGAGCTTTGGCGTGATGCTCTATTTACTGTTCTTCCTGCTGAAAGATGGCGCCTGGCTGGTGGGCCTGATCCTCGAAGCGCTGCCGCTCTCCACCTATGTGAAGCATCATCTGCTGATGAAGTTTGCTGCGGTGTCGCGCGCGACGGTGAAAGGGACCGTGGTGGTGGCAATTGTTCAGGGTGTACTGGGCGGCTTTGCTTTCTGGATCACTGACATCGACGGCAGCCTGTTGTGGGGCGCACTGATGGCATTCCTGTCCCTTATCCCGGCGGTCGGATCTGCCATCGTCTGGGTGCCGGCAGCAATCTTTTTCTTTGCCACCGGCGCGCTGTGGAAAGGTCTGTTCCTGGTCGGCTTCTTTGTGGTGATTGTCGGCCTGGTAGATAATATTCTGCGCCCGCTGCTGGTGGGCAAAGACACCAAGATGCCGGACTATATGATCCTGATCGCCACGCTGGGCGGCATGGAAATCTACGGCATCAACGGCTTTGTGATTGGCCCGCTGATTGCCGCTCTGTTCATCGCCTGCTGGAATCTCCTCTCCGGTCGCGATAACCGCGACAACGCCGAAGAGATTGATGAAGAGTTTATTGAAGAGGGCAAAACGCGCGAGTAGCGCTATGCGCTGAGCTGACTAAAAACCGCCTGCGGGCGGTTTTTTTATGGCTGCTGCTCTGGCTGACGATTAAAGGCCGCTGGCAAAAGCGCATCAGCCTGCTGACTCAGAATAGTGGCGGAAAGCGCCGGATAGCGGCTATCAGGCCCGGTTTGCCTGTTGCAAAAAGGCAGTGGATATCGGGCATGAGAATGGCCGGGCGGATGGGAAAGTACAAAAAGGGTATAGCGATATGCGCACCTGGCGCCTGACCATTTAACAGAGCATGCGAGGCAAATTGACGCGATTGTTGGCAGTCGTGTCCCAAATCTGTCCCATACTGAAAATCTGAAAGCTGGCGAAGTGACGTAACGGCTTGATTTGACTTGGCGCGCCCTACAGGATTCGAACCTGTGACCTACGGCTTAGAAGGCCGGTGCTCTATCCAGCTGAGCTAAGGGCGCTGAGGAGTTGGGTCGGATTATACGTCGGGAAGCGGGTACGTCAACGTTTTTGCCGTTTCTGTGCAGCGGAGTGCTGCGGGAATAACCAATTTGCGTCAATGACGCCTGCGCCATTCGCTGAGCGACACGAGATTACTGGTGCCGGTGGATTCCCCTTCCAGCTCAACCCCTTGCGGCGTAAAACGTGCATTAAATTGTTCACGCCGCGCATGCAGCTCCTGGCTGTCCGGCTCCAGCTGGCGCAGAAAACCCAGCGCGAGCAGCAGCTGCTGGCGGCTGATGAGTGCCGGAAAACCGGCGCGGCTGAGGATGGTATGCCAGCGCTGACTGTTCTCCTCGCTGCCGTCAACAATCAGTACCTGCCAGATCAGCAGTACCGCTGCGCCATTATGCAGATGCGTTTCGTTATCGCGGCTGAGGTAGTCGGTGAACTCTTTCGCCGCCTCTTTACCCATCATAGAGAGCATGGATTCCACCTGCACCGACGGCAGCTGCAGCCGTTTACTGAGCCGCTGGGCGGCGTGACGTGAGCCGGCGGTGAGCAGCTGAAACCCAGCGACAAACACTACCGCCAGAGTGGCAAGCATTATCCAGATCATTGCATCGTTCCCAGAGTGTCCTGCAGATATCATACGCATGCAGGCTGGCACGCGTCACCACGAAAAAAGCCGGAAAGCGCGTGCGCTGCTGAAACTGTGACTGACAGCCGCCCACGCTTCTGCCAGAATAGGCACCATCCCCGATTTAACTCTCTACAGATGGATTTCCTCTCTGATGGCAGCAAAAATTATTGACGGTAAAACGATTGCGCAGCAGGTGCGTAGCGAAGTTGCGGAAAAAGTGCAGCAGCGCCTGGCAGCGGGTAAACGTGCGCCGGGTCTGGCCGTGATTCTGGTAGGCGAAAACCCTGCTTCGCAGATCTACGTCACCCATAAACGTCGCGCCTGCGAAGAGGTGGGCTTTGTCTCCCGTGCTTACAACCTGCCCGACTCTACCGGTGAAAGCGAGCTGCTGGCGCTGATTGATGAGCTAAACAGTGACCCGACCATTGACGGCATTCTGGTGCAGCTGCCGCTGCCGGCCGGGATCGACAACGTCAAGGTGCTGGAGCGCATCACGCCGGATAAAGATGTGGATGGTTTCCATCCCTATAACGTAGGTCGTCTCTGCCAGCGCGCGCCAAAGCTGCGTCCCTGCACGCCGCGCGGTATCGTCACGCTGCTGGAGCGCTATAACATCGATACCTATGGCCTGAACGCGGTCGTGGTCGGGGCGTCTAACATCGTTGGCCGCCCGATGAGTATGGAGCTGCTGCTGGCGGGCTGTACCACAACCGTTACTCACCGCTTCACCCGCGATCTGCGCCATCACGTGGAGCATGCCGATCTGCTGGTCGTAGCCGTGGGCAAGCCCGGTTTTATTCCGGGTGACTGGATCAAACCAGGCGCGGTGGTGATTGATGTCGGCATCAACCGGCTGGAGAGCGGCAAAGTGGTAGGCGACGTTGATTTTGCCGCTGCCGCTGAGCGGGCCTCTTACATTACGCCAGTACCGGGCGGGGTCGGGCCGATGACGGTAGCGACTTTAATTGAAAACACGCTGCTGGCGTGCGAAGCGTATCACGACGTGGAGGAAGCATAATGGCGAGTTTCTCACTGGGTAAACATCAGCACGTTGATCTGTGCGATCTGCTGAAGCTGGAAGGCTGGGTAGAGAGCGGCGCGCAGGCCAAAGCGGTGATTGATGAAGGTGAAGTACGCGTAAACGGGGCAATTGAAACGCGCAAGCGCTGTAAAATCGTCGCCGGACAGACGGTAGAGTTTGCCGGTCAGCGCATCACGGTTGTTGCATAACAAAAAGGGCGAACCCGGGTTCGCCCTTTTTTCTTATTTGCGCCGCCAGGTGGTGCCCTGCGGACCATCTTCCAGCACAATGCCGAGCGCGTTGAGCCGGTCACGCGCCACATCCGCCTGCGCCCAGTCTTTCGCCTGACGCGCATCGTTGCGCATTTTGATCAGCTGCTCAATCTCTGCCACTTCGTCATTATTCGTCTGCGCTCCGCTCTGCAGGAACAGCTCCGGATCCTGCTGCAGGATCCCCAGCACATTCGCCAGCTCGCGCAGTCTGGCCGCCAGGCCGTCAGCCGCCGCTTTATCTTCGCTCTTCAGACGGTTCACGTCGCGCGCCATATCAAACAGTACCGAATAGGCTTCCGGCGTGTTGAAGTCATCATCCATCGCCGCCCGGAAACGCGCTTCAAACGCTTCGCCACCGGCAGGCGCTGCGCCGGTATCGGTATGCCGCAGCGCGGTGTAAAGACGCTCCAGCGCCGCGCGCGCCTGGTTAAGGTTATCTTCGCCGTAGTTAAGCTGGCTGCGATAGTGCCCCGACATCAGGAAGTAACGTACCGTTTCAGCATCATAGTGCTGCAGCACATCGCGCACGGTGAAGAAGTTGCCGAGTGATTTCGACATCTTCTCACGGTCAACCATCACCATCCCGGAGTGCATCCAGTAATTGACATAGGGACCGTCGTGCGCGCAGGTGGACTGCGCCACTTCATTTTCGTGATGCGGAAACATCAGGTCAGAGCCGCCGCCGTGAATATCAAAGTGGCTGCCAAGCTGCTTGCAGTTCATGGCAGAGCACTCAATGTGCCAGCCAGGGCGGCCGTTGCCCCACGGCGATTCCCACGATGGCTCATCGGTTTTGGACATCTTCCACAGCACGAAATCCATCGGGTTGCGTTTTACGTCTGCCACTTCCACACGGGCGCCCGCCTGCAGCTGCTCCAGATCCTGACGCGACAGCGCGCCATAATCGGTATCGCTCAGCACGTCAAACATCACATCGCCGTTGTCCGCCACATAGGCGTGACCGCGCTCAATCAGCCGCTGCACCAGCTCGATAATTTCCGCGATATGGCGTGTGGCACGCGGTTCCAGATCCGGTGGCAGAATGCCCAGTGCCGCAAAATCCTGGTGCATCTCCGCAATCATGCGGTTGGTCAGCGTCTCAATGGTTTCGCCATTTTCGTTAGCGCGGCGAATAATTTTGTCATCAATATCAGTGATATTACGCACATACTTCAGCTGATAGCCAATATAGCGCAGGTAGCGCGCCACCACGTCAAATGCCACAAACGTACGCCCGTGGCCGATATGACAGAGGTCGTAAACCGTAATACCACACACGTACATGCCGATTTCACCAGCATGAATAGGTTTAAATTCCTCTTTCTGTCGACTCAGGGTGTTATAGATCTTTAGCATTGAACGGTTCCGTTTTTATCGTGTGCGGGAGACGCCTTCTTTGGTAGCCTGATATTGTGCCGTATTTTTCTGACTTGTGCATCGCTGAGATACCAGATGCCGTTGCCTTGCTGACGCGTTCCGGGAAATTATGATATAAGAGGCGTCGACAAAATGCCCGTCCGCATGCGAACGCGGCAACTGATACTGAATACAACCTCCACAGGACGAATATAATGGTCACTTTCCAGACGAACCATGGCGATATCGTAATCAAAACCTTTGATGATAAAGCGCCGGCCACCGTACAGAACTTCCTGGACTACTGCCGTGAAGGTTTTTATGACAACACTATTTTCCACCGTGTCATCAATGGCTTTATGGTTCAGGGCGGCGGTTTCGAACCGGGCATGAAGCAGAAAGCCACTAAAGCTGAAATCCGCAACGAAGCGAACAACGGCCTGAAAAACACCAAAGGCACGCTGGCGATGGCGCGTACCCAGGCACCGCACTCGGCAACCGCACAGTTCTTCATCAACGTTGCTGACAACGACTTCCTGAACTTCCGTGACGAAAGCCTGCAGGGCTGGGGCTACTGCGTGTTTGCTGAAGTGGTTGAAGGCATGGACGTGGTTGAGAAGATCAAAGCGGTGAAAACCGGCCGCAGCGGTATGCATCAGGACGTGCCGACCGAAGACGTTGTCATCCAGAAAGTGACCGTCAGCGAGTAATGTCGCGCACGCTGTTTATCGCAGATCTGCATCTGTGTCAGGAAGAACCGGCAATTACTGCCGGTTTTCTGCATTTTTTGCAGGGTGAAGCGCGTGAGTGCGAGGCGCTTTACATCCTGGGCGATCTGTTTGAAGCCTGGATTGGCGATGACGATCCCAATCCGCTGCATCAGCAGATCGCCGCTGCCCTGCACGCGCTGCCGGTGCCGGTGTTTTTTATTCACGGCAACCGCGATTTTCTGCTGGGCAAACGCTTTGCCCAGGCCAGCGGCATGACGCTACTGCCAGAGGAGCAGGTGCTGGAGCTGTATGGTCAGCGCGTGCTGATTATGCACGGTGACACGCTCTGCACCGACGATGCTGGCTATCAGCGTTTTCGCGCAAAGGTGCACCAGCGCTGGCTGCAGCGGCTGTTTCTGGCGCTGCCACTGCGTCTGCGGTTGCGCATCGCGGCCAGAATGCGCGCCGGCAGCCAGCAGGCGAACCAGCATAAATCGCAGTCCATTATGGATGTGAACCCGCAGGCGGTGGCGGCAGCCATGCAGCGCCAGCAGGCCCCGCTGCTGATCCACGGCCATACGCACCGGCCGGAAATTCATACGCTCTCTCTGAATGGCCTTCCCGCGCAGCGCGCTGTCCTTGGGGCGTGGCACGATGCAGGTTCCATGATCCAGCTTGACGCCAGCGGCGTAAAACTGATCGCTTTCCCCTTCTGATTGCGCGGGTGCAATTGCCCGTTTTCTGGCCGCGCAACCGTTTTCCTTGCTGCTATCTCATGCTATTCTCTGTGCCCTTCTTACCTGCCTCACCGGCCAGGTTCGTCTGTCTATTCACAGGAGTTGACCGCATGTCATCCACCGCCGCCCCGGCCCGTATCGCCATCGTCATGGGTTCCAGAAGTGACTGGGCTACCATGCAGTTCGCCGAGGAAATTCTCAACAGCCTGGACGTTCCCTTTCACGTGGAGGTGGTTTCTGCCCACCGCACCCCGGACAAGCTGTTCAGTTTTGCTGAAGGTGCCGCCGCACAGGGCTACCAGGTGATCATTGCGGGCGCCGGCGGTGCTGCGCATCTGCCCGGCATGATCGCAGCAAAAACGCTGGTGCCGGTGCTGGGCGTACCGGTGCAGAGCGCCGCGCTGAGCGGTGTTGACAGCCTCTACTCGATTGTTCAGATGCCGCGCGGCATTCCGGTGGGGACGCTGGCCATTGGTAAAGCGGGCGCAGCCAACGCGGCGCTGCTGGCCGCACAGATCCTGGCCACCCACGATGCGGCACTGGCGTCGCGTCTTAGCGCGTGGCGCCAGGCGCAGACCGATGAGGTGCTGGAGAATCCGGATCCGCGGAGTCAGTCATGAAGCCGGTATGCGTACTGGGTAACGGTCAGCTGGGCCGTATGCTGCGCCAGGCGGCTGAGCCGCTGGGTATTGCGGTCTACCCGGTGGGACTGGATGCGGAGCCCGCCTCGTTGCCCATTGCAGAGAGCGTGATCACCGCCGAGATTGAACGCTGGCCGGAAACCGCCCTGACGCGCGAGCTTGCCCGCCACCCCGCGTTTGTGAATCGCGATATCTTCCCGCGTCTTGCCGATCGTCTGACGCAGAAGCAGCTGCTGGATGAGCTTGGTCTGGCTACCGCACCGTGGCAGCTGCTGGCCGCGCCTGATGAGTGGCCGGCGGTGTTTGAGAAGCTGGGCGAACTGGCGATTGTCAAACGCCGCACCGGCGGTTATGACGGCCGCGGCCAGTGGCGGCTGCGGGCGGGTGAAACAGCGACCTTACCCGCTGAGTGCTACGGCGAATGCATTGTCGAACAGGGCATTCATTTCAGCGGTGAAGTATCGCTGGTAGGCGCGCGCGGTCAGGATGGCAGCATGGTGTTCTACCCGCTGACGCATAACCTGCACGAAGAGGGCATTCTGCGCACCAGTGTGGCGTTTCCGCAGGCTGACGCCACGCAGCAGCAGCAGGCGGAAACCATGCTCAGCGCCATTATGCAGGCGCTGGATTACGTGGGCGTCATGGCGATGGAGTGCTTTATCACGCCGCAGGGGCTGCTGATTAATGAGCTGGCGCCGCGCGTCCACAACAGCGGCCACTGGACGCAGAACGGCGCGTCCATCAGCCAGTTTGAGCTGCATCTGCGCGCCATCCTCGGCCTGCCGCTGCCGCTGCCGGCGGTATTTGCACCGTCAGTGATGGTGAACCTGATCGGCAGCGACGTAAATCATGCCTGGCTGACGCAGCCGCTGGTGCACCTGCACTGGTATGGCAAAGCGGTACGCCCCGGCCGCAAGGTGGGACACCTGAACCTCACCGACAGCGAGCCGTCACGTCTTGCCGCTGCCCTGCACGCGCTGCAGCCGCTGCTGCCGCCGGAATATGCCTCGGGCCTCGCCTGGGCGCAGGCGAAGCTCTGATTTGCTGACGGGGTCCCTCAGCCTGAGGGCCCCCGGTTATGCCGCGTCAAAGCGCCGGAACAGCGCTTTTCCTTTCAGCAGTTGCACCCCCAGCCAGCCGCCGCACAGCGACAGCAGAAGCGCTCCGCACAGCGGTAGCGCAAACCACAGCGTCCAGTCGGGCTGCCAGGGAAAATCAAAGATTTTACGCTGCAGCGCCCATAGCGCGGCCTCTGCACCCAGCGCAGCCGCTATTCCGGAGACCACCCCAAGCAGAGCAAACTCACACCACAGCGTGCCGCGCAGCAGCCGCCTGCTCGCCCCCAGCGTGCGATAGACCACCAGCTCCTGACGGCGCTGACGCATGCCAATCTGGATCTGCGCCAGCAGCAGCAGGACACCACATAGCGTCACCAGCACCACCATGATTTCCAGCGCCTGGCTCACCTGCGCCAGCACCTGGCCAATCTGTTTCATGATGCTGCCAATATCGAGCAGGCTCAGCGTCGGAAACGTCCGGTTCAGCTGCGCCAGCAGCGCCGGGTTGTTCGCTATGCGAAAGCTGGTCAGCCAGGTCTGCGGCTGCTGATCCAGCGCACCGGGTGGAAAGATAAAGAAGAAGTTGGGCCGCAGACTCTCCCAGTCCACCTTACGCAGACTGCTGATGCGTGCGCTGAACTGCTGGGTATCACCGCTGAAAGTCAGCATATCACCTGGCTTAACGCCCAGTCGCTGCGCCAGCTCCGCTTCAATCGAAACTTCCCCTGCCCGCGGGGGCCAGCTGCCGGCCAGCAGCGGGTTATGATCCGGCCGCTGCGCCTGCCAGGTCAGATTGAGTTCGCGGTTCAGCGCATTATCATGACGGGGATCGGCCGCTTTGCCGTTCAGTTCAACCAGACGCGCGCGCACCACGGGATAAAAGGTTTCCGGTTTGATCTGATGCTGCTGCAAAAAATCGCGCACCTGCGGCACCTGCGCCTGCGTAATATTCAGCAGAAAATAGTTTGGCGCATCCGGCGGCAGCTGCTGCTGCCAGCGATCGAGCAGATCGCCGCGCATAACCAGCAGCAGCGCCAGCAGCATAAAAGAGAGCGAGAACGCGGCCAGCTGGCTCAGCGTCATTGCCGGCTGTCGCAGCAGACGATTAATCGCCAGCCGCAGCGCCAGGTTACGCACCACCAGCCGGCGCAGCAGCAGTAGCGTACCCCAGCCCAGCACAGCGAGCAGCAGCGCCAGCAGCAGCACGCCGGTGAGCAGCGCCCAGAGCATTTTGCTCCCCCCCAGCAGCAGTGCCAGCAATGCAACCACCACCAGCGCCATTACCGGCAGATAGAGGCGCAGCGGCCAGACGCGCGCCACCGCATCACGTCGCAGTACGCGCAGCGGCTGGGTAGCCATCAGCAGACGATAAGGACGCAGCCCCACCAGCAGGGAGATAACAAACAGGGTGCCCAGCGCCCAGAACCATGGCCAGAGGCTGGCGGCTGGCAGTGACGCAGGCAGCACCGGCTTCAGCATAGTAAGCAGCAGCAGTTCGATCCCCTGCCCCAGCGCGCTGCCGGTTATGCCCGCTAACAGCAACACCGCCAGCCACTGGCCGATAATCAGCCGCTGCAGCGCACGCCGCGTGGCCCCCAGCGTTTTCAGCACCGCCACCAGATCGTAACGGCTGCGACAGTAGTGGCTCATCGCTACCGCCACGGCCGCGATGGCCAGCAGCAGCGTCAGCAACGCTGAGAGCAGCAGAAACTGCTGCGCACGCTGCATGGAGCGGCCCAGCGCATCCTCTGAATTTTCCGTACTTATCCAGCGTTCGCCCGCTTTAAGGCGTGGTTCAATCCAGCGATCGTAGCGCGCCAGCGGGGCCGCATCGCCGGAAAACTTATAGCGCCAGCTCAGGCGGCTGCCGGGCTGAATGGCACCGGTTTTCTCAACATCGGCAAGGTTCATTAACAGACGAGGCGCCGTCTGGAAGGGATTAAACCCGCTGTCCGGCTCCTGAATTACCGTACCGGCAATACGCAGCGTGGCGTCGCCGACCTCTATCGGCTCGCCGACGCGCAGATCCAGCAGCGCCAGCAAACGCGGTGCGACCAGCACGCTGCCCGCAACCGGACGCAGGCCCGGGGGCTCAGTCTGCAGCGTACCAAACATCGGATAGGCGTCATCCACCGCTTTGACATCTGCCAGCTGCGGCGTCTCCTTCGCAAAGGTCATGGTGGTGAAGCTGAGCTGACGACTGATCGCTAACCCCTCCTCACGCGCCTGTGTCAGCCAGGCTTCCGGCACCGGCCGGCTGCTGCGCAGCGTACGATCGCCCGCCATAAAATCGCGGCTCTGCTGGCTGAGTCCTTTCTCCATGCGATCGCTGATGGATCCCAGCGCCAGCACGCAGGCCACCGCCAGCGTCAGCGCCAGCCAGACGATCAGCAGCGAAGGCGAGCGCCATTCGCGCCAGAACCAGCGCCAGATCATGCTTCCTCCCACAGCTTGCCGTCACGCAGCCGCAGCCGCCGATCGCAGCGCGCTGCCAGCTGCTCATCGTGAGTAACCAGGATCAGCGTCGTGGCGTAATCACGGTTGAGCGAGAACAGTAAATCGGCAATGCGCTCTCCGGTCTGACGATCCAGATTACCGGTGGGTTCATCCGCAAACAGCAGGCCGGGACGCCCGCTAAACGCGCGTGCCAGCGCCACCCGCTGCTGTTCGCCCCCTGAGAGCTGCGCCGGCAGATGATGCAGGCGTGCTTTCAGGCCGAGCTGTGCCAGCAGTTCGCTGGCCTGTGCACGGCTGTCGCGGTCGCTTTCACCGCGCAGCAGCGCCGGCAGCTGTACGTTCTCCAGCGCGTTCAGCGTGGGCACCAGCATAAATGACTGAAACACAAAACCGACTTCACGGGCGCGCAGCGCCGCGCGCTGCTCTTCGTTCATGCGGTGCAGCGGCTGCCCCAGAAGGTGTACCTCGCCGCTGCTGCCATCATCCAGCCCGGCAAGGATCCCCAGCAGCGTCGACTTCCCCGATCCCGATTCGCCAATCAGCGCGAGCGTCTCGGCTGGTTTGACAACCAGCTCAACTCCGGTAAGGATTGAGAGCTGATGCTCACCCTGACCGACGGACTTAGTAAGATGATGAACCGCAACAATGTTTTCCGCTGGCATTATCCCTTCCTGTGTATGGTGCTGCTGCTGGTATCGCGCATTGCTGCGGCCGATACCCTGATGGTATTAGGCGACAGCCTGAGCGCCGGCTATCGGATGTCTGCCAGCGCCGCCTGGCCTGCCCTGCTCAGCACGCGCTGGCAGCAGCAGCCAAAAGTCGTGAACGCCAGCATCAGCGGTGATACCGCCGGGCAGGGTCTGGCCCGGCTGCCTGCACTATTAAAACAGCATCAGCCGCGCTGGGTGTTAATCGAACTGGGCGGTAATGATGGTTTACGCGGTTTTCCGCCGCAGGCTATCGCGCAGGATCTGCGTGCGATTATCAGTGCGGTAAAAGCCGCTGACGCGCAGCCGCTGCTGATGCAGATCCGGCTGCCCGCTAATTATGGACGACGATACACTGACGCGTTCAGCGCCATCTATCCGCGTCTGGCGGAAGAGTATAGCCTGCCGCTGGTGCCCTTTTTTATGGAGCAGGTCTATCTGAAGCCGGAGTGGATGCAGCAGGATGGTATTCATCCCAATCCGGATGCGCAGCCGTTCATTGCCCGCATAATGGCTGACGCGCTGGCTCCGCTAGTTAAGCATGACGCACGCTGAGCCGTGCGATTTTACAGGTAAAGAAATGCAAAAATCGGTTTTGATCACCGGCTGCTCCAGCGGTATCGGGCTGGCAGCTGCCAGCGATTTGCAGGCGCGCGGCTATCACGTGCTTGCCGCCTGCCGCCGTGCGGAAGATGTCGCGCGGATGACAGCACTGGGGTATACCGGCATCCGGCTCGACCTTGATGATGCCGCAAGTGTGGATGCCGCGGCAGAACAGGTGCTGGCACTCACCGGGCATTGCCTGCACGGGCTATTTAATAATGGCGGATTTGGCCAGTACGGGCCGCTGAGCAGCGTCAGCCGCCAGCAGCTTGAGAAGCAGTTCTCCACCAATCTGTTTGGCACCCATCAGCTGACGATGCGGCTGCTGCCGGCGCTGCAGAACAGCGGCGACGGCCGCATTATCAATACCAGCTCGGTGCTGGGACTGATCTCCACCCCGGGGCGTGGCGCCTATGCCGCCAGTAAGTGGGCGCTGGAAGCGTGGAGCGATGCGCTGCGTATGGAGGTGCGCGCCAGCGGCGTGCGCGTCAGCCTGATAGAGCCGGGACCTATCGCCACGCGCTTCACCGATAACGTGCAGCAGGGTGAACAGGAGAAGCCGGTGCAGAATCCCGGTATCGCCGCACGCTTTACCCTGCCGCCGGAGGCGATTTTACCCAAACTGCGCCATGCGCTGGAGAGCCGTCACCCGCGGCTGCGCTATCCGGTGACGCTGGTGGCCTGGGGCATGAGTTTTCTGAAACGGCTGCTGCCAGGCTGGATGCTGGATCGCATTTTGCGCAGCAACTGAGCGGTAACATCAGCCAGCGCTTGAAGCGGGCCACTTTATCCCCATATTCTCTAAACACTTTCTGCCAGGAGCGTTTTTCATGTCACACGCTTTGATCACCGATATCAATGAGTCCAATCTGCAGCAGACGCTGGAGCAATCCATGCAGCTGCCGGTTCTGTTCTATTTCTGGTCTGAACGCAGTCAGCACTGCCTGCAGCTGACCCCGGTGCTGGAGCGTCTGGCACAGGAGTATGCCGGCCAGTTCCTGCTGGCAAAGCTTGACTGCGACAATGAGCCAGTGGTGGCATCTCAGTTCGGCCTGCGCTCGCTGCCCACGGTTTATCTGTTCCAGAACGGACAGCCGGTAGATGGTTTTCAGGGTCCGCAGCCGGAAGAGGCGATCCGCGCGCTGCTGGAAAAAGTTTTGCCGCGCGAAGAGGAGCTGAAAGCGCAGCAGGCCATGGAGCTGATGCAGCAGAACAAGCCGCTGGAAGCACTGCCGCTGCTGAAAGATGCCTGGCAGCTGAGTAATAAAAACAGTGAGATTGGCTTTCTGCTGGCAGAAGTGCTGATCACCCTGAACCGCAGCGATGAAGCTGAAGCGGTGCTGGATGTGGTGCCGCTGCAGGATCAGGATACACGCTATCAGAGCCTGATTTCGCAGATCGACCTGTTGAAGCAGGCGGCGGATACGCCTGAAATTCAGCTGCTGCAGGAGCAGCTGAACGCCGAGCCGCAGAACGCTGCCCTCGCTGCTAAACTTGCATTACAGCTGCATCAGGTAGGCCGTAATGAAGAGGCGCTGGAGCTGCTGCTGGGCTTTCTGAAAAGCGATCTCGCTGCCGGTGACGGTGAAGTGCGTAAAATGTTCCAGGAGATCCTGGCCGCGCTCGGCACCGGCGACGCCCTCGCCTCGCGCTATCGCCGCCAGCTCTATTCGCTGCTCTACTGACGGGTACGCAGACGGGCCGAAGCGACTCGGCCCGGTTATCTGACAGTCAGGAGGTTATATGCTGACCGCTATTCCTGTTCTCATCGTGCTGGTGCTGGTGCTGGTGTGGGCCGGTATCAAGATTGTTCCGCAGGGCTATCAGTGGACGGTAGAGCGTTTCGGACGCTACACCCGTACGCTGTCGCCGGGCCTTAATCTGGTGGTGCCGTTTATGGATCGCGTGGGCCGCCGCATCAATATGATGGAGCAGGTGCTCGATATCCCCTCACAGGAGATCATCTCCAAAGACAACGCCAACGTCACCATTGATGCTGTCTGTTTTATTCAGGTTGTGGATCCGGCGCGTGCCGCCTATGAGGTCAGTAATCTGGAGCTGGCGATCATTAATCTCACGATGACTAATATTCGCACGGTCCTTGGCGGCATGGAGCTCGATGAGATGCTGTCGCAGCGTGACAATATCAATACCCGCCTGCTGCATATCGTTGATGAAGCCACGAACCCCTGGGGCGTAAAAATCACCCGCATTGAGATCCGTGATGTGCGGCCACCGCAGGAGCTGATTGCCGCCATGAATGCACAAATGAAAGCTGAACGTACCAAGCGCGCCGATATTCTGGCTGCTGAAGGCGTACGTCAGGCTGCCATACTGCGTGCTGAAGGTGACAAGCAGTCACAGATCCTGAAAGCAGAGGGTGAGCGCACTTCTGCCTTTTTACAGGCCGAGGCGCGTGAGCGGCAGGCAGAGGCGGAAGCGAACGCCACGCGCATGGTGTCTGACGCGATCGCCGCCGGTAATATCCAGGCGATTAACTACTTTGTGGCACAGAAATATACTGATGCGCTGCAGAAAATCGGCGAAGCCGGCAACAGCAAAGTCGTGATGATGCCGCTTGATGCCAGCAGCCTGATCGGCTCGGTAGCGGGCATCAGTGAACTGCTGAAAGAGCGTCGTCAGGAGCAGGCACCGTGATGCTGATGGAGCTGATTGCCCATCCACACTGGTTCTGGCTGACGCTTGGCGGGCTGCTGCTGGCAGCCGAAATGCTGGGCACCAGCGGCTATCTGCTCTGGTGTGGTATGGCGGCGCTGCTGGTAGGGCTGGCCGAGTGGCTGTGGCCTTTCTCCTGGGCTGGCCAGGGGCTACTGTTTGCCGCGCTGACCCTATTGAGCGCGCTGGGCTGGTATGGCTGGATGCGACATCAGGCTGGGCAGCAGCAGCCAAACACGCTGAACCAGCGCGGTAAAGAGCTGATTGGCCGGCAGCTAACGCTGGAGGCACCGCTTAAAAGTGGTATCGGCCATGTACAGATTGGTGACAGCAGCTGGCGCGTGCAGGCAGCAGACGATTTGCCAGCGGGCACGCGGGTGACCGTCACGGCGGTTGAAGGGATCACGCTGCTGATTCAGCCGCGCTTGCCACCGGTGTGACCGCAGCAGCCCGCCAGCTGATCAATTATCGGGCACTCGGCGCCCTCATCGCCGGGACACGCCTCTGCCAGCGACAGCAGGCGCGCCCGCATGGCGTGCAGCTCTTCAATATGTGCCGCAATTTCATCAGCCTTCTGCAGCGTGCGCGCTTTGACATCCGCGCTGTGCCGCGCAGGATCGTTGAACAGGGCCACCAGCTCGCGGCACTCATCCAGCGTAAAGCCAACCTGGCGCGCCTGGCGCAGCAGGTGCAGCTCTTCCAGATGGCGTTCGTCATAATGCCGGTAGCCATTTTCGCTACGCAGCGGCGGTGTCACGATCCCTTTCTCTTCATAAAAGCGGATCGCTTTACTGGTCAGCCCGGTTTTTCTGGCGACGTCGCTGATATTCATGCTGGCTCCTTGACCTTCCCCCGAATGGAAGGTTTACGCTTATAACTACTGCAACCGGTGCAGCCGGTCAACTCTGTTCATTAAGGAGACCATGATGTCAGATATACAAACACTCGCGCTGGAGGGGCTTTCCTGCGGCCACTGCGTCAAACGGGTTAAAGAGGCGCTGGAACAGCGCAGCGACGTGGAGCAGGCGGAGGTCACGCAACAGCAAGCGCGCGTGACCGGCGCTGCCAGCGCCAGCGATCTGATCGCCACTGTGGAGCAGGCTGGCTACCACGCCACGCTGCAGCCTGAGGCTACCTCCCCAAAGTCTGATCCGTTGACAGCTCAGGAGCCGCCGCCGGAGGCGCTGACAACGGCCTCTCAGCCGGCAGAAACGGCGCTGCCGGTACAGCATCTGCTGATAGCAGGCATGAGCTGCGCCAGCTGCGTCAGCCGGGTAGAGAACGCGCTGCGCGCGGTACCCGGTGTCACCGAAGCGCGCGTTAACCTCGGCGAACGCAGCGCGCTGGTGCTGGGTGAGGTTAACGCACCGGCGCTGATTGCCGCCGTAGACAAGGCAGGCTACAGCGCTGAAGTGATTGAAGATGAACAGCGCCGGCGCGAGCGTCAGCAGGCGAGCGCGCGTCAGGCGATGCGCCGCTTCAGCTGGCAGTCGGCGCTGGCGCTGGGGCTTGGCATTCCGATGATGTTCTGGGGGATGGCAGGCGATCACATGATGCTGACGCCAGCGAATCAGACGCTGTGGCGTACGCTGGGTGCCGTTACGCTGCTGGTAATGATCATTGCCGGTGGCCACTTTTACCGCAGCGCCTGGCGCAGCCTGCGATTTGCCACGGCCACTATGGATACGCTGGTGGCGCTCGGCACCGGCGCCGCCTGGCTCTACTCCATGAGCGTGGCGCTGTGGCCGGAATTTTTTCCGGTGCAGGCACGCCATCTCTATTTTGAAGCCAGCGTGATGATCATCGGTCTGATTAACCTTGGGCACGCGCTGGAGCAGCGTGCCCGTCAGCGCGCCTCGCGGGCGCTGGAGCGGCTGCTGGATCTGACTCCGGCTCAGGCGTGCGTGGTTACCGACCAGGGTGAGCAGCAGCTGCCGCTGAGCGCCGTCACCGCCGGTATGACCCTGAAACTGGTCACCGGCGATCGGGTGCCGGTGGACGGCGACGTCACGCAGGGTGAAGCCTGGTGCGATGAAGCGATGCTGACCGGCGAAGCCGTGCCGCAGGAGAAAGCGCCTGGCAGTAAGGTTTATGCCGGCACTGTGGTGCAGGATGGCACGCTGCGCTTTGTGGCCAGCGCCACCGGCAGTCACACGACGCTGGCGCGTATTATCAATCTGGTACGTCAGGCACAAAGCAGCAAACCGGAGATAGGTCGCCTCGCCGATCGCATCTCTGCCGTCTTTGTACCGGTCGTCGTGGCAATTGCGCTGCTGAGCGGGCTGACCTGGTATCTGGTCGGGCCGCAACCGCAGCTCGCCTATGCGCTGGTAATTATTACCACCGTCCTGATTATCGCCTGTCCCTGTGCGCTGGGACTGGCCACGCCAATGTCGGTTATCGCCGGTACCGGCCGGGCGGCAGAACTGGGTATTCTGGTGCGCGATGCTGACGCGCTGCAGCACGCCAGCGAAACCGATACGGTGGTATTTGATAAAACCGGTACGCTGACGCTGGGATCGCCGCAGATCGGCGAGATCTGCCGCTATGCAGACTGGGATCAACAGCAGATCCTGCAGGCGGCAGCAGAGCTGGAGCAGGGATCCACGCATCCGCTGGCCAGTGCGATCCTCGCTGCCGCGCCGCAGCCGCCGGCCGCAGAGATCACCCGCTTCCGGACGCTGCGCGGCAGGGGCGTGAGCGCGCAGGTAGCAGGCCAGACTCTGCTGCTGGGCAATACGACCCTGCTCGATGAGCAGCAGATTAACTATGACGCCGCGCGGGCGGATATCGCACGCATCGCTGCAACGGGTGCCACGCCGGTGCTGCTGGCCGATGCGCACCAGCTGCTGGGCCTGCTCGCGCTGCGCGATAACCTGCGACCAGAGAGCAAAGCTGTGCTGCAGCGTCTGCATCAGGCTGGCTACCGGCTGGTGATGCTGACGGGCGATCATCAGGCCACCGCCAGCGCAATCGCCGCTGAAGCGGGAATTGATGAAGTGATCGCCGGCGTGCTGCCAGAGGGCAAGGCAGAAGCCATAAGCCGCCTGCAGCAGCAGGGATGCCGGGTCATGATGGTAGGTGACGGCATTAACGATGCGCCGGCGTTAGCACAGGCGGATACCGGTATTGCAATGGGCAACGGCAGCGATGTCGCGGTAGAAACCGCGGCGCTGACGCTGATGCGTAACGACCTGCACGGTGTGGCGGATGCACTGGCTATTTCACAGGCCACGCTGCGTAATATGCGTCAGAATCTGCTGGGCGCATTTGTGTATAACAGCCTGGGCATTCCGATTGCAGCGGGCGTGCTCTATCCCTTTACCGGCCTGCTGCTGAGTCCGATCGTCGCAGGGGCAGCGATGGCCCTCTCTTCTATCACCGTGGTCAGCAATGCAAACCGCCTGCTGCGTTTTACTCCGCCCGGGCGGCAATAGCAGCCAGCGCGCTGTTTTTAGCCGGCATAAATCGCTAGCATGGGCGTTTTACCCTAACAGGAGCGGACATGAACAGCCCTATCTGGCAACGTCTCTGGCAGCGGATCGCCGCGCTTTTTCCGTCTGCCTACCGCTGGCCGGCAATGGATATGCGCCTGGGCGACCGGCAGCTGCATCTGACCGGCAGTATTCATATGGGGACGCGCAACATGCAGCCTCTGCCGGCCGGGCTCTTGCGCCAGCTGCAGAAAGCGGATGCGCTGATTGTGGAAGCGGATATCACGCGTGGCGGCTCTCCCTTTGCCGATACAGCAGATTTACCGCCGCTGCACACCCGGCTGGATAGCGCCACGCTGACGCGGCTGCAGACGCTGTGCAGGGATTTGGGGCTGGAGAGTACGCTGTTTGATACCCTGCCCTGCTGGCAGATAGCGCTGATGCTGCAGGCGCACCAGGCGCAGCGGCTCGGACTGCGTCCGGAGTATGGTATCGATTATCAGCTGCTGCAGGCAGCAAAGGCCGCAGACAAGCCGGTCATTGAGCTGGAGGGGCCGGAGACGCAGATCGCGCTGCTGAAATCCCTGCCGCAGGAGGGCCGGGCGCTGCTGGTGGACACGCTTGAGCACTGGCATACTAATGCACGCCTGCTGCAGACGATGATCAGCTGGTGGCTTGAAGCGCCCCCCGCGCAGCAGCCGGTGTCGCTGCCCGCCACGTTTGGCGGTGAGCTGAGCGATACGCTGATGCGCAACCGTAATCAGCAATGGCGTGAACAGCTGCTGGCGCTGCCATCCGGTCGCTATCTGGTTGCCGTTGGCGCACTTCATCTTTATGGCGATGATAATCTGCCCGGTTTGCTGAAACAGAAGCAGACGTAGCCAGACGCCTGGCCGCACAGGCCTGGCAGAAGGATAAGATAAAAAAAGAAGGCCGATATCACTATCGACCTGTCAAAGAGGAATTTGTTTATGATTTTGGTTATCGCCAGGGTAAGTGGCGCGGGATAATTCTCGCGCAAAGTTCAGATTTTCGCCACTGTTATTACTGCAATCTTTGAGAAGAATTTTTGTCGTAAGGATTAACGATGACCCCTGCAGTCAAACTTCTGGAAAAAAATGGCGTGGCGTTTACGCTGCACCCCTATGAGCATGACAGTCATGAAACGAACTTCGGCGATGAAGCGGTGCGCAAGCTCAATCTTGATGCGCGGCAGGTGTTTAAAACGCTGCTGGTAGCGCTGAACGGTGATGCGAAAGCGCTGGCAGTGGCGGTTACGCCGGTTGCGTCCCAGCTTGATCTAAAAAAAGTGGCAAAAGCGCTGGGCGCAAAGCGAGCAGAGATGGCCGATCCGCAGCTGGCGCAGCGCGTCACCGGCTACCTGCTGGGCGGCATCAGTCCGCTGGGCCAGAAAAAACGCCTGCCGACGGTGATCGACCGGCAGGCATCAGCGTTTGACACGATTTTTATCTCCGGCGGCAAACGCGGTCTCGACATTGAACTGGCCGCGCAGGATCTGGCGCGGCTGCTGAATGCCACCCTGGCTGACGTGGCACGCGGCGATTAATCGGGCTGCTGCGCGCAAAGCTGATCGATCATCCAGCGCCCGGCCGGGCCGGGCGGATTACGCCGCGACCAGACCACATCCACTGCGATATGCTGCGGCCAGCCGGGAACGCAAAGCTCTTTCAGAACCTGATGGCCAAACTGCTCCACCAGCCAGCGCGGCAGCACGCTCCAGCCAAACCCCTGCTCCGCCATCTCCAGCAGCAGCAGATACGTCGGCGCTGACCAGGTTCGCCCCGCCGCCGGCAGCGGTCCGCGCGTCTGTACCCAGGTGTTCAGCCGCAGCTGCCGCAGCGCGCTGAGCTGCGCTTCACTTACCTGATCCTGCTGCGCCAGCGCGTGGTCCTGATGCAGGAAAATTGCCATCTGCGCCTCCACCTGCAGCCGGGCCACCGCCAGATCGGGCGGCAGCACGGGCTGTGTGCGAACCACGCCCAGATGCACCCGCCCCGCCTGCAGCAGATCCAGCACATCCTCATCCTCTGCGATCATGCATTCAAAGTCGATGTCGGGATAGCGGGCATCAAACCGCGTCAGCAGATGTTCATGGTGGTCGGCCTGCCAGAAATCGGAAATAGCCAGACTCAGGCGCGGCTCTACGCCCTGCGACAGGCGCAGCGCCAGCTCATCCAGCCGCTGACTGGCGGCCAGAATCTGCTGCACCTGAGCCAGCGCGCGCTCACCCTGCGGCGTCAGCACCGGCTGACGGCCGCGACGGTCAAACAGCGTAAAACCTAAATCAATTTCCAGGTTAGCAATGGCAGCGCTGATGGTGGACTGGCTTTTTGCCAGCGCGCGGGCAGCGGCAGAGAAAGAGCCGCTTGCAACGGTCTGGACAAAAGCCTCAAGGGATTCCGGAGAGTATTTCATGGTTTACCATCGCTTTTTTCGATAGACGCTCATTTTATCTCAGATGCGTGCAGTGCGAAAATGCGCGTGATTACGTAACCGGAGGTTATTTATGCGTACCCGTTCGCTGAAAGAACGTATTCTTCACGCCGTGGGCTTTGAGGGCCTGGCTATTGTGACCATCGCGCCGCTGGCAGCATGGATTATGGATAAGCCGCTGTTCCAGATGGGCACGCTGGCAATCGCACTCTCTACCGTCGCGATGCTGTGGAACATGATCTATAACACGCTGTTCGATCGCATCTGGCCGCCGCATCAGAAACGCGGGCTGGGGCTGCGCGCCCTGCATGCGCTCTGTTTTGAAGGCGGATTCATTCTGATTGGTCTGCCGATTGCCGCCGGCATGCTGCATATTTCGCTGCTTAACGCGTTTTTGGTAGAGGTGGGCTTTTTTCTGTTTTTCCTGCCTTACACCATGGTTTACAACTGGGTCTGGGATAAGCTGCGCCTGCGCTGGTTTGCGCAGGCGTCGTGCCGCGCGTGATGCAGGGACCACGCTGCCTCCCGGCGGAGGCAGCGTGGTCATTCTCCCTTAATCCTGCGCCGCGCGTGGCCAGATCCACGCCAGGAACATACGCGGATAGCTGCGCTTACGCTGTTTTTCCAGCGCCCTGTCGCGCTCCCGCACCTGCTCATCGGTCAGATGTACTATGGCTGGTGGCACAAAATCAGCGGTTTTCAGCGGCGAATGCTGAGTGACGTAGTCGCGCAGCACATCAGCATCGCGCAGACCGCTGTTACGGTAGCCTGCCAGCGTCGTCAGCTGCGGATAGCCATCGCCGCCGCTGGCGTTAAAGCTGTTAGTGGCGAGGCGATAGGTCTTCTTCTTCTCCAGCGGCTTCCCGTTGATTTTGACATCACTGACTGATTTACCATCGGCCACCAGGCTGACGCCGGCTAACTGAGCAAAGCCGCCGGAGTTGGTTTTGATATTCGCCACGCGGGCAAGATAGTCCTGCAGCGCCTCTCCGCTCAGCGTGACCGACACCACCTGATTGCCAAACGGCTGCACCTGCAGCAGATCGCGCAGGCTCAGTTCGCCCGCTGCCAGCGACGTGCGGATGCCGCCGCCGCTGATCACTGCCACATCTGCTTTGGTCGCGGCCATCTGCGCACGCAGGATCAGCTGTGCCAGATTGGTTTGCTCAAAGCGGACTTTATTGCGCTCGCCGACAAACAGCCCGTCACTGCGGCCAACGGCTACATCCAGCTGTTTACCGGCGCGCAGCTGGAAAGGCGTCAGCAGCTTCATCATCGCCGTATTAGGGACGATCGGCTCCTGATAAGGCAGCCAGGTTTCACTGCCATCCTGATTCGTGACTTTATGCTTCAAATTAACCGGAATGAGCTGATAATTTTCCAGCGTCAGCTCGCCATTGCGAAAGGTAAAATCGCCGCGACCGACATATTTGCCCCACTCCTTAGCCTGCATGATCCAGACGCCATTTTGCCGATCGGGCTGGCAGGGCTGGCCCGGCTGGTAATCCGGAACGCTGCTGTTAGCCTGCGCCATACAGACGGCATCGTGCGAGTGGCCGCCCACGATAACACTCAGGGTGCCAGGCGGCAGACTGCGCGCCAGCTCAACGTCGCCCGGGGCGTTACTGCCGTGCTGGCCGTCGTCATAGTGCCCCATATGCGTCAGCGCGATAATCACATCGGGTTTCTCCGTTGCGCGCAGCTCTGCTACCGCTTTCAGCGTCTCTTTAACCGGATCGCGTATCTCAAGCTCTGCAACATTTTCCGGATTGGTGATACGCAGCGTATCCGTAGTGGTCAGCCCGATAACCGCTATTTTCAGGCCCATACGGTTAAATATGGCCCAGGGCGAAAACAGTCGCCGATCGCTGCCTTTTTGATAGATATTGGCAGCGAGAAAAGGGAAACGCGCCCACTTTTGCTGCTGTTCCAGCACGCTCAGGGGCTTATCAAATTCGTGGTTTCCCAGCGCCATAGCGTCATAGCCAACCAGATTCATGCCGCGAATGTCAGGCTCTGCATTCAGTAAATCTGACTCCGGCACGCCGGTGTTAATATCCCCGGCAGAGAGGATGAGTGCCCCTCCTCCGCGCGCCTGTACATCATAACGCTGCTGGTCCATCAGGGTCTTTTGTGCTGCCAGCCCATACTCACCCTGCGCGTTACTCCAGAAATGGCCATGATGATCGTTGGTATGCAGGATGCTGAAACGATAGCTGCGATCGGTTTGCCACGCCTGCGCCAGCATCGGCACCAGCAAAACCAGCAGCGCCAGCCAGGGCTTTTTAGGGGTAAGTAACAACACAACGCTCTCCTTGTTCGGTTTTTTCCACCACATCGTGGACCTGACAGATTTCTGCCCTCTGTGTCGCACAGTTCCTGCCTTAACTCAAGCCGAAAGGCAGTATCCGCTGCTATTTTCATCTGTTCTGCCCGTCAGGGCGCACCGGCAATGCTGCGCTTTTTAGCGTTGCCGTAATGCATTATCGCTATCTGCAGGCCAGGATAACTGCTGAAAATAGCGCTTCGGCACGTTTTTTATCGCATTTTTTCAGTTTATTCAGCTTTCATCCCGCAAATGTCTAAACGCTGCAGCAGGATTTGCATTACACTTGGTTGTTACAAGCGGACACATTTGCACACAAGGAGACAGGCATGCATCACACCACACCGTTGATCACCACTATTGTCGGGGGCCTGGTCCTCGCGTTTCTCCTTGGCATGCTGGCCAACCGCCTGCGCATCTCTCCGCTGGTAGGCTATCTGGTTGCCGGCGTGGTCGCGGGCCCTTTTACGCCAGGCTTTGTTGCGGATACCAATCTGGCACCTGAACTGGCAGAGCTGGGCGTGATTCTGCTGATGTTTGGCGTCGGACTGCACTTCTCACTGAAAGATCTGATGGCGGTAAAGTCGATCGCCATTCCCGGCGCCGTGGCGCAAATCGCGGTGGCCACGCTGCTGGGAATGGGTCTCTCCTGGACCATGGGCTGGTCGTGGATGACCGGCCTGGTGTTTGGCCTGTGTCTCTCTACGGCCAGTACCGTAGTGCTGCTGCGCGCGCTGGAGGAGCGACAGCTGATTGACAGCCAGCGCGGCCAGATTGCGATCGGCTGGCTGATTGTGGAAGACCTGGTCATGGTGCTGACGCTGGTGCTGCTGCCTGCCATCGCCGGTATGCTGGAGCAGGGCAATGCCAGCCCGACCCTGCTGGCATGGGATCTGCTGCTGACCATCGGTAAAGTGGCCGCCTTTATGGTGCTGATGATGGTGGTAGGCCGTCGCGTGATCCCGTGGATCCTGGCAAAAAGCGCGGCTACCGGCTCGCGTGAACTCTTTACCCTGTCGGTGCTGGCGCTGGCGCTGGGTATCGCCTTTGGTGCAGTAGAGTTCTTTGATGTCTCCTTCGCCCTTGGCGCCTTCTTCGCCGGCATGGTGCTGAACGAATCCGAGCTGAGCCACCGCGCGGCACGCGACACGCTGCCGCTGCGCGACGCCTTTGCCGTGCTGTTCTTTGTCTCAGTCGGCATGCTGTTTAACCCGATGATCCTGATTGAACAGCCGCTGGCGGTACTGGGCGCGCTCGCCATCGTGGTACTGGGTAAATCAATCGCCGCCTGGGCGCTGGTCACTCTGCTGGGGCACTCACGCCGCACTGCGCTGACCATTTCGGTCAGCCTGGCGCAGATTGGTGAATTTGCCTTTATTCTTGCCGGCCTCGGCATTTCACTCGATTTGCTCAGTGAAGAGGGGCGCAACCTGGTGCTGGCGGCGGCTATTCTGTCGATTATGCTGAATCCTATCCTCTTCTCGCTGCTGGAGCGCTATCTGGATAAAACTGAAACCGCTGAAGAGCAGACGCTGGAAGAGGCGATGGCGGAAGAGAAACAGATCCCGGTGGATATCTGTAATCACGCGGTGATTGTGGGTTATGGACGCGTCGGCAGCCTGCTGGGGCAGCAGCTGCTGGAAGCAGATATTCCGCTGGTGGTGGTGGAAAATTCCCGTCCGCGCGTTGAAGCGCTGCGTGAACAGGGTATCAGAGCGGTACTGGGCAATGCAGCACGCGCAGAGACCATGGAGCTGGCGCGGCTTGACTGCGCCCGCTGGCTGCTGCTGACCATCCCGAATGGCTATGAAGCGGGTGAAGTGGTGGTGGCCGCACGTGAGAAGCGCAAGGATATTGAGATTATCGCCCGTGCGCACTATGACGATGAGGTCGCCTATATTATGGATCGCGGCGCTAATCAGGTCGTGATGGGCGAGCGTGAAATTGCCAGCAGCATGCTGAATGTGCTGAAAAAAGAGATCGAGGTGGAACCCATTTCCCGCGAATGCCCGATTTAATCGTGACAGTTTCTGCCCGATTACCCCGCAGGGTAACCGGGCAGAAACAGCAATCGCTTACTGCAGGGAGCGCAGTGATGCGCCCCTTTTTACCGAACGGTTATCTGTCCCAGTAAGACTCTTCCAGGCTATCTTCCCGCTCCGGCAGGCCGCGCGTCAGGCGCGGTGAATGCTGATTCAGCACCTGATAACTGACGCGGTTAGCGTATTTACACACCTGCGCCAGCGAAGAATAGGTCAGATATTCACGTGCGTGCTTGCTGGAGTTGGGTACCTTGAGGCGATGGAAGTTATTCGCCGTGATATCGTGCAGCAGCGCCGCCAGCGCCCCGTCACCGGCGCCGTTGGTATTCATGATCTTTTCCGGGCCGCCCATATAAGGCGCGATATGCGAAAAGATGCGCAGCGGCTG
The DNA here is from genome assembly GCF_046940275.1 of Pantoea sp. SIMBA_079. NCBI lineage: Bacteria > Pseudomonadati > Pseudomonadota > Gammaproteobacteria > Enterobacterales > Erwiniaceae > Pantoea > Pantoea sp. SIMBA_079. The sequence goes on along the minus strand of NZ_JAWRYR010000008.1, from coordinate 121,746 downwards.
CTGACAATCCTGCTGGCGCATCGCCCGGCTGAACTCATACTGGTTGAATTCCGCAATCGCGCCCGGCAGCAGCGGGTGATTCGTTTTACGTTTGAATTCATCTTCGGTAAAGCCCGCCATGTAGAGCCCGGTCGGCCCGGCGGTGCAGAGCACCAGATCGACCCACTCCAGCGCCATATCGGCTGCCAGCAGCGGATCCTGTTCACCGGTCAGCGCAAACGCTTCTTCTTCATTCATTGCGACAATAGAGACGTGATCGCGCAGGAAATCGCGCCAGAACTGCGGGTTATCCTGAATGACATATTTTGTACCCAGCGTTAATACCACCGGCACATTATGCTTTTTCGCATACGCAATGGCGCGCAGCGTGGCGTCCGGCATCGGTTCACCCGGCTGACAGCGCACCAGATAGGAGGTCAGTACCAGCGCTGACGCGCCGGCAATCACCTCTTCCGGGATACTCTCTGCCTGCAGCCGGTTCATCTGTCCCGGACTGATCGCAAAGGTTCGTTCACCGTGCTCGCCAATCAGGGTAAAGCAGCGGCCAATCGCGCCGTCCACGCCCTGCAGGAAGTTCAGATCCATACGGCTGGAGGTGTTGCAGAGATAGCGATAGGCGTAGCCGCCAATCTGGATGTTATTGCACATGACACCCAGCAGCACGGAACGATCGTCAGCCAGTACTGAATAGTTGTGCAACGTGTTGCCAATGGTGCCACCGGCAAACTGATGGCTGATCAGCTGTTCGCGCATCAGCTCGTTATAAAGCGCTTCCGCCGTGGCGTCGTCAATCACCAGCGAATGACCGGCACTCAGGCCGTAGCGCTGCAGGAACGCATCATCAACTTTGGCTTCGATATCCACCAGCGTCTGGTCGATACCCACCACCCAGCTGCCCTCCTCCTGCTCCTGCTGAATAGCCTGCAGCAGCGGATCGCGCGCGTTGACGGGGAAATAGTGTTTGGATTTACGTTTGCCGGGAAATTTCATGAAAAGCAGTCATCAGGGAAAATCAGGCAGAGAAGCATATCATACTCTCTGCCTGATGCGCTTAGCGGCGCGCGTTGACCAGCTGAACCATCATCTCGATGTGCTCGTCATCCGCGTTAAGCGCGGGTATATATTCAAATTTTTTGCCGCCTGCATGCAGGAAAATTTCGCAGTTTTCACCGCTTATCTCTTCCAGCGTTTCAAGGCAGTCAGCCGCAAAGCCGGGACTCATCACCTGCACATGCTTAACGCCTTTAGCCGGCAGACTTTTCATGGTCTCATCGGTGTAGGGCATCAGCCACGGCTCACGCCCAAAGCGCGACTGGAAGGTCATCATGATTTTTTCAGGGGCAATGTTCAGCGCGGCTGCCAGCGCGGCGGTGGTATCTTTACAGCGCAGCGGATAGTCATCGCCTTCATTGGCAAAACGCTGCGGAATGCCGTGATAGGAGAGTACCAGCAGATCCGGCTCGCCATGGCGGGCAAATGAGCGCTCAACAGAGGCTTTCAGCGCGGCGATATAGGCCGGATGCTCAGCATAATCGCGAATAAAGGAGACCTGCGGCAGCGAGCGCAGCGGTTTAAAGCTGCTGGCCAGACCATCCCATACGGCGGCAACGGTAGAACAGGAGAACTGCGGATAAAGCGGCAGCACAATCAGGTGCGTGACGCCCTGCTCCAGCAGACGATGCACTGCGCCGTCCAGGCTCGGCTGACCATAGCTCATGCCCAGCTCAACCGGCATGTCTACGCGCTGCGCCAGTGCCGCACGCTGCCGCTTGCTGAATACCATCAGCGGCGATCCCTCTTCCATCCAGACGGAAGCGTAGAGTTTCGACACGCGCGGCGAGCGAAACGGCAGAATAATAAAATTAAGAATGGGCCACCATAGCCAGCGCGGCGTATCAACCACGCGCGGATCGCCGAGGAACTGCTTCAGATAGCGTTTCACCGCCGGGGTGGTAGGGGCTTCAGGTGTGCCTAAGTTAACCAGCAGAACACCGGGCTTATCTTGCCTCATTGTATTTCCTTGATGTCGCAACGAAGAGTGGTGAATCGGGGGAAATTGTAGCGGAAATCACGGGCGGGAAAAGCAATTGCTGTAAAAGGGCCAGGCATCCGGCCCTTTTTGTACTTAGCCGAGGATACGGTGCAGTTCTTCACTGACGTCAGCCACCGGGCGGGTACCGTCAATTTTGTGATAGGCGGTGTTACCCGCTTCCGCTTCTTTGCTGTAGTAAGCAATCAGGGGTGCTGTCAGCTCATGATACTCAACCAGGCGCTTACGTACGGTCTCTTCCTGATCGTCTTTGCGTGTGGTCAGCTCTTCACCGGTCACATCATCTTTACCGTCCACTTTTGGTGGCTTGTTTTTGATGTGATACACGCGGCCAGATGGCGCATGTACGCGACGGCCCACAATGCGATCGACGATCAGTTCGTCCGGCACGGCAAATTCCAGCACGTAATCGACTTTGATGCCCGCTTCTTTCATGGCGTCAGCCTGCGGGATGGTGCGTGGGAAGCCATCGAGCAGGAAGCCGTTTTTGCAGTCTTCCTGCGCGATACGCTCTTTAACCAGCGCAATCACCAGTTCATCAGTCACCAGTTTACCGGCATCCATGATGGCTTTCGCCTGCTGGCCCAGTTCGGTGCCTGCTTTTACTGCGGCGCGCAGCATGTCACCCGTAGAGATCTGCGGAATACCGTAGTTCTCCATAATATACTGAGCCTGAGTGCCTTTACCTGCGCCCGGTGCCCCGAGCAGAATAATACGCATTGCGTAATTCCCCTTGCGAATCGCATTGATCAATCTATGAAGGCCAAGAACATACCATTATGACCCGCCAGCCACAAGGCAACGGGTACGCTATCACTGGCCCCTGTACTGTGACCTGCTTTGAGATTAAGCGCCAGATGGCGGATTGCTTTTAGGAATTCAGGCTACGCAGCAGCAACGCTTTCAGCTGCTTTTTCAGCGTTGCGGTGACATTCGTATGTTTACTGCCGCTGCCGCGCAGGCTGGCCGGCATCAGCAAACGTCCGCTCATCCGCCGGATCCCGGGCGGCAGGTCAACATGATGCAGTACCGGCGGCAGCTCAATCAGGGCAAATGGCAAACCGGGCTGCTGCAGTGATGAGAGAGGGAGCGGCGTCTCCAGCGTAAACCGGTCAACCAGAGCAACATTAAAGGGTTTCCACTCAGCGTGCTCCATCCTCGTCAGCGCCTGCTGCGGCGCGTTGCCCAGCGCCAGCCCCTGCTCGATCAGCCGCAGTTCGCTGCGTACCAGCGTGCTGAATTTTGTCGTGCGCAGTGCAATCAGCACCAGATCGTCGCTCAGCGCTGCGTGGCGGTTCAGGTGCGCCACAAACAGATGGGATTCGGCGATCAGCGCTTTATGCAGCGCGCTGGCAAAGGAATCGGAAGCGTCGGTCACGCCCTGACTCTGGCAGGTATCAAGCGATCGTACCCGCCCTTCCGCCAGATCCACATGCTCTATCAGCGCGATATTGCCCGCCATCATGGGGACAGCAGGCAGTACGCTCAGCTCGCTGACCGGATGGTGCGAGGCGTAGCGCGTCTGATTGCGCGCCTGCTCCTGGCGTAAAAAAAGCTGGGACAGCACGACGCGCGCAATATGCAGCGAGGGTGCAAAGAAGAGATCGTAATTTTCCAGCCGATAGTAGCGGGATAGCTGGCTGCGCAGCCGATCGCATATCGCCGCCCTGGCAGAAGCGTATTGTGGGGCCATCGCGTAACGTTTCCCTGTATTGACTGCGAAGTAGTGCTTCCGGCAGGTAAACCGCGTGGCTGATACATAGCCAGCACGCCCCGTCAACCTGCCAGAATCTGGAGCAAAGGTTAGGGCAATGCGGCTGGACATTAAAATGATATAAACTGACAATCCCTGTTAGGTTTTTACACAAGGGACGAGTATGACCGCGCTTCCGTCACTACGGGCGCTGCGCTATTTTCATCAGGCAGCGCTGCACAGCAGTTTCAGTACGGCAGCGGAAACCCTGCATGTCACCCACAGCGCCGTCAGCCACCAGGTGCGCCAGCTGGAGAGCTGGATGGGCAAGCCGCTGTTTGTACGCACTAACGGACGCGTTAAATTAACCTCGCACGGTGAACGCCTGCTGGTCAGCTGTCAGAAAGCGTTCAGCGAACTCGCCACCAGCTGCGAAAGCATTCGTACCGGCATGCGGCATCATCTCTCTGTTTCCTGTGCGCCCAGCTTCCTCTCACAGTGGATGATCCCGCGCATCAGCAGTTTCTATCAGCGCTACCCGGATATTGACGTGCAGTTTCAGTCACTGGTCGACATTGACCAGCTGCGTAGCGAGCATACCGATGTACTGATCCTGAGCTACGAGCAGCAGCCCGATGACGACATTGAGGCCACGCTTATCAGCGATGATGCAATCGGGCCGCTCTGTGCGCCGCACTACGCCGAACACCTGCAGAGCGCGCGCGATCTGCAAACGCTGCCGCTGCTGCATGCGGATACCCGGCTGCACGCCTGGGCAGAATGGGCAAAAAACAGCGGCGTGCGGGGTGATTTCTGGCGTGGCAAACACTTTGATAATCTGATGCTGGCCATTCAGGCCGCCAGAAGCGGTCTGGGAATCATCATGGCACCGCGACTGCTGGTGCAGCAGGAGCTGAAAGCGGGTGCGCTGATCGCACCGCTGGGCTTTGTACGCATCGATCGCGCCACCTGGATGATGGCTAAACGCTCATGCGAGCAGAATGCAGAGATCCGTCTGTTTCGCGCATGGCTTAGCGAACAGGCGCAGTGTTAAGGCAATAAAAAGGGCGCCATTAAAGACGCCCTTAGCAGTAGTTTTGCTCTCGCTGCGCGACGTTATGCCGTCAGCAGCTGGTTCATGCGGCGGATAAACTGGTTAGGATCGTCCAGCGTGCCGCGCTCAGCCAGCAGCGCCTGATCCAGCAGCAGCTCAACCCACTCGGCAAAGCGTGTTTCATCCTGGGTGTCCGCTACGCGTTTCACCAGACCGTGCTCCGGATTGATCTCAAAGATATATTTCACTTCCGGAACATCCTGACCGGCGGCGGCAAACAGCTTCGCCATCTGCGTGGTCATTTCGTTAGCGTCAGTGGTCACGATGGCAGGCGTATCGGTCAGACGATGCGTCAGACGCACTTCTTTTACGCGTTCACCCAGCAGAGTTTTCACGCGCTCAACAAACGGCTCCAGCGCTTTTTCTGCCTCTTTCTGCTCTTCGGTCTCTTCATCCGCCAGTTTGCTCAGCGACTCATCGGCTTTGCTTACCGACTGGAACGTTTTGCCGTCGAACTCGGTGAGATAACTCATCATCCACTCATCGATGCGGTCAGAGAGCAGCAGCACCTCAATGCCTTTCTTACGGAACAGCTCCAGATGCGGGCTGCTTTTCGCCGCGGCGTAGCTGTCTGCTGTGATGTAGTAGATCTTTTCCTGCCCTTCTACCATACGGCTCAGGTAGTCATCCAGCGACACGTTCTGCTCGCTGCCTTCGCTCTGCGTGGTGGCAAAACGCAGCAGTTTAGCAATCGCCTGCTGATTGGCGCTATCTTCCGCCGGTCCCTCTTTCAGCACCAGGCCAAACTCTTTCCAGAACTGCTGATACTTCTCTGCATCATCTTTTGCCAGTTTTTCCAGCATCTGCAGGCTGCGCTTAGTCAGCGCGGCGCGCAGGCTCTGGGTTACACGGCTGTCCTGCAGAATTTCACGCGAGACGTTGAGCGGCAGATCGTTAGAGTCAATCAGGCCACGCACAAAGCGCAGGTAGTTCGGCATGAACTGCTCAGCGTCATCCATGATAAACACGCGCTGTACATAAAGCTTAAGGCCATGCTTGCTGTCGCGGTTCCACATATCGAAGGGAGCACGCTGCGGGATGTAGAGCAGGCTGGTGTACTCCTGCTTGCCTTCCACGCGGTTGTGGCTCCAGATAGCCGGATCGCTGAAGTCATGCGCGATGTGCTTATAAAACTCGTTGTACTCGTCGTCGCTGATTTCCGCTTTATTACGCGTCCACAGCGCCTGGGCTTTATTAACCTTCTCCCAGGTTACGGTGTCGTTCTCTTCATCTTTGGTCTCGATCTCTACCGGCAGTGCGATGTGATCGGAATATTTGCTGATGACATTACGTACGCGCCAGGCGTCAAGGAAATCATCTTCGCCTTCGCGGAAATGCAGCGTGATCTCCGTACCGCGATCGGCTTTTTCAATTTCTGCCAGGGTATATTCACCCTCGCCTTCTGACTCCCAGAACACACCTTCGCTGGCCTGTGCACCGGCAGCACGCGTGCGTACGGTCACTTTGTCAGCAACGATAAAGGCGGAATAGAAGCCCACACCAAACTGGCCAATCAGCTGGCTGTCTTTTGCCTGGTCAGAACCCATAGACTCCAGAAACGCTTTGGTACCTGACTTAGCGATAGTGCCGAGGTTTTCAATCACCTCATCACGACGCATACCGATACCGTTATCGCTCAGCGTCAGCGTCCGTTTCTCCTTGTCGACCGAGATACGTACGCGCAGATCGCCGTCGCCTTCATAGAGATCCGGCACAGAAAGCGCGCGGAAGCGCAGCTTATCAGCGGCATCAGAGGCGTTGGAGATCAGTTCACGCAGGAAAATCTCTTTGTTTGAATAGAGGGAATGGATCATCAGGTGCAGAAGTTGTTTTACCTCTGACTGGAAGCCACGCGTCTCTTGTCCTTTCATGGTCATTGCTACCTCAACAGAATCGGGGTTGATCGAACGTTGAGAAAGAGATGGGGATGGCGGGAAAATTTTCAAGCCGGTTTCAGTGAATGAAACCGGCAAGTGCTTAGAATTTAATCTTGTGACGCCCGGCAAGAGAGTGTGACAGCGTGGTGCCATCAACCATCTCCAGCTCGCCGCCTACCGGAACACCGTGTGCAATACGGCTGGCGTCAACGCCATACTGACCGCACAACTCAGCGATATAGTTGGCGGTAGCTTCACCTTCTACCGTGGGATTGGTGGCCAGGATCACCTCCTGCAGCGTCTCATGTTCCAGACGCTGCTCAAGACGATCGAGCCCGATATCCTGCGGGCCAATCCCATCCAGCGGTGACAGATGTCCCATCAGCACAAAGTAGCGTCCGCCAAACTGGCCGGTCTGCTCAATGGCGTGAATATCTGCCGGGCTTTCCACTACGCAAATCTGTCCATTCTGCTGCCGACGGGCGTTAGCGCAGATGGTGCAGATCTCCTGTTCAGTGAAGGTGCGGCAATCGGCACAGTGGCCAATCTCCGACATCGCGCGCGTCAGCGCCTGAGCCAGACGCATGCCACCGCTGCGATCGCGTTGCAACAGGTGAAACGCCATGCGCTGCGCTGACTTCGGGCCTACGCCCGGCAGACAGCGCAGTGACTCCATTAAGGTTTCAAGCAGTGGACTGGTCTGCATCAGAACGGCATCTTGAAGCCAGGCGGCAGCTGCATACCGGAAGATACGGAGGCCATCTTCTCTTTCTGCGTCTCATCGATGCGACGCGCCGCATCGTTGAACGCTGCAGCGATCAGATCTTCCAGCATATCTTTGTCATCTTCCAGCAGGCTGGGATCCACTTCCACGCGACGGCAGTTGTGCGCGCCATTGATAGTTACTTTAACCAGACCCGCACCCGACTCGCCCGTGACTTCCAGCGCGGCGATCTCTTCCTGAACCTTGGCCATTTTATCCTGCATCTGCTGGGCCTGTTTCATCAGGTTGCCCAATCCGCCTTTACCAAACATAGTTTTCTCTCTCTGCTGGGGCTGCGCGCAACGTCTGCGCGACAGCGTGATCATACGGGTCGGATACTCTCTTCATCCAGATCGGCATCAAAAAATTGCTGCAGCATCTGAATGTGGGTATCACTTGCGAGCGACTGGCGCGCCTGCGCCAGCTTCTCTTCATAGATGGCCTGTCGCCACTCCAGCGGCGTCAGCACCGCCGGATTATCATCTTCCACGATGGTCAGTTCAACCTCCTGACCCGCCGCCTGGCTTAGCGCAGCCTGAATAGCCTGCCGTGCTGTCGCAGAATTAAGGTGTCGCTGGCTGCTGCGCAGGTGCAGCGTCACACGCTGTTCATGGTGCTCTTTCCACGCATTAAGCGCTACCTGCTGCACCAGCTTTGGCAGCGTCAGCCGGGCAATTTCAGCGGCCCAGGCATCACGCTGCTGCGCTTCCTCTGTCAGCCGGGCGGCCAGCTCTGGCGTTTTCTCATGCTCCAGCGCTGAACGCAAGGCCTTTGGCGTCGCGACCGGCTCCGCTTTCACCTCACTCTGCTGCTGCGCTTTCCAGCGGTACGCTTCTGGTTTTACCGGCGCGCTTGCGGCCTCAGGCGTGCGCTGCTGCACGCGCTCTGTAACCGTTGCCAGGCGCTCCAGCGCCTGATTTGCCGGCCGCGCGGGACGCGCTGCCGGCTCACTCTTTTTTACTTTACCTGCCCCCTGACGCAGCAGTTGCGTACGCGCCTGTAGCAGCTGGCTGGTGGTGTCCGGCAGATTGCCGGCAGGCGGTGCCTGCGGTTCTGCGGGAGCCGGTGCAGCGGGCGGTGCCATCTGCGGTTGTGTAGCCGGTGCAACAGGCGGTGCCATCTGCGGTTGCGTAGCCGCAGCGGGCTGCTCAGCCGGGGCGGCGGCAGGTACCTGCGGTGCCGCCTGAGGCGCCAGCGAGGGACGCGCCACCGGTTCAGCAAGTGTAGCCTGTGGATGGAAAGCCAGCGCGCGCAGCAGCGTCATTTCCACACCCAGCCGCCGATCGGGTGCCAGCGGCAGATCTTTGCGCCCCATCAGCAACGTCTGATAGTAGAGCTGTACATCAGCGGGCGGCAGCGTGCGCGCCAGCTCACGCAGACGTTGCGCTTCACTGAACTCTTCATCATTAAGGGAGCCGGGCAGCAGCTGTACCATCGCGATACGGTGCAGCAGACGCAGCATTTCAACCAGCAGCGCTTCCCACTCCACACCGCGCGAAGCGGCCTGATTCAGACGCGCCATCACCCGTTCGCCGCTGCCTTCCACCAGCGCTTCAATCAGCGCCAGCGGCTGTTCATCATCCAGCGTGCCCAGCATCTGCGCAACGGTCTCGCGCGTGACGCTGCCCTGCCCGCTGGCAATCGCCTGATCGGTCAGGCTCAGCGCGTCACGCATACTGCCATCGGCGGCGCGCGCCAGCAGATGCAGTGCACGCGGCTCTGCTGCTATCTGCTCCTGCTCCAGCACATAGCTCAGCTGCTGCTGAATCTGCTCAACGTCCAGCGCTTTCAGATGAAACTGCAGGCAGCGCGACAAAATAGTGATTGGCAGCTTCTGCGGATCGGTAGTGGCCAGTAAAAATTTAACGTGGGACGGCGGCTCTTCCAGCGTTTTCAGCAACGCATTAAAGCTGTGGCGCGACAGCATATGTACTTCGTCGATCAGATAGACCTTGAAGCGACCGCGTGCCGGCGCGTACTGCACGTTGTCCAGCAGATCGCGCGTGTCCTCTACTTTGGTACGGGAAGCGGCGTCGATTTCGATTAAATCAACAAAGCGGCCCTGCTCAATTTCCCGGCAGTTATCGCACTTCCCGCAGGGCGTGGCGGTAATACCGGTTTCGCAGTTCAATCCTTTTGCCAGCAGACGGGCAATAGAGGTTTTCCCTACGCCGCGGGTGCCGGAGAAGAGATAGGCATGATGAATACGTCCCAGTGATAACCCGTTGGCGAGCGCAGTCAGCACATGTTCCTGACCCACTACGTCTGCGAAGGCCTGGGGACGCCATTTTCGCGCAAGTACCTGATAGCTCATGTGGATGTGGTCACTGGATTGTATTGAGTTGGCACAGCAGCGCGGCCATCAGCCGGCAGCCACCGTCAGAAAAAGGGAAAAAATGCAGCTTCGCAAACCCTGTGTATTTGGGCAGTAGTTTACCAGCCACAGCGAAATATGCCTATAGCCGTGTCGGCAGGCGCAGGCGGCAAAGGAGTGAGCGAGGATAAGCACTGCGCTCCGCGAAACAGCAGAGCGCAGCAGGCCTTAGTGGCCGGGGAAGCTGACGAGGCTGTAGCAGTTAACGCCCAGCGCTGTCAGGCGCGCTTCGCCGCTGAGATCGAACAGGTTAATCACAAACGCGGCGTCGCTGACTTCACCACCTGCACGGCGGATCAGTTTTACCGTTGCTTCAATCGTGCCGCCGGTGGCCAGCAGATCGTCAATCACCAGCACAACGTCGCCGGGCTTGATGGCATCTTTGTGCAGTTCCAGCGCATCAGTACCATACTCCAGCTCATAGCGCTCCTGCCAGGTTTCACGCGGCAGCTTGCCCGGTTTACGCACCGGTATAAATCCGACGCCCAGCCCCAGCGCCACGGGCGCACCAAACAGGAAGCCGCGCGCTTCTGTACCCACCACTTTGGTGATGCCTTTGTCACGATAACGCTCCACCAGAATTGAGATCGCCGCAGCATAGGCCTGCGGATCTTCCATAAGACTGGTAACGTCGCGGAACAGAATGCCCGGCTTCGGATAGTCGTGAATACTTTTGATGCTGTTTTTGATCAGTTCAAGCTGCTGCGCAGTTGCGGTCATAAAGGTTACGCCTGGAAAAATATCTAAAACGCGCAGCTTTAACAGCGCCAATACCCGGAGACCGGGTTAAGCGAAGTCGTTTCACAGAGGGAAGCTACGCACGAAGATGCCCAAATCTATGCAAACGGCGGCCTAAATGCAACCCTGACGCGGTTAATGTTGCGTTGTCTCTTCTGCCACGACCGGAATACGCCACATAAAGAGCAGCAGTATCGCTAATAACACCAGCAGCAGCAGACGCAACCACAACAGCTTCACCAGCCAGAGAGAAAATGCAAAGGTGATGACAATCAGCAGGATTGCCCGTCCTTTAGCGCCTGGCGGCATAGCGCGGTGACGCTGCCAGTGGCGCAGATAGCGGCCAAAAGGTGAACGCCACAGCAGCCAGTGGTGAAAGCGCGGCGATGAACGGGCAAAACACCAGGCCGCCAGTAACACAAATGGCGTTGTCGGGAGTAAAGGTAATACAATGCCCAGCGTGCCCAGCACTATCGCCAGCCAGCCGAGGCTTAACAGTAAAAAACGCTGCATGCCAGATGCCTGAATACTCAATATGCCTTTACGTTACCATGGAACCAAAGTGATGCCTCTTCTTTCCGCGCCTGAGCGACTGCAAAAAATTGTTGAAACGCTGCGCCAGCGTATAGCACAGCAGCCGGACGGGGCCTGCAGAGTGCCGCGCTTTGATACCGCGCTGTTTCATACGAAAGGCACCCGCCTGAGGGATTATTTGCAGGAGCTGGAGCAGAATCTGCAGCATCTGCAGCAAAAACAGCACGGCGCAGTGCAGCAGCAGTGGCTGGCGCAGCGTGTGCTGGATCAGCTGGCAGCGCTTCAGCGCGAATGCGAAAGCCAGCAGCTGCGGCCGTGGCGGGAGCGACCGCGTCATGATGCGCGCCAGCAGAAACGCACCGAGTATCTGGGGTACGAAACGCGGCTACTGGCCATGCTGCGGCAGCGCGAGGCGCATCTTGCGCAGGCAGAAACCCTGAGCGTACAGCAGCAGCTGATGCGGGAAGTAGAGCAGCTGCAGGCGCGGTTAAACCGCTGTCGCGCTGCGCTTTATCAGCTCGATCTGCCCGCTGCGCAGGCGTAGCGTCGCGCTTCTATACTTAACGCATACGTCAGAAGGAGGAACCGGTGACGCTGATGATCTGGATTGTGACGGGCCTAGTCGTGGGCTGGCTCAGGTACCTGCTGCTGCCCGGCAGGGCCGGCGGGATGATCCCCGGACTGGTTCTGGCAGCGATAGGCGCGCTGATAGGCGGTTACATTGCCACCTACTTTATGAATGGCGGGATCGGCACGCTGCATGTCGCCAGCGTGGCTGCCGCCCTGGCTGGCGCAGTGCTGATGCTGCTGGTCGTCATAAAACTACGGATATAGGAGAGAGAGTATGTCGCTTGAGCGCGCACCGGATGAGATTAAGCTTGCGGTAGATTTGATTCAGCTGCTGGAGGAGAACCAGGTGCCGCCTGCAACCGTGCTGGCCGCACTGGCGATCGTCCGGCGCGACTATGAACAGAAGCTGGCCGCCGCGCACGCAGATTAACGCGTGCTCAGCGTCGGGCTCAGCCGCAGCATATCGAGAAACGCGTCAACAATCTGCGGCGCTTCCGCTGCCAGGTCAAAGCTCTCCGGGTTAAACAGCCAGCTCTCCATCATGCCATTGATATAGCCGCGCATCAGCAGGGCTGCCTGACGGGTATTCAGCGCACCGGGCAGCTGTCCGGCCTCAATACAGCTGCGCAGCACGGTTTCAATGCGATCATAACACGCCTGCAGCAAGCCCTGCTGCATCGCCACCAGCGTTGACATTTCACCCACAAACTCGCATTTATGGAAGATAATCTCCATAAGTGCGCGTCTTTGTGCATCCTTTGCCGTGGCGTCAAGGATATAGATCAGCATCGAACGCATCACAGAAAGTGGATCGTCCGGATATTTTGTCTGATACTCAAGTTCCACATCGTCCAGCCCGGCGTCGCAGCGCAGCCAGATTTCCTGTAACAGATCGGCTTTATTTTTAAAGTGCCAGTAAATGGCACCGCGCGTGACGCCAGCCGCTGCGGCGATATCAGCCAGCGACGTGGCGGCAACACCCTGTTCAGAAAAGTGTGCTAATGCGGCATCAAGAATTTGATTACGCGTTTCAAGTGCTTGCGCTTTGGTTTTTCGTGCCATAGGGAGCTGTTTTTACAAACTGGCAAGTTTACATACATTTGTGAATGTATGTACCATAGCATGACCCGTGTTTTAACGCAGCAATGGGTTTATCGGTTTGTGATCCATTGATCATTTGATATCGGACACTAGAGGTTTTATTTATGAATAAAAACAGAGGGTTAGTGCCTCTGGCGGCCGCCATGATGCTTTCAGGCAGCTTTTTGTTAACAGGATGTGATGGTGATAAATCTCAGCAAGCCGGCCAGCAACAGCAGCAGCCGCCGGAAGTCGGGGTGGTCACCTTAAAAGCTGAACCCCTGAAGGTCACTACTGAACTGCCCGGACGCACTTCTGCGTTTCGCGTTGCAGAAGTCCGTCCTCAGGTGTCGGGTATCATTCTGAAGCGTAATTTTGTTGAAGGCAGTGATATTAAAGCGGGCCAGTCGCTGTATCAGATCGATCCTGCTACCTATCAGGCGGCTTACGACAGTGCCAAAGGCGATTTAGCTCAGGCGCAGGCAAATGCCCGCGTAGCACAGCTCACCATTAAACGTTACAAGCCGCTGCTCGGCACCAAATATATCAGTCAGCAGGATTATGATAACGCTGCGGCAACTGCCGCGCAGACGGCTGCTGCCGTGCAGGCTGCTCAGGCTAACGTTGAAACCGCCCGTATTAATCTTGCCTACACCAAAGTGACGTCACCTATCAGCGGTCGTATCGGCAAATCGTCCGTCACGGAAGGTGCCCTGGTCTCCAATGGTCAGACTAACGCGCTCGCGACCGTGCAGCAGCTGGATCCTATGTACGTAGATGTGACGCAGTCCAGCGACGACTTTCTGCGCCTGCGTGCCGAACTGGAAGCGGGTCAGCTGAAACAGACCGATGGTAAAGCTAACGTCACTCTGCTGATGCAGGATGGTAGCCCTTACAAACAGCAAGGGACGCTGGAGTTTTCCGATGTCACCGTCGATGAAACCACCGGTTCGATTACGCTGCGTGCCATCTTCCCGAATCCGGATAACCGTCTGCTGCCGGGTATGTTTGTGCGTGCCCGTCTGGATGAAGGCGTGAACCCTACTGCACTGCTGGTGCCGCAAACCGGCGTGACCCGTACGCCAACCGGCGATGCCAGCGCGATGGTCGTCGGCGCAGACAACAAAGTAGAAGTACGTAAGATCACTGCAAATCAGGCATTTGGTGACAAATGGCTGGTTACCGATGGTCTGAAAGAGGGCGACCGCGTGATTACCGTCGGTATTCAGCGTGCTAAAGCGGGTGCGCAGGTTACGCCAAAAGAGGTCTCAGATGATGCTAAGGCAGCCCAGGAATCTCAGTCTGCCAAATCATCGTCATAACAGGAGCCGTTGATACATGGCTAAGTTCTTTATCGATCGCCCCATTTTTGCCTGGGTGCTTGCCATCATTATTATGATGGCGGGTGCGCTGTCGATCATCAGCCTGCCGATTGAGCAATATCCCAATGTTGCGCCACCGGCGGTTGAGATCCAGGCCTCTTATCCGGGTGCGGATGCAAAAACGCTGCAGGATTCTGTTACGCAGGTTATTGAACAGAATATGAACGGCATCGACGGGCTGATGTATATGTCCTCGAGCAGTGACTCATCCGGTACGCTGACGCTGACGCTGACCTTCCAGTCCGGCACCGACGCGGATATCGCGCAGGTGCAGGTGCAGAACAAGCTGCAGCTGGCGATGCCGCTGCTGCCGCAGGAAGTACAGCAACAGGGGATTCAGGTTAAAAAATCCTCCAGCAGCTTCCTGATGGTAGCGGGTTTTGTCAGTGATGATGGCAGCATGACGCAGAACGATATTGCGGACTATGTTGCGTCTAACATCAAAGATCCTATCAGCCGTACCACCGGTGTAGGTGATACCCAGGTGTTTGGTGCGCAGTATGCAATGCGCATCTGGCTCGATCCGCATAAGCTGAACAATTACCAGCTGACGCCGGTTGACGTGATCAGCGCACTGCAGACGCAGAACACCCAGGTTGCCGCCGGTCAGCTCGGTGGTACGCCGCCGGTACCTGGCCAGCAGCTCAACGCTTCTATCATTGCCCAGACCCGTCTGACCTCAACCGATGAGTTTGGCAACATCATGCTCAAGGTGAACCAGGATGGTTCGCAGGTGCGCCTGCGCGACGTGGCAAAAATTGAACTGGGTGGTGAAAACTACGAGGTTATTGCCCGCTATAACGGCAAGCCTGCATCCGGTATCGGTATCAAGCTGGCTACCGGGGCTAACGCTCTGGATACGGCAGAAGCGGTGAAAGCCGAGCTGGGTAAGCTGGAGCCGTTCTTCCCGTCAGGCATGAAGACTGTCTATCCGTATGACACCACGCCGTTTGTAAAAATCTCGATCTTCGAAGTGGTTAAAACGCTGTTTGAAGCGATTGTGCTGGTGTTCCTGGTAATGTATCTGTTCCTGCAGAACTTCCGCGCCACGCTAATCCCGACCATCGCCGTACCGGTGGTGCTGCTGGGTACCTTCGCTATCATCAGCGCCTTTGGCTACTCCATTAACACGCTCACGATGTTTGGTATGGTGCTCGCTATCGGCCTGCTGGTGGATGACGCCATCGTGGTGGTCGAGAACGTTGAGCGCGTGATGGCGGAAGAGGGACTGCCGCCGAAAGAGGCGACCAAACGCTCCATGGAGCAGATTCAGGGCGCGCTGGTTGGTATCGCGCTGGTGCTCTCTGCCGTGTTTATTCCCATGGCGTTCTTTGGTGGCTCGACCGGGGTTATCTACCGTCAGTTCTCGATTACTATCGTTTCGGCGATGGCGCTGTCGGTTCTGGTCGCGCTGATCCTCACCCCTGCCCTCTGTGCCACCATGCTGAAACCGATTAAAAAAGGTGAGCATGGTAAAACCACCGGCTTCTTCGGCTGGTTTAACCGCATGTTCGACAAAAGTACCAATCACTATGTCGATAGCGTCAGCCATATTATCCGCAGTACCGGCCGCTATCTGGTGATCTATCTGGTCATTGTTCTTGGCATGGCGTGGCTGTTCCTGAAGCTGCCAACCTCCTTCCTGCCGGAAGAAGATCAGGGACTGTTACTGGCACAGGCGCAGCTTCCAGCCGGTGCGACCCAGGAACGCACCCAGAAAGTGCTGGATCAGGTGACCGATTACTTCCTCACTAAAGAGAAAGATAGCGTAAATTCCGTGTTCACCGTCAACGGCTTTGGCTTTGCCGGCCGTGGCCAGAACACCGGTATCGCGTTTGTCAGCCTGAAGCCGTGGGATGAGCGTGGCAGCGCCGATCTGAAAGTACCGGCCATTGCCGGGCGTGCCATGGGTGCGCTGGGTCAGATTAAAGATGCCATGGTCTTCCCGTTCAACCTGCCGGCTATTATCGAACTGGGTAACGCTACCGGTTTTGACTTCCAGCTGATTGACCAGGGCAACCTGGGCCATGAAAAGCTGACCGAAGCGCGAAACCAGCTGTTTGGCATGATTGCCCAGCATTCAGATACGCTGGTTGGCGTACGTCCGAATGGCCTGGAAGATACGCCGCAGTACAAGCTGATTATCGATCAGGAAAAAGCGCAGGCGCTGGGGGTATCGCTCTCTGATATCAACACTACGCTGGGTGCCGCCTGGGGGGGATCCTACGTCAATGACTTCATCGATCGCGGTCGCGTGAAGAAAGTGTACGTTATGGGTAAAGCGGATGCGCGTATGCTGCCGGATGACATTGGCAAATGGTATGTGCGTAACAGCGCCGGCAATATGGTGCCTTTCTCCGCCTTCTCCTCTGCAAAATGGCAGTATGGCTCGCCGCGTCTGGAGCGTTATAACGGTCTGCCTTCCATGGAGATCCTTGGTCAGGCTGCACCGGGCAAGAGTTCGGGTGATGCGATGGATATGATGGAGGAGCTGGCGTCGAAGCTGCCAACCGGTATTGGCTACGACTGGACCGGCATGTCCTATCAGGAACGTCTGTCAGGTAATCAGGCTCCGGCGCTCTATGCTATCTCGCTAATTGTGGTCTTCCTCTGTCTGGCGGCACTCTATGAGAGCTGGTCTATTCCGTTCTCGGTCATGCTGGTCGTGCCGCTCGGTGTCATTGGTGCGCTGATCTTCACCACCCTGCGCGGACTCAGTAACGACGTCTACTTTGTGGTCGGACTGCTGACCACGATAGGTCTTTCCGCCAAGAACGCCATTCTGATCGTCGAATTTGCGAAAGATTTGATGGATAAAGAGGGCAAAGGTCTGGTGGAAGCGACGCTGGAAGCGGTACGTATGCGTCTGCGCCCGATTCTGATGACCTCACTGGCGTTTATCCTCGGCGTACTGCCGCTGGCAATCAGCAGCGGTGCCGGCTCCGGTGCGCAGAACGCAGTCGGTACCGGCGTAATGGGCGGCATGGTTACCGCTACCGCGCTGGCAATCTTCTTTGTGCCGGTCTTCTTCGTGGTGGTGCGTCGCCGCTTCAGCAAGCATAAAGCAGATCTGGAAGAGGGGCATCATCCAGCGGAACAAGCGAAACACTGAGTGACTCCTTAATGAAAAAGGCCGCAGATGCGGCCTTTTTTTATGCTGCCTGATGCGGGTTGCAATCGTGCGATAACGGGCGCATAATATTGTTATATTATAACATTACATAGGAGCTTTCACATGAAGCCTGATATCCATCCGCACTACCGTCCGGTACTGTTCCATGACACCACCGCTGATGAGTATTTTAAAGTGGGATCAACCATCAAGACTGAACGTACCATAGAGTTTGAAGGCGAAGTTCTGCCCTACGTGACGCTGGATGTCTCCTCAAAATCGCACGTTTACTATACCGGTAAACAAAAAGAGTTTGCCAAAGAGGGCAGCGCGGCGCGCTTCAATAAGCGTTTTGGCAGCTTCCTGACGCGCACGAAATAAAGGAGTAAGACGATGCAGGTCGTGAGTTCACTTCGGTCGGCTAAAACCCGCCACCGGGATTGCAAAGTGGTACGACGTAAAGGCCGTATCTATGTGATTTGCAAATCCAACCCACGTTTCAAAGCGGTTCAGGGAAGAAAGAAAAAGCGCTGATGTGTTGTGAGAGTTTGGCCGGGATGCTCCCCGGCTTTTTTATTGCATGCTTTTCAGCATTGCTTCTGCGTTATGCCTGAACGCTGCCGTATAGGTCGCAGCCGGACCACCGGCAGCAGAGAGCGCCTCCGGATAGAGTTCGCCGCCGGGCTCTGCGCCTGATTCGCGAGCAATCTGTTTAACCAGGCGCGGATCGGTCTGGTTTTCAATAAAGTAGCGACGGATATGTTCACGCCTGAGCTGCTGAACAATCTGCGCGACGTCGCTGGCGCTGGCCTCTGCTTCCGTGGAGAAGCCCACCGGTGCCAGAAAGGTAACGCCATAACGCTGTCCGAAGTAGCCAAACGCATCGTGGCTGGTCAGAACTTTGCGCGCGCTGCGCGGTACGGCGTCAAACGCGGATTTAGCCCAGCTGTCGAGCTGCTGCAGCTGCTGGATATAGCGCTCGCCGCTGCGCTGAATGTCTGCGGCGTCCTGCGGATCGGCTTTCATTAGCGCCTGCATCACGTTGCGCGCATAAATTTCACCGTTCTGCAGACTGTTCCAGGCGTGCGGATCGGTGACGGTGCTGCCCTCCTCTTCCATCGTACGCGTGCTGATGCCGCTGGATGCCACGACCACATCGCCGCGGTAGCCTGAAGCCGTGATCAGACGATCCATCCACCCTTCCAGACCCAGACCGCTGACAAATACCACGCTGGCCTGCGCCAGCGCCTGACTATCCTGTGGCGAAGGCTCAAAGGTGTGCGGGTCGCCATCCGGCCCGACCAGCGAAGTAACTCGCACATGATCGCCGCCAACCTGCTTTACGATATCGGCCAGCACGGTAAAACTGGCTACGGTATTGATAGTATTGGCCTGCGTGAACGGACTAACCAGCATCGCGCTGGTTAACAGACTCAGTGCAACAAACTTCATGTGTATCCCCTTATCATTGTATTAACGACGGCGCAGCACGCCGCCGCATGGCCCTGTCAGAACAGAGAGCAGAAACAGCCCGGCCGCACTCAGCACCACGGCTGGACCGGCAGGCAGCGAGTAGTACCAGGAGAGCATCAGCCCGCTTAATGCAGCAGCGATGGCCAGCAGCACAGCGATAAACAGCAGCGGAGTGAGCCGCCGGCTCCAGAAGCGGGCGCTGATAGCGGGCAGCATCATTAGCCCGACTGACATCAGCGTGCCCAGAATTTGAAAGCCAGCGACCAGGTTGAGTACAACCAGCAGCAGAAACAGTCCCTGTACCAGCGGTGCGCTCCAGCGGTTCTGCACCCGCAGGAAATCGGGATCAAAGGCGTCAATCACCAGCGGCCGGAAAATCAGCGCCAGCGTCAGAAGCGTGAACGCGGCGATAGCGGCTACCAGAATAAGTGCATGACTGTCCACCGCCAGCAGCGAACCAAACAGCACGTGCAGCAGATCCACGCTGGAGCCGCGCAGCGAAACCAGCGTGACACCCAGCGCCAGCGAGCCAAGATAGAATCCGGAAAAGCTGGCATCCTCTTTTAACGGGGTGTAGCGACTGACGGCACCGGAGAGCAGTGCCACGATCAGCCCCGCCAGCAGTCCGCCTGCGCCCATCGCCACCAGCGACAGACCTGAGAGCAGATAGCCTATCGCCGCACCGGGTAATATCGCATGTGATAACGCATCGCCTATCAGGCTCATACGGCGCAGCGACAGAAACACGCCCAGTGGAGTAGCGCTCAGCGCCAGCGCAATACAGGCCACCAGCGCCCGACGCATAAAGCCAAATTCAATGAAAGGCTGCAGCAGCGTCATGATGTCACCTGCGCGCTCGTCGTCGTGCGGTCCAGCGATAACTCTGCGCTGAAGTAACGGCTGACCAGCGGTCTGTCGTGCAGGACCACCAGCAGCGTCGTGCCCTGCTGCTGCTGCTGCCGGAGCAGGGCCATCAGCAGGGTAACGGTAGATGCATCAATAGCGCTGAAAGGCTCATCCAGCAGCCAGACCCGGCTCTGCTGCATCAGAAGCCGGGCAAACAGGATCCGCTGCAGCTGGCCGCCAGATAGCATGGCAGGCTGCGCATCAGCAAATGCCCGCATCTGTACGGCGTCCAGCGCAGCGTCAATCTCTTTGCGCAGCGCCCGGTTAAGGCCGCCAAACCAGCCGCAGCGTGGCCAGCAGCCGGTAGCCACCAGTTCATACACCGTAAGCGGAAAACGTATTTCCAGCTCACTGCGCTGTGGCAGCCAGCCAATGGCGCTGGCAGGCACGCTGATCAGGCAGGAGCCGGAAACGGGTGCTATCACACCCGCCAGCGTCTTCAGCAGCGTTGATTTTCCGCTGCCGTTTGCGCCGGTCAGTGCTGTCATGCTGCCCGCAGTCAGTTCTCCGTCGGGAATTGCTGTTATCGCCTGCCCGCGGTATCCGACATGCAGCTGATTAAAATGAATCATGCTCTGATCCCCCAGAGGAGACAGAGCGCCAGCACAGTGATGAGCATCATGACAACCATCAGACGTCTGCCGACGGAAAGTAATATACCGCTGTTACGCATAGCCTTTACCATTACGTTATAACATAACAATATGGTAACGGGTTTACCGGCAAAGAATGTACAAAGAAGTGTTTCAAAAATTGATCGCTGCTGAAAGTGGCTTCATCGGGCAGATGAGCTGATGATACGGCCCATTGCAATAATCGCCGTTAACATTAACGACCTGCTTGCATTACCACCAGCAAGACTCAATGATAGCGTTACGATCTTTTTTACGGGATACGCTATGCAGGCTATTATTAATGCGAACGTTGCGACAGGTGAACATGACTGTGACAAACTTCGCAGCATCATTCAGGGGAATATTCTTAAAATAGCGGAAGCACTGGCCGGTGAGTTAGGCTGGTATTCGCAGAATGCCCAATTAGTTCCCGAAAGTTTTCAGGTCATTTCTATTAAAGCTGTTAATTCAGATAGTTTTAAAATGCTTTATGAATTTTCCTGGGATCTATTTAACCCCTGTCTGGATTTGAACGAAACCTTTACCCGACATGAAGAAGTCAGATTCCATGTAAAGCCCGGAGCACTGGTGTTTGATGTGATTGACAATTCGCGTCTCTCGCCTGCTGATGAATTGTAATATTTAGTAATTGAGGTGAGCAAAACTAATGATTGTGGATTACATTTAACAGGTCGCTGAATTATTTTTATTCGTGATCGCTCCCTGGTAGCTCTTTTAAAACTCGCCGCGCTGCGGCTCCTGTGCTCGCTATGGAGGGAAAAAGATGGACGAATACTCACCGAAACGGCATGATATTGCCCAGCTTAAATTCTTGTGTGAAAACCTGTATGACGAGAGCATGGCTACCCTGAGCGAAAATCATCGCGACTGGGTGAACGATCCTGCTTCTTCAGCTAATTTACAGCTCAACGATTTTATTGAGCATATTGCTTCTTTCACCATGAATTACAAAATTAAGCATACGGAAGATGAGTCGCTGATTTCACAAATTGACGAATATCTTGATGATACCTTTATGCTTTTTAGCAGTTACAGTATCAATGCAAAGGATCTTCAGCGCTGGCAGCGCTCCGCTAAGCGCTTATTTAATATTTTTGCCGAAGAGTGTGCTTATCTTCAGCAACCGAGCCATTCCTTTTAGCATCAGAGTGAGAATATTTTTTTCATGAGCAATCAAATCCTGACCAAGACCGACTATTTGATGCGCCTGCGTCGTTGTCGTTCAATTGACACCCTTGAGCGGGTCATCGAAAAAAATAAGTATGAATTACCGGACAGTGAACTGGCAGTATTCTATTCAGCGGCCGATCATCGTCTTGCTGAACTGACCATGAACAAACTTTACGATAAAGTACCAGGTTCTGTGTGGAAATATGTTCGTTAGGTGACGCTGCTTCTGTTGCCGGGCAGTAAAACCGGAATAAGGCAAAGGAGTGCCGGAATGCCCTGGGCAGGCGTGGCTATTTGATGGCCTGAAATGGGTGGAGGCCCTGCCAGCTACATCCCGGCACACGCGTCGCCTGCTGCGGCTGCTTCCTTCCGGACCTGACCGAGTTCACAAGTTAGCGTTGCGGGAGAACCAACAGGGCCTCCATTGAGTGCCCCCTTATCGGGAGCGGGGGCATTATCAGCGAACGCCTGTGCAATTGCAAGGGTAAGCCAGACAACCGTTGTTTTCTTGAACAGGCAGCCGCTGTTCACTCCCCTGCTTCCGCTTTCTTTTTTATTACACTGAATGATGAATGATTCGCTAAATTTTCCCGCGCGCGTCTGGCACATTGTGGCAGCGATACCGCGTGGTCAGGTGACCACCTATGGTGACATTGCCTTACTGGCGGGTTCGCCGCGGGCGGCTCGTCAGGTTGGGGGCGTATTGCGCCGTCTGCCGCCCGGGAGCACGCTGCCCTGGCATCGCGTTGTTAACCGACACGGACATATTTCTCTGCAGGGCGACGACCTGCGGCGTCAGCGTGAGGCGCTGGAGGCAGAAGGGGTAAACGTCAGTGAGGAGGGTGAGATTGATATGGCACGTTATCGCTGGAAAATTTGATCAGCAGGCCCAGGACAGGCCCGCTGATACTGCAGGTTACAGGCTGGTCGGAGCCGGCACTGAAGCGGATGGCGTTACCTGAGTGGGTGATGTCGACGGAACCGTGGTAGCGGCACCCGGCTGGGTTGGCATCGCGCGATTGGCTACCGGCACCAGCAGCAGTTCAGCTTTGGTACCGCCCTGGGTGATAACCGGCTTCACCGTATCGGTTACAAACGCCAGTTTGCCATCCATGGTGATAGCTGCGCTCAGCAAAATGCGTGCATCTGGCTGAATGTCTGCCGGATTAAAGGGCAGAATAAACTGGAAAGGTGACTGTTTGCCTTCGGTACGTACGGCACGCTGTGCCAGCACTTTAGAAGGCGCATCTGCCAGCGACGCGTCTGCCAGCGTCACAGTCAGTACCGCATCCGGCGGCAGCGCAATGCGCTGACGGATATAAACAGAACCACTTACGTTAGGCTGCTTGATAGCCGACTGCTGGCCGGCAACCGCCGAGCCGAGCGTAGGTGTCGGAACCGGTTTGCTGTGGTCAGCACACCCTGTAATAGCCGCAGCCAGTGTCATACCGCTAATAACCTGCCAGAGTTTCATCGATGTCGTCTCCTTATGAACACTATGATTGTCGGCGGTTAATTGTTTAACGGGTATTTCAACCGCCGATTGCTCTTAATTCTGGCACAGAAATCCGCATTGCGCCTGACCCGTCGCCCGTCACCAGAAATCAGCGCAAACCCGTTGCGCAAACTGGTCGGATCTTTCACACTTGCGCCATATCTGCTGATGAGGACATGACTATGAGTCAGGCGCTGACTAACCTGCTTACGCTGTTAAATCTGGAAAAACTGGAAGAGGGCCTGTTCCGCGGGCAGAGTGAAGATCTCGGTCTGCGTCAGGTGTTTGGCGGTCAGGTTGTGGGCCAGGCGCTCTATGCCGCCAAACAGACGGTGCCGGAAGATCGCATTATCCATTCATTTCATAGCTATTTTTTGCGTCCCGGCGACAGCCATAAAGCGATTATTTATGATGTTGAAACGCTGCGCGACGGCAAAAGCTTCAGCGCGCGCCGCGTCAGTGCAGTACAGAATGGCCAGCCTATTTTCTATATGACTGCCTCATTTCAGGCCCCTGAAACCGGGTTTGAGCATCAGAACAGCATGCCTGCAGTACCCGGACCGGACGAACTGCCTTCCGAACGCGATCTGGCACAAAAACTTGCCGCGCATTTGCCGCTGAAGCTGAAAGAGAAATTTCTTGCTGAGCGGCCACTGGATATTCGTCCGGTGCAGATCCACAACCCGTTAAAGGGCCACGTAGCTGAGCCGGTGCGCCAGGTCTGGCTGCGCGCCAATGGTCAGATGCCCGACGATCTTCGCATACATCAATATGTACTGGGCTACGCCTCCGATCTCAATTTTTTGCCGGTGGCGCTGCAGCCGCATGGCAAAGGGTTTCTGGAAGCCGATATGCAGGTGGCCACGATCGATCACTCTATGTGGTTTCACCGCCCGTTTGATCTCTCAGAATGGCTGCTTTACAGCGTGGTGAGCACGTCTGCCTCTGGCGCACGTGGCTTTGTACGCGGCGAGTTCTATACGCAGGACGGCACGCTGGTGGCAACCACGGTGCAGGAAGGCGTCATGCGTCAGCGCGACGCATAAAAAAAGGGGCGATCCGAACGCCCCTTTTCTTCGGTTTCAGCTTACTGGTTATACGCGTTTTCGCCGTGGCTGTTTACATCCAGACCCTCACGCTCCTGCTCTTCCGGTACCCGCAGGCCGACAATCACATCCGCCAGCTTGAAGCCGATAAAGGCCACCACACCGGACCAGACTACGGTCACGATACAGCTGAAGATCTGGACCCAGACCTGATGCCCCATAGTGACGCCTTCCGCATAGCCAACGCCACCCAGTGAGCCGGAGGCGAAGACGCCGGTCAGAATGCAGCCGAGGATGCCGCACACGCCGTGCACGCCAAAGACATCGCAGGGGTCATCAACGCGCAGCCATCTTTTCAGCGTCGTGACGCCCCAGATGCCCGCGAGCCCGCCCGCCAGACCAATGATCAGTGCGCCACCGACGCCCACGTAGCCACAGGCTGGCGTAATGGCAACCAGGCCGGCGATAAAGCCCGAGCAGGCACCCAGCAGCGAGGGCTTACCGCGCAGCGCCCATTCACCAAAGACCCAGGAGAGTACGGCACCTGCGGTGGCAACGACGGTGTTCACAAACGCCAGCGCAGCAATTTCATTAGCTGATGAAGCAGAACCGGCGTTAAAACCAAACCAGCCGACGTAGAGAATGGCCGTGCCAAGAAACACCATGGGCAGGTTATGCGGTTTGAACGCTTCTTTGCCAAAACCTGCACGTTTACCCACCAGATAAGCGCCCACCAGACCCGCAACAGCGGCGTTGATATGCACTACAGTGCCGCCGGCAAAATCCAGCGCGCCATCCTGCGCCAGATAACCGCCGCCCCAGACCATATGCGCAATCGGCAGATAAGAGAGCGTCAGCCAGACACCGACAAAAATCAGCACCGCTGAGAAGCGAATACGCTCTGCCAGTGCGCCTACGATCAACCCGACGGTAATACAGGCAAATGAAGCCTGAAACGCGACGTGAATATATTGATAAAAGCTGCCCATCACGGCTTTCAGCTCAATGTTTTTCAGCATCACCCACTGGAAGTTACCGAAAAAGGCGTTGCCCTCACTGAACGCCAGCGAGTAGCCATACACAACCCATAATACGCAGACCAGGGCAAAGGTAACGGCAACCTGTGTGAGCATGGATAAGACGTTTTTGCCGCGGATCAGGCCGCCATAAAACAGCGCGATGCCGGGGATCGTCATAAAAAGTACCAGCGCGGTACAAATCATCATAAAGGCGTTGTCCGCTTTATCCGCGACCGCAGGGGCAGCAGCCAGCGTCAGAGTGGGTAACAGCGCCAGGCTGGCAAGGCCCAGTTTCATCATCATTTTTTTCATTCTTTTCATCCCATCTCAAGTCAGAACCCGGATCAGAGCGCCGCTTCGTCAGTTTCACCGGTACGGATACGTATCACCCGCTGCAGCTCAGCGACGAAGATTTTGCCGTCGCCAATTTTGCCGGTGTAGGCCGCTTTACTGATGACATCAACCACTTCATCCAGCTGGTCATCTGCAATCGCAATATCAATTTTTACTTTTGGCAGGAAGTTAACGCTGTACTCAGCCCCGCGATAGAGTTCGGCATGCCCTTTCTGGCGGCCAAAACCTTTAACTTCAGATACCGTCAGTCCCTGAATGCCGATGGAGGATAGCGCCTCGCGGACATCCTCCAGCTTGAATGGTTTGATTACCACGGTAACCAGCTTCATACGTCCCCTCCGGATTAAACACAACTGCACGATGTATACGCAGTGGTTGAAGCAAAGGGTGTGCCAGAAATGCAAAACGCCTGTTATTGCGCTGGCGGTGCAGGTTCAGCCCGGCGCAATACTGCCGGGCTGAATGAAGGGTGCGGAGCCTGCACCTCTTTGGTGCTCAGGGCATTAAAGCGGTGCAGAAGTGAAGGAGGAGCGGGTCAGCATGAACAAAAAAGGTGCAATTCAGGCAGGTGCGCCCGCCGCCAGCTGTTCACCTGCCTGCTGCAGCTGATACATCTGCCAGTAGCGGCCCTGCTGCGCCAGCAGCTCTGCATGCGTCCCGCGCTCCGCGATATGGCCACGATGCAACACCAGAATCTGCTCCGCCTCCATAATCGTCGAGAGCCGGTGCGCAATGACCACCAGCGTGCTGTGCTGGCGCAGGGTGCGCAGCGCCTGCTGAATGGCCTGCTCAGTGCCGGAATCGATGTTCGCGGTGGCTTCATCGAGGATCAGGATCTGCGGCGGCGCGACCAGCACGCGGGCCAGCGCCAGCAGCTGTTTCTGTCCCACTGACAGCGTATTGCCCTGCTCCCCCAGCCGGGTATGAATACCGTCCGGCAGCGCACGGGCCAGCGCAGCAAGCTGCACGCTCTCCAGCACCTGCCATACCCGGGCTTCAGGGATCGCACGCCCCAGCTGCACATTAGCCAGCAGCGTATCGGCCAGCACGACCGGATCCTGCTGTACCATAGCAATGCCGTTGCGCAGTGCGTCGTGCGAGAGCGAAGAAACCGGACGACCGTCCAGCTCGATTATTCCGTGTTTTAACGGGTAGTAACCCATCAGCAGGTTTGCCAGCGTGCTTTTGCCACTGCCGGTATGTCCGACCAGCGCCACAAAGCCGCGCGACGGCACGCTGAAGGTGATGTTGCTCAGCACGTCGCGGTCATCGCGGTAGGCGAAACTGACGTCGCGCAGCGCAATGTCTCCGGAGCGCAGCGGGGCACTCTCACTGCCATACCCCTGCTGATGCGCATCAACCAGTTCAAATATGCGCTCACCCGATACCACCGCCTGCTGCAGCATCGACTGCTGCGTGGTCAGTTCGATCAGCGGCTCATTCAGCCGGCCCAGATAGGTGATGAAGGCGTAAAGCACGCCGACCTCAAAGGCGCCGGGGGAAGCAAAGCTGAACAGCAGTAGCAGACCGCACAAAATCAGTGCAGAAAAGAGGCTAAGCAGCGGACGCAGCAAAAATCCGTCCAGTCGCAGCGTCTGCATGCGCGCCATATAGTGGGCACGACTCGCCTCGCTCATCCGTGCACCAAAGCGCGCCTGCTGCCGAAACTGCTGGATCACGCTCATGCCGTTGATCACTTCATTAAAGCCGTTGTTGATATCCGCCAGATAGCTGCGAACCCGGCGGGCAATCGGCGTACTGTAACGCTGATAGATCAGCATCACGGTCAGCACCAGTGGGAAAATAACCAGCGCCACCAGCGCCATACGCCAGTCGAGCGAAAACATGGCGACCAGCATCGTGCCAATCAGCGCGGCACTGCGCAGCACGGTGGCAACCACAGTGACATAGAGATCTTTGATCACCTCGGTGTCATTAGTGACGCGCGAAATAATCTGCCCTACCGGCTGGGTATCGAATGCGCTCAGCGGCTGGCGCAGCGCCGCGTTCATGACATCAACGCGCAGCTGCTGCACCACCCCGATTGCCGCCCGGTTAAACAGCAGCGCCTGAAAATAGTGCAGCGCCGCTGCCATCAGCTGCAGCATAATAAAGCTCACCAGTAATCCCGCCACAATGCCCCACGGCATCTGATGTCTGGCAATCAGGTGATCGATAAAATAGCTGACCAGCACCGGGCCGGTCACCTCGGCGGCGGCGGCCAGCCAGAGCATGCCGGTTGCCAGCCACAGTGAACGGCGCCAGGGTTTTCCGTAGGCCAGCAGCCGTTTCAGCGTCGGCCACAGCCGCTGCGACTTAGCCATGCTGCGCTCCTGTTGCGGTTTCATCTTTGCTTTCACTCTCATCATCATCCAGCGCCGCTTCCAGCTGCTGATAGCGGTACATATCGCGATACCAGCCCGGCTGCGCCGCCAGCTGGTCATGATCGCCACGCTGCGCAATGCGCCCCTGCTGCAGTACCAGAATTTCACTCGCTTCGGTTAGCGCTGAGAGGCGGTGCGCGCTGATAATCACCGTGCGGTTCTGCCCCCAGATACGCAGGTTATGCAGAATGTCATGTTCAGTACGCCCATCTACCGCAGAAAGCGCATCATCCAGAATCAGGATCTCCGCCTCCAGCAGCAGCGCCCGGGCAATCGCAATACGCTGCTTCTGTCCGCCCGAAAGCATAACGCCGCGCTCTCCGACTTCTGTCTCATAGCCTTGCGGCAGACGCAGAATATCCTCATGCACGCAGGCCATTTTTGCTGCCTGCTCAATCTGCTGCTGCGTGGCGTCGGGGCGTCCCAGCGCCAGATTGTTTGCCACGCTGTCAGAAAACAGAAACGGCGTCTGGCTGACGACTGCCAGGCGGCTGCGCCAGCTGTCAAGCTGCAGCTGCACCAGCGGCAGCTCGCCGTAGCAGATCCCGCCCCGATCGACATCGAAGTGGCGCTGAATGAGACTGAGCAGCGTACTTTTGCCGCAGCCGGTGGGGCCGCATAATCCCAGCATCTGCCCCGGCTGCAGCTGCGCATGAATATTCTGCAGTACGGCATTTTCTGTACCCGGGTAGTGAAAGGCGTCAATGGCGAGCTGCAGCGCAGCCGGCTCAGGCGGTAACGCCAGAGTGCCATCAACCACGGCCGGCGCTTCAGCCAGCAGCGCACGAATACGGCTCCAGGCCGCACTGCCGCGCTCCACGATATTGATCATCCACGCCAGCGCCAGCATCGGCCAGATCATCAGTCCGAGATACATCACAAAGCTGGTGAGCTGGCCCAGCGTCAGAGTACCGTGCCATACCATCCAGCCGCCGCCGGCGATCGCCAGCAGATTAGAGAACCCAACGGCCACATAGATAATGGGATCGAATCGCGCGTCCACCCGCGCCACATGCAGATTTTTACGTCCGGTATCGCTGGCGATGTCAGCAAACTGCTGCGACTGATGATCTTCCAGGCCAAACGCTTTGATCATACGGATACTGGTCAGGCTCTCCTGCGTCTGATCGTTCAGGCTTGAGAACGCCGCCTGCGCGACTTTAAAGCGCTGATGCAGTCGCGAACCATCTTTCTGGATCGCCAGCGCCATAAAGGGCATCGGGATCAGCGCCAGCAGCGTAAGCTGCCAGCTTATCTGCGTACTCATTACCGCCAGTACCACCAGCCCCATGACCAGTGAGTCCACCAGCGTCAGCACCCCTTCCCCCGCCGCAAACACCACGCGGTCCACATCATTGGTGGCGCGTGCGATGAGATCGCCTGTGCGATGACGCAGATAGAACGCAGGATGCTGCCGGCTCAGCTGACGATAAAAATCCTCGCGCAGTTCAACCGCCAGCTGATACGAGGCGCCAAACAGCAGCACGCGCCAGACATAGCGCAGCAGATAAACAATAACCGCGGTGAGCAGCATGACGCCGATCCATAGCATAATCTGCCTGGCAGAGAGCTGCTGCTGCGTGACGCCATCCACAATAACGCCCACCAGGTGCGGCGGGATCAGCTGCAGTAACGCGATAATAATAAGCAGGCAAACAGCACCGGCATAGCGGCGCCACTCACGCAGGAAATACCAACTAAGCTGGCTGAATAATCGCACAATCTCTCTCTTTATTTACGCTTCAGGGCACAACGGGCAGCGCGGTTGAATATTTAATCTCTTCCATCGCAAAGCTGGAGGTGACATCGATCAGGCCCGGCACGCCATTCACCAGCCGCTTATAAAACGCGTCGTAGCTCTTCATATCCGCAACCTGTATTCGCAGCAGATAGTCATACTCGCCGGCCATACGGTAGAAGGCCATGACTTCCGGCATTGGCTCCACCACGGCGACAAACTGCCTGAACCAGTCGCTGCTGTGCTGCTGGGTTTTGATCAGCATAAACGCGGTCAGTGACAGACCAAGTTTTTCACCATCCAGCAGCGCCACGCGCGCCCGGATGATGCCATCATCTTCAAGTTTTTTCAGGCGCTTCCAGCAGGGCGTGGTGGTCAGATTCACGGCCTCCGCCAGCGCCTGCAGCGAGAGCGTGCAATCCTTCTGCAGAAGGGCCAGCAGCTTACGGTCAATTTTATCTATCATCACGCCTCACCGGAGAAAAATTTTCTCTGAACCGCTGATTATACCCTGGTTTTAGCAACCTCTTTTTCCTGCCCGTGCCGTACACTGGCGGCAATAAAAACCGGAGAGAATTGTCATGCAAACGCCCTGGATCCGCCACGCCATTAATGAGATTAACGCTGATATCCAGCGCTCGGCTGACACACACCTGATCCGCTTTACGCTGGACGATTTCCCGGGCATCTTTTTCTATCTTAAGGATGAGAGCACGCACCCCAGCGGCAGCCTGAAACATCGCCTGGCGCGTTCGCTGTTCCTGTATGGACTGGCGAATGGCTGGATCGGTGAAAAAACCCCGATTATCGAAGCGTCATCCGGCAGCACCGCGGTATCGGAAGCCTACTTTGCCCGGCTGCTCGGCCTGCCGTTTATCGCGGTTATGCCGGCCAGCACCGCAAAGCGTAAAATTGAGATGATTCGCTTCTATGGAGGCGAATGCCATTTTGTTGCCGATCCGTGCCAGCTCTACGCAGAATCGGAGCGCCTGGCGCGTGAACTGAACGGTCACTTTATGGATCAATTTACCTATGCTGAACGTGCGACGGACTGGCGCGGCAATAATAATATTGCAGAAAGTATTTTTCGTCAGATGGCACATGAGCCGTTTCCGGTGCCCCATACGCTGATCATGAGCGCCGGCACCGGCGGTACCTCTGCCACGCTGGGACGCTATATTCGTTATCAGGGCTACCCCACCCGTCTGCTGGTCACTGATCCGCAGCACTCCGTGTTTTTTGACTACTGGCACAGCCGTGACAGCAGCCTGCGCAATGCGCGCGGCAGCCTGATTGAGGGCATTGGTCGCCCGCGCGTTGAACCCTCTTTTCTGCCCGACGTGATCGATGAAATGCTCAAAGTCCCCGATGGCGCAACGCTGGCAGCCATGCTGCGACTGGAACAGATCCTCGGGCGGCGGCCCGGCGCCTCAACGGGGACCAACTTCTGGGGTATGATGCAGGTCGCGAAGCGCATGCGTGCCAGCGGTGAACGGGGTGCGCTGGTGACGCTGCTCTGCGACAGCGGTGAGCGCTATCCCGACACCTATTACAATCCGGCGTGGGTCGCGGCGCAGATTGGCGATATTCAGCCCTGGCTGCAGGCGCTGCAATAAAAAAACCGGACTTCCGGTCCGGTTCACGGCAAGACTCAGCCCTGGGGGGAGTAATCAAGGTGGGGCGTTGTCAGCCAGTGATTTAAATAATGAGACACCGCCTGTGTCTCGCAATGGCCGATAACCGGCAAATGCGGCAGCGCGGCTTTAAGCTGATGCATGGCGTTGCCCATAACAAAACCTTTACCTGCCCGCTCCAGCATCTCGCGATCGTTCATCGCATCCCCGAAGGCCATACACTCCGCCAGCGGCAGATCGAGGTGTTCGCACAACCGCGTCAGCGCCGCGCCTTTATGGCAGCCTGTCGGCAGAACCTCAAGACAGTCCCAGGCAGAAAAACAGATACTGGCACGTGCGCCCAGCGCCTGCTGCAGCTCTTCCTGCAGCGCCAGTAACATCTCATGGGGTGCGATAAAGCAGATTTTGGTGATGTTGTCTCCGGACATCTGCTGCAGATCGCACAGCTGATAGCTAAACCCGCTCAGCGAGTGCGCCTCCAGCGCGCCGGGCAGCGGCTTATCAGTGAACCAGCCCTCATCGGTAAACAGATGAATGGAGGCGGGTGTTTTCCAGGGGGTTCTCATGACCTGTTCTGCGACCTCTGCTGGCAGATCGCAGCCATAAAGCTGATTACCTTGCGGGTCATGAATACGCGTGCCGTTACCGGTTATCAGCCAGGCAGGCAGCGTGATCTGTGTACGGATCACCTGCATATCCAGCAGGTGACGGCCGGTGGCAAAGGCCAGAATCACATTGCGCTGCTGCAGCGCGTGCAGGGTTTCCAGCGTCTCTTTACCTAACTGATGCGTGGGCAGCAACAGCGTGCCGTCCATATCAAATGCTGCAAGACGAGCCATGCCTGTACTCCTGTCGGGGGATGCCTTTTACTATCGCCTGGTAATTACGGAACGAATAGTGAATACTTTTTGAAAACTGTTCCGGGTTTAACTATGCGCGAACTTCATCGTGTCAGCCAGTTTCAGCGGCTGTGGCACGCCAGCCAGGGGGAGACGCAGCGCTTAAGCGTTGCCATGCTGGCTCAGCGCTGTTTCTGCAGCGAACGTCATGCGCGTACCCTGCTGAAAAAATGGCAGCAGGCGGGCTGGATCCGCTGGGAAAGCCAGCCGGGGCGCGGTAAGCAGGGAGAGCTGCAGTTTCTGATCACACCTGAGGCGCTACGCCAGCAGCTGCTTAACCGCCAGCTGCTGGCGGGCGAACCGGTTCAGATGCTGCAGACGCTTGACCTGCCGCCGGAACGTCTGCTGCAGCTGCTGCAGCCACTGATGGGCGGGCACTGGCAGGATCGTACGCCGGTACTGCGCATTCCTTATTACCGCACGCTCGCCTTCCCGGCACCTCTGCAGCCTCTCGGTCGCGCGGAGCAGCATCTGGCCCGGCAGATTTTCTCCGGCCTGACGCGCGTTGAAAACAACCGCGTCAGTGGCGACCTGGCGCATCACTGGCAGCACGACAGCAGCGGACTGAACTGGAGCTTCTGGCTGCGTCCGCAGCTTAGCTGGCATAACGGCGACCCGATGTATGCCGCACAGCTGGCAGCGGTACTGCAGCAGATTATCCGGAGCGCCAGCGGACGCGTGCTGCTTGCCAGCGTTGCGCAGATTGACGCCCCGCATCCGCTCACGCTGCGTATCCGGCTGCATCAGCCCGACTACTGGCTGCCGCAGCGGCTGGCTCACCAGTTCTGTCTGCTGCCGCATCCCGACAGCCCGCAAACTGGCAGCGGCCCCTGGCAACTGATTCAATTTACCCCGACGCTGCTGCGGCTGGAGAGCTATGCGCGCTGGCATCTGCAGCGCGCGCTGATCCAGCGTATTGAATACTGGATCACGCCCACCCTGTTTATGCCGGAACAGGGCAACAGCTGCCGTCATCCGGTACAGATTGCGATTGGTAATGCTGACGAGCTGCAGCAGCTGCGGCCGGTAGATCGCAGTATCAGCCGCGGCTTCTGCTATCTGGCCACCCACCCTTCACTGCGTTTCAGCGCGGCTCAGGCCCGGACGCTGATTGCGCTGATCCAGCGCAGCGATGTGATCCGCCAGCTGCCGCTGGCAGAAGGATTAATTACGCCAAGTCAGTGGCTGCTGCCCGGCTGGCCGGTTCCGCAGACCGGGACGGAACCCGTTGCCCTGCCTGCGCGCCTGACCCTGCATTACCACCTGCCGGTTGAGCTGCACGTAATGGCGGAGGCGCTGGTTAGGCTGCTGGCCTCACACGGCTGTGAGCTGACCTGCGTATTTCATGAGGTAAAAAGCTGGAACAGCGAGCAGGATCTTACGGCAGCGGATATTGTCATGGGCGATCGTCTGATTGGTGACGCGCCGCAGTTCACCCTGCTGAACTGGCTGGAGCAGGACCGGCTGTGGCAGCCGCTGCGTGACAGCTTCCGCCAGTCGCTTCAGCAAATCGCCTGTGAGCCAGATGATGGCGTGCGTTCGTCTGCCGTTCAGCAACTTTTTCATACGCTGATGAGCGAAGGTTATCTGCTGCCGCTGTTTAACTACCGTTATCAGGTACTGGCGCCACCGGGCGTGGAGGGTGTACACCTGACCGCGCTGGGCTGGTTTGACTTTACGCGAGCCTGGATCCCGCCGCCTGTCCCCTGCCCTGTTCAGTCCGCCCCTGACGCAGTACCATAAAGACACCACACCAGGAGATAAGAGTTAATGAAACGCGCCGTTGTCGTTTTTAGTGGTGGACAAGATTCCACCACCTGCCTGATTCAGGCCCTGCAGCACTATGATGAAGTTCACTGCGTTACTTTCGATTATGGACAGCGCCACCGCGAAGAGATTGAGGTGGCAGCAGAGCTGGCACATAAGCTGGGTGCGCGCGCGCATAAAGTACTGGATGTTACCCTGCTGAACGAGCTGGCGGTAAGCAGCCTGACGCGTGACAATATCCCGGTACCGGCCTATGAGGCTGATGCCAGCGGATTACCCAGCACGTTTGTACCCGGCCGTAATATTCTGTTTCTGACGCTCGCCTCTGTCTACGCGTATCAGGTAGAAGCTGAAGCCGTTATCACCGGCGTGTGTGAGACCGATTTTTCCGGCTATCCCGACTGCCGCGATGAGTTTGTTAAAGCGTTAAACCACGCGGTCAGCCTTGGTATGGCCCGCGAAATACGTTTTGAGACACCGCTGATGTGGCTGAATAAAGCAGAGACCTGGGCGCTGGCTGATTACTGGCAACAGCTGCCGCTGGTACGGTCAGAGACGCTGACCTGCTATAACGGCATCAAAGGTGATGGCTGCGGAACCTGCGCCGCCTGTCATTTACGTGCACGCGGACTGGCAGAGTATCAGGATAATGCCGCAGCGGTAATGACGGCAATGAAGCAAAAAAGCGGCCTGTGCTGAATCAGCCCGCAGCCGGCGTGGCGTCAGCAGTGACGCCACGGTTTAACGCCCGTTCATCAGAGCCGCCAGGCGTTCGCGCAGTTCTCCCTCCAGCGGAATCGCCTTTTGCGTTCGCAAATCGATACAGACAAACGTCAGCATGGCGTCAGCCACCAGAGTGCCATCCTCTGCAAGCAGTACACGCTGTGCAATAATGCCGCTGCGGCCGCTAAGCTGTGACACCTCGCTTTCAATTATCAGGCGATCTCCCAGAACCGCAGGCCGGCGATAGTTGATATTGATGTTCACTACCACAAACGCCAGTTTTTGCGCTATCAGCCAGTTAAAGGCGTCTGCTTCTTCCAGCCACTGCCAGCGCGCCTCCTCCAGGAACTCCAGGTAACGCGCATTGTTAACATGCTGGTAAACATCAAGATGATAGCCGCGCACTTTTATGGTGGTTTGCATCAACACTCCTGAACAGGCTGAAACTGCTAACTGGTTGGACCTGTTGAGCATAGCACAGCCTGTTGCCAGGACTTACTGATACTTCAGCATCGCGAAGTGCTTCACAGTTTGAGTCGATCGCTGTTGCGTTCTACCAGCGCA
Source organism: Pantoea sp. SIMBA_079 (assembly GCF_046940275.1). Taxonomy (NCBI): domain Bacteria; kingdom Pseudomonadati; phylum Pseudomonadota; class Gammaproteobacteria; order Enterobacterales; family Erwiniaceae; genus Pantoea; species Pantoea sp. SIMBA_079. The sequence continues at coordinate 86,652 of NZ_JAWRYR010000008.1, read as the reverse complement.
CTGCCGATACCGGGTACCTCTTTGAGCTGCTCCAGCGCAGTGAAGCGACCATACTCTTCGCGATAGCTAACAATCGCCTGCGCTTTTTTCAGCCCGATACCATTCATGGCGGTCGCCAGCTGCTCGGCTGTGGCATCGTTGATGCTGACCGGTCCGGCCATCAGTGCCGCCAGCGGCTTTGCCTGTACTGCCGGCGGTTCTGCCGCCGCGAGGCTGCCGCTATAGAGTGCGCCGCCCAGCGCCAGTGTCAGACAAAATGCGTGAAAAGTGGATTTGTTCATGCTGTTTTTCTCCTTGTGTTTGACAGCATCAGCAGCGTGTCACAGCAGAGAAAAAGCCGCAAAAGGCGAAACGGAAAGATGGAAAAGGCCGCAGAAGCGGCCTTTGATTGTTGCAGAACATTACCTGTTTTTGTGAGGCTTACTGGGCTTGCGCCGCTGCACCGTATTTGATCTTCGCCTCTTTACGCAGATTCTCCAGCAGCGCTTCAAACGCGATCTGTGCATTATTCTGCGTAACGCCTTTAATCATCTCATCAACCTGATTCTGCGGCAGGCTGCCGGCAGAGACTTTATCCAGCGCAACCAGCACAACATTGCCCTGCATATCTTCGCCTGTGCCCCAGGACGGTTTATTGTCTGCCGGCTGCGGCAGCGAAAATGCGGTCTGTGCAATTGGATCCTGTGCGTTGCGATCAACCACTTTGCTGCTGCTCAGCGTCAGGCCTGCCGCGCTCAGCGCTTCACTTTTGCCTGCTTTCAGCTCAGCAAGCAGTTTATCTGCCTGCGCTTTAGCCTGCTGTGTCGCCTTATCGTGTTTGATGCGATCGGTAACCTGCGCTTTTACCTGGTCAAGCGGTTTAACCGCTTCCGGTTTGTGTTCGCTGATGCGCAGCACAAACGCGCGATCGCCATCCACGCTGATAATATCGGAGTTGTTGCCCGGCGCACCGTTCTGCCCGGTCAGGCCACCGCTGAAGACCGCCTGTTTAACCGCGTCAAAGTCGAGGTCAGCAGGCACATCATCACGGGTGAACCAGCCGGTTTCACTGACGTTAAGACCCGATGCCTGTGCCGCACCAGCCAGCGATTCATTATCGTTGCTGGCGGCTTCGCTGACCTTCTGCTGCAGCTTATAGAATGCGTCGAGCGCTTTCTCCTGCTTAACTTTGTCCGCAATGACGTCATGCACCTGCGCCAGCGGCTTCACCTGCTCCGGCTGGATATCGTCCAGACGCACTACCAGGAAACCCACTGAGGATTTAATCACGTCTGAAAGCTGGCCTTTCTGCGTCAGGCTGGCATTTTTCAGCTCATCCGGCGTGGTGGCAGGTTCCAGCCAGCCCATGTCGCCGCCTTTACGTGCGGAGATAGGATCGGCAGATTTGCTTTTCGCCAGGCTGGCAAAATCGCCGCCCTGCTTCAGTGCATCCAGTACTGACCGGGCTTCTGCCTCAGTTTTGGTCTGAATGATGCTGTAACGGCTGCGCTGCGGCTGTGAGTAGTCCGCTTTGTGTTGATCGTACCAGCTCTGAATATCCGCTTCGCTGACCGGCTGCTGCATCGCTGCTGCATCCATTTTGATATAGCTGACGCGGAACTGCTCTGGTGCCATGAAGCTGTTCTGATGCTGCTGATAATACTGCGCGATTTCGTCGTCAGTCACCGTCTGCTTTGCTGCCAGCGCGTTAACGTCAATCACCGCCTGACGGATTTCCCGCTGCTGCGAGACTAAATCTGTCAGCTTCGTGGTTTCATCTTTCAGCATAAAATCAGTGTTAGCGATGGCGTTGATCAGCTGCTGGTTAAGCAACTGCTTGCGCAGCGCTTCCGCATATTGATCGGCTGAGAAGCCCATACTGGTGATCAAACCATTATATTTGGCATTATCAAATTTACCGTTGGTCTGAAACGCTTTCTGATTGAAAATTGCCTGCTTTACCTGCTCATCACTGATACCAAGATGCAGATCGCTGATGTACTGATCCAGCAGCGCCTGATCCACCAGCTGTGACAGCGCCTGCTGGCGCATCTGCTGGATATAGCCATCATTGCTCGCCAGCTGTGAGAACTGATCGCCCAGCATCTGCTGCTGACGATTGCGCTCGCTGTTAAACGCCTGCTCCAGCTCAGCACGGCTGATTTCGTGGCCGTTAACTTTCGCCGCGTAATCGCCATTGCCACCGATCAGGTAGTTGCCCACCCCGGTAAGCACAAAGGACAGGATAATCAATCCCAGAATAACCTTGAGCACGACATGATTCGACGCCGCGCGTAAATTGTCCATCATGGTATGACAACACTCCGCTGTAGTGTGAATGTAAAGCTCAGACACGATGCCATCATCGTGCAGCTGCAGTTCAGGCTGGCAGCTGGCAACCATGCGGAGACTGAAGCCACTGGCTCAAGCTACGCATTAAATAAAAAAGGCACATCAGTAATGATGTGCCCGTATGTTACATGAGAACGGCTTTTTCGTCCTCAATCCAGAGAAGAAAATGCTTCACTGGTTAATCCAGACCGACTTAATTAACGGCGTCTTTCAGCGCTTTACCGGCACGGAATCCCGGTACCTTGCCAGCCGGGATCGTGATCTCTTTACCGGTTTGCGGATTACGGCCAGCACGCTCAGCGCGCTCGCGCACAGAGAACGTACCGAAACCCACCAGGGCTACTTCATCGCCGCTTTTCAGCGCGTCCGAAACAGATTCGGTAAACGCCTCCAGTACACGTCCGGCTGCTGCTTTAGAAATGTCTGCTTCTGCAGCAATTTTGTCGATCAACTGTGACTTATTCACTCTCTTCATCCCCTCTTTTATTATTCACTTTGCCCCGTCTCTTTTCGCCAGGGCAAACGCGCAGCCAGTTATAACAAGCTCATGATGCTGAAACAACGGTATTCATCTTAATCGCAGATCCAGCCGCCCTCTAACTTAGCAGGCAAAAAAAAGCTGGCAAGCCTGATGTAGCCTGCCAGCTTCGCTTTTTAGCCGCATTGACTGCCTGGCGCTATTTCGCCGTCACGACCTGCATACCGGATGGCGCATTTTCCAGGGCCAGATTCAGCACCTCTTCAATGCGTTTAACCGGATGAATGCTGAGGTCAGCAATCACATTTGCCGGAATATCTTCCAGATCGCGCTTGTTTTCATCCGGGATCAGTACGGTTTTAATCCCGCCACGGTGTGCTGCCAGCAGCTTCTCTTTCAGACCGCCGATAGGCAGTACCTGACCGCGCAGCGTGATCTCGCCGGTCATGGCCACATCAGAGCGGACCGGGTTACCCGTCAGACAGGAGACCAGCGCCGTACACATGGCAATACCGGCACTCGGACCATCCTTCGGCGTAGCCCCTTCCGGCACGTGCACGTGGATATCACGCTTCTCATAGAAGTCACCGTTAATACCCAGTTTTTCCGCCCGGGCGCGAACCACGGTTAATGCAGCCTGAATTGACTCCTGCATCACCTCACCAAGAGAGCCGGTATAGGTCAGTTTGCCTTTACCCGGCACACAAGCGGTTTCAATGGTCAGCAGATCGCCGCCCACTTCTGTCCACGCCAGGCCAGTGACCTGCCCTACGCGGTTTTCACTATCAGCGCGACCGTAATCAAAACGCTGTACGCCGAGGAAATCTTTCAGGTTGTCGCCATCAATGGTGATGCTCTTTTGCGTTTTATCCATCAGCAGCGCTTTGACCGCTTTACGACATAACTTAGAGAGTTCACGTTCAAGGCTACGCACGCCTGCCTCACGCGTGTAATAACGGATGATGCCAATGATTGCGCTATCATCAACGCTGATCTCTTTCTCTTTCAGCGCATTACGCTCAATCTGTTTAGGCAGCAGGTGCTGCTTCGCAATATTGAGTTTTTCATCTTCGGTGTAGCCAGACAGGCGGATCACTTCCATACGATCCAGCAGCGGTGCCGGAATGTTCATGGAGTTAGATGTCGCGACAAACATCACATCAGAGAGGTCGTAGTCAACTTCCAGATAGTGATCGTTAAACGCGATATTCTGTTCCGGATCCAGCACTTCCAGCAGCGCCGAAGCAGGATCGCCCCGCATGTCAGACGACATTTTGTCAATTTCATCCAGCAGGAACAGCGGGTTTTTCACGCCCACTTTTGCCATTTTCTGGATCAGCTTGCCTGGCATCGAACCAATATAGGTGCGACGGTGTCCGCGAATTTCTGCTTCATCACGCACGCCACCCAGCGCCATACGCACATATTTGCGTCCGGTTGCCTTCGCAATCGACTGTCCCAGAGAGGTTTTACCCACGCCCGGCGGGCCAACCAGACAGAGGATCGGGCCTTTGATTTTGCTGACGCGACTCTGCACTGCAAGATACTCAAGGATGCGATCTTTGACGCGTTCAAGACCAAAGTGATCGGTATCGAGCGTCTCCTGCGCTTTGCGCAGATCTTTCTTCACCTTGCTGCGCGCGTTCCACGGAACCTGAACCATCCAGTCAATATAGCCGCGTACCACCGTCGCTTCTGCAGACATAGGCGACATCATTTTCAGCTTCTGCAGCTCAGCTTCCGCTTTTTCACGCGCTTCAGCCGGCATTTTAGCCGCGTCGATTTTACGCTTCAGCGCTTCATACTCGTCTGGCGCGTCATCCATCTCGCCCAGCTCTTTCTGAATCGCCTTCATTTGTTCGTTCAGATAATATTCGCGCTGGCTTTTTTCCATCTGCTTTTTGACACGATTGCGAATGCGTTTCTCAACCTGTAACAGGTCGATTTCCGATTCCATCATCGCCATCAGATATTCCAGACGCTCGTTCACGTCGGACATCTCCAGCACAGACTGCTTATCCGCCAGCTTAAGCGGCATATGTGCCGCTACGGTATCGGCCAGACGTGCCGCATCATCAATGCTGTTCAGTGAGGTCAGCACTTCAGGCGGGATCTTTTTGTTCAGCTTGATATAGCCTTCAAACTGATTAATCGCGGTGCGTACCAGCACTTCCTGCTCGCGCTCTTCAATTTCTGGCGAGGTCAGATATTCAGCCTGTGCGACAAAGTGATCGCCATTGTCAGACAGTGTGGTAATGCGGGCACGCTGCAGGCCTTCCACCAGCACCTTAACCGTGCCATCAGGCAGCTTTAACATCTGCAGTACGGACGCCACTGTCCCTACGGCAAAGAGATCGTTAATTCCAGGTTCATCCGTTGAAGCCTCTTTCTGGGCAACCAGCATGATCTTCTTGTCATGATCCATTGCCGCTTCCAGGCAACGAATCGATTTTTCCCGACCAACAAACAACGGAATTACCATGTGCGGATAAACCACCACGTCGCGCAGCGGCAACACGGGGATTTCAATGCGTTCAGAACGCTCAGGATTCATAGAGCTCTCTCTTAGTTTAATGTCCGCCAGGTGATGGGTACCGCGTAATACAGGCTGTATGCAGTTAAACCCACAGGATTATGAGTATATGGGGATGCTTGTCCGACATTCAATGTCACAGCGGTGAGAAAAGTAAAAGGGGAATAAAATTCCCCTTTTTTAAGATAACAACGTGATTTGGCTGCTTATTTATTCGCCAGAAGCTTGCGCTTCATGTTTACCATAAATCAGCATTGGATCGGACTCGCCATCAATCACCGAATCATCGATAACCACTTTCTCGACATCTTCCATTGAAGGCAGGTCATACATGGTTTCCAGCAGTGCCGCCTCAACGATAGAACGCAGACCACGCGCACCGGTTTTGCGTGACATCGCCTTTTTAGCGATAGCTGTCAGCGCTTCGTCGCGAAACTCCAGCTCAACGCCTTCAAGGTTAAACAGCGCCTGATACTGTTTGGTGAGCGCATTTTTCGGCTCACGCAGGATCTGGATCAGCGCTTCTTCGCTCAGCTCATTGAGCGTGGCGACAACCGGCAGACGACCGATAAACTCCGGGATCAGACCAAACTTGATCAAATCTTCCGGCTCAACCTGCGAGAGCAGTTCGCCTTCGCTGGCTTTTTGCGATTTGCCTTTCACCGTCGCGCCAAATCCAATACCCGAGCCGGTTTCCACACGCTGTGAAATGACTTTATCGAGACCAGCAAATGCGCCGCCGCAGATAAACAGGATTTTCGACGTATCAACCTGCAGGAACTCCTGCTGCGGATGCTTGCGACCGCCCTGTGGCGGTACAGCTGCAACGGTGCCTTCAATCAGCTTCAGCAGCGCCTGCTGTACACCCTCGCCCGATACATCACGGGTAATAGAAGGGTTATCTGACTTACGGGAGATTTTATCAATCTCATCGATATAGACGATACCGCGCTGTGCCTTTTGCACATCATAGTCGCACTTCTGCAGCAGCTTCTGGATGATGTTTTCTACATCTTCACCCACATAACCCGCTTCAGTCAGCGTGGTGGCATCTGCCATGGTAAAAGGCACATCCAGCAGGCGCGCCAGCGTTTCTGCCAGCAGCGTCTTACCGCTACCGGTAGGACCGATCAGCAGAATGTTACTCTTGCCCAGTTCAATACCGTTGCTGGTATCGCCATTGCGCAGACGTTTGTAGTGGTTATAAACGGCAACCGCCAGCACTTTTTTCGCCTTTTCCTGACCAATGACATAGTCATCAAGGTGGTGACGAATTTCATGCGGTGTTGGCAGAGCGCTACGCTCGCGATGCGGCGCAACCTCTTTAATCTCTTCACGAATGATGTCATTACATAAATCAACACATTCGTCGCAAATATAGACTGACGGCCCGGCAATCAGCTTACGGACTTCATGCTGGCTTTTGCCGCAGAAAGAGCAGTACAGCAACTTACCTGAACCGTCTTTGCGCTTATCTGTCATCAGCTAACCTCTTTTCGTTCTCAGACCTACTCTGGTGTACGGCACTGGCCGTACAACAACGGCCGGTATGCATGCAACTCATCTGCCTGCCCCCGTTAACTATAGCGTAAGGGCCAGCAGATGCGTCTTATTGACGGTGTGTCAGGATAGAGTCAACCAGGCCATACTCTACCGCTTCGCTGGCAGAGAGGAAACGATCGCGTTCGGTGTCGCGCTCAATCTGCTCCAGCGTTTTGCCGGTATGCTCAGCCATCAGTTCATTCATGCGCTGTTTTACTTTCAGAATTTCACGCGCATGGATCTCGATATCCGTTGCCTGTCCCTGATAGCCGCCCAGCGGCTGGTGAATCATCACGCGGGAGTTAGGCAGGCAGAAGCGTTTACCTTTGGTTCCTGCCGTCAGCAGAAATGCGCCCATTGAGCACGCCTGACCCATACAGATGGTGCTGACGTCCGGCTTAATAAATTTCATGGTGTCGTAGATCGACATACCCGCCGTGATCACGCCACCTGGTGAATTGATGTAGAGATAGATATCTTTTTCCGGATTCTCTGCTTCCAGAAACAGCATCTGCGCCACAATCAGGTTCGCCATGTGATCTTCAACCTGACCAGTCAGAAAGATAACGCGCTCTTTAAGCAGGCGGGAATAGATGTCGTAAGAACGCTCGCCGCGCGAGGTTTGTTCGACCACCATTGGCACCAGCGCATTAGTTGGTGCAGTAAATTCACGATCGCCACTGTATGACATTACCGTCTCCTGATAAATTTCATTGGCAACATTCTGTACCGATTCTACGTGAGACGCGCTGTGAAAACTATGCACAGCCGCCTCGTTCCGACATTTCAGGACGGTTAATCAGCCAGCCTCACGGTTCTCTCGCATTCTTCCTCTATCTGGGGATGCTGCCCGGTTGTTTCAAGCATAACAACCTTTTCTCTATTCGCTAACCTGGAAAAAGAGCATAGCGAATAATTTGCCGCTTAATTAGTCAAATAGACGTAAAGGAAGCGGTTTTTTATCATAAATAAAAAAAAAGCCCACGACAGAGGTCGCGGGCTGAGCACATTCCGTTAAGTGATTAATCAGGCCGCAGAGGTCTGGTTCATCAGCTCCTGGAAAGAGGTCGTTTTGTCGGTCACTTTGGCTTTCGCCAGCAGCGCTTCAACCGCCTGCTCTTCCAGCGCAACGTTGCGCATGTTGTTCATCAGCTCATTGTTTTTGCTGTAGAACTCGATAACTTCCTGTGGATCTTCGTACGCAGAAGCCATCTCTTCGATCAGCGTTTTAACGCGATCTTCGTCTGCTTTCAGCTCGTTGATGCGGATCACTTCGCCCAGCAGCAGACCTACAACAACGCGACGTTTGGCCTGCTCTTCGAACAGCTCACGTGGCAGTTCCAGCGCCTGCTTCTCGTTACCACCAAAGCGCTGAGCAGCCTGACGACGCAGCACGTCGATTTCGCTGTCAATCAGAGCAGCCGGAACGTCAATGTTGTTAGCATCAACCAGACCATCCAGAACCTGAGACTTCACGCGGTTACGAATAGCGCCTTTGAGCTCACGCTCCATGTTTTTACGCACTTCTGCACGCAGGCCATCAACTGAACCATCTTCCACGCCGAAACGTTTGATGAAATCAGCAGTCAGTTCTGGCAGCTCACGGGTTTCAACTTTCTTCAGAACGATATCAAACTTCGCATCTTTCCCTTTCAGGTTTTCTGCGTGGTAATCGTCCGGGAATTTAACGTCGATAGTAAAGGTGTCACCCGCTTTCTTACCGGTGATGCCCTCTTCAAAACCAGGGATCATACGACCCTGGCCCATCGCCAGGACGAAGTCAGACGCTTTACCGCCCTCGAACTCTTCGCCATCTACAGAACCGTTGAAATCGATGGTAGCGCGATCTTCAGCGGTAGCTGCTGCGTCAGTCTCTTTCCAGGTAGCCTGCTGCTTCTGCAGGGTATCCAGCATCGCATCAACGTCTGCATCGGTCACTTCAACAACCGGTTTTTCAACTTCGATTGCGTCCAGACCCTGTAATTCCACTTCCGGATAGACTTCAAACTCAACCGCATAGGTAAAGTCTTCGCCTTCTTTGTACTCACCCGGCACGTAGTCAGGCGCGCCTGCTGGGTTAATTTTCTCTTTGATGATGGCGTCAACGAAGTTACGCGTCATCAGCTCACCCAGCACATCCTGGCGAACAGAGGCGCCGTAGCGCTGATTGATAATGTGCGATGGTACTTTACCTTTACGGAAACCATCGATACGGACTTTCTTAGCCACTTCAATCAGTTCTTTCTTAACTGCAGCGTCAATGCTGTCAGCTGGAATAGTAATCGAAATGCGGCGGCCCAGACCCTGGGTGGTTTCTACTGAAACTGTCATTTTGTTACCTCAAAAAATCACGTGCTCGGTCAACTTCAGACACCACACAATTAATGCGCCGTATCCAATAACCGGGACGGCCTCTGCGGGCAGAACCACATCCCTGTCACCAGAAGCGTCCCGAAGACATTCCGGAAAAATAGACGCCGCATTATAGCGGCATCACCGGAATGAGTCGAGGCTGCAAACTCACCACTTTTTAACGACTTTGCTGCTTTTTTGCGCCGCAGATCGCGTTTAGCGCCTGAGAAACGAAAAAACGGCCCGCAGGCCGTTTCAGGAAACAGTAAAGATGCAGGTATCAGGCAAGCGTACCGGCTCCCCGGCAGTTAGGCGAAGCCAGAACGGTATCCTGTAACCCGTGCCACTCTTTTTGCGTGTAGGTATGCAGTGCCAGCGCATGTACGCTGCCAGCCAGCTCAGCAGACAGCTCACCATAGATAGCGCGATGCCGCTGTAAAAAACGCTGGCCGGTGAAATGATCGCTGACAATCACCACTTTAAAGTGACTTTCAGAACCGGCAGGCACGTTATGACGATAGCTTTCATCATGCACTTCGAGGTGTGCAGGTGTGAAAGCGTTGCGCAGCTTTTCTTCTATTTGTTCGCGAATCATTGTTTACACCCTCTCCGGCGAGCGCTGTGCCCCATCTGTTTAAATATTAGTAGGTTTTGCATTACTGCCCGGTAAAAATCAGAAAATATTCCCGCTCTGCAGCGCATCATAACCGGCAATCCGGGCAGGTCAACCTGCTGGTTTTTCTCTGGTCTGAAAAAAGCCTTTACAATCAATTTCCCGGCGGGTGGGGCTTTTTTCACCTCGCTGCAATGCTATGATGACGCCGGATTTATCTCCCAACCTAACGCTAATGAGAATGAGTATGTTGAAAAAACTGTTATTCCCTCTGCTGGCTGCTTTTGTTTTAGCCGGCTGTGCCAGCAACAGTACAACCCTGAACATTCAACCAAAAATCCAGCTGCCGCAGCAGGATCCGAGCCTGATGGGCGTGACCGTTAGCGTAAACGGTGCCGATCAGCGCAGCGATCAGGCGCTGGCAAAAGTTAACCGCGATGGACAGCTGGTTACGCTGACGCCGTCACGCGACCTGCGTTTTCTGCTGCAGGAAGTGCTGGAGAAGCAGATGACTTCCCGTGGTTATATGATTGGCCCGAACGGCGCAGTCGATCTGCAAATTGTGGTGAATGGCCTGTACGCTGACGTCACGCAGGGCAACGTGCGCTACAGCATCACAACAAAAGCGGATATCTCTATTATTGCCACGGCGAAAAACGGCAATAAGCAGGTGAAAAACTACCGTCAGACCTACAGCATTGAAGGCGCTTTCAATGCCACCAATGACAAAATCACCAACGCTGTTAATGCGACGCTGAGCGATGTGATCGCCGATATGGCGCAGGATACCAGCGTAAACAACTTCATCAAACAGAACGCACGCTAACCGCTCCGCTGTCATCTGCCCGGCCGTCTGGCGCCGGGCACTACCTCAGGCTGGCTATGACCTCTCACTATCTGCGAATATTTACCCAACGTAACGCTGCGGTACTGCTGCTGCTTGGCTTTGCCTCCGGCTTACCGCTGGCGCTGACCGCGGGCACGCTGCAGGCATGGATGACCGTAGAGAATGTCGACCTTAAAACCATTGGTTTCTTTTCTCTGGTAGGACAGGCTTACGTTTTCAAGTTTCTCTGGTCGCCGGTGATGGACCGCTACACGCCGCCGTTTCTGGGACGTCGCCGCGGCTGGTTGCTGCTGACTCAGCTGGCGCTGATTGCCGGCATTGTCGCCCTCGGCTTTATGCATCCGGCTCAGGATTTAACGCTACTGGCCGCTATTGCGGTACTGGTCGCATTCTGTTCAGCCTCTCAGGATATCGTCTTCGACGCGTGGAAAACCGATATCCTGCCGCCGGAAGAACGCGGCAGCGGCGCAGCCATTACGGTGCTGGGCTATCGTCTGGCCATGCTTATCTCCGGCGGACTGGCACTCTGGCTGGCCGATCGCTATCTGGGCTGGCGCGCAACTTACTGGCTGATGGCGCTGCTGATGATCCCGGGGCTGATTGCCACCCTGCTGGCCCGTGAGCCTGCCGCTGCCAAACGTGAACCGCACACGCTGCGCCAGGCCGTTACCTTTCCCCTGGCGGACTTTTTTCAGCGTAATAATGCCTGGCTGCTGATCACCCTGATTATCCTTTATAAGCTGGGGGATGCTTTCGCGGCGTCGCTGACGACGACTTTCCTTATCCGCGGCGTAGGATTCAGCGCAGGTGATGTTGGCCTGGTCAATAAAACGCTGGGGCTGATGGCCACCATTATCGGCGCGCTCTATGGCGGCGTACTGATGCAGCGTCTGAGCCTGTTTCGTGCGCTGATGCTGTTTGGCATTCTGCAGGCCGTATCGAACGCCGCTTACTGGCTACTGGCAGTCACTCCGCCTCACCTCTGGAGCATGGCCAGCGCGGTATTTATCGAAAACCTGTGCGGCGGCATGGGGACGGCAGCGTTTGTAGCGCTGCTGATGACCATGTGCAATAAAGCGTTCTCTGCCACCCAGTTCGCTCTGCTCTCGGCGCTGGCGGCTGTTGGCCGCGTTTACGTGGGTCCCGCCGCTGGCTGGCTGGTTGAGCTGTGGGGCTGGTCCGCTTTCTATGCGTTTACCGTGGTGGCAGCGCTGCCGGGACTGCTGCTGCTGTGGCTTAGCCGTACAACGCTTCTTCAGATGCAGCAAAGCGGCACGTTTATTACGCGTACCTGCTGGCCTGCAGGCTATCGCTGGATTGTCCGCCTGTTTACCGCAGGCTGCGCTTTGCTGGGTTGCTGGCTGCTGATGCTGGCGTTACATGCTGCCGGGGCAGCCCAGCTGGCCGGACTGCTAACGCCGCTCTTTGAGACAGGGCTCGGCGTTGCCATTCTGGCCGTCATGCTGGGTGTGATACTCGACTGCCTGGCGCTAAGAAAAACCAGCCGGCTCGCTGAACGATAGACAGACGCTATTTGCAGGCGGTATTTAATTTGTTTAAAAATAGCGCCTGCGAATTAGCGCAAATAGCATTTTTTTCATCGCGAAATAAAAACATTAATTTAACAACATCAGGCGATATTTAAATCCGGTGAGCAATCAGTTTGTGGGAAAATTATCGCTCAAATGATGCATAATTGTTAAATTAGTGAGCATTAAAAGTACGGTTTATGCTTTCCCTGTTTTTTCTGCGGTTTCTGTCATTGCTTTTTGTTATATTGACGCCAACTGCTTGTCGCGGTTAATAATTTGTCACTCTGCGTAACATCTGTGACTCCCTTAGCAAAAGGTGTCAACACCCTTCTGACACATCCTTAAGCTGGTTTACACTGCATAAACCTTACCGTAAAATGCGCGCACACTTAAACGACAATAGAGCCCTTGTCATTGAGGTCGTTAAATGAGACTCATGAAATACAATAAATGTTTGGGGATTTTGTCATTAATCGCAGGCGCTGTATTACTCAGCGGCTGCGATAGTGCGTTGTTAAATCCCAAGGGACAGATTGCAATGGAGCAACGTTCACTGATTCTGACAGCCTTTGGCTTGATGATGATTGTCGTTATTCCGGCAGTCTTAATGGCTGTTGTGTTTGCCTGGAAATATCGGGCGACCAATACCGAAGCGAAGTACAGCCCTAACTGGTCACACTCCAACAAAGTGGAAGCCGTGGTCTGGACCATTCCGATCCTGATCATCATCTTCCTCGGCGTGCTGACCTGGAAATCAACGCATGCGCTGGAGCCGGCTAAACCGCTGGTCTCTGACGTCAAGCCTGTTGAGATCGATGTGGTTGCGCTGGACTGGAAATGGCTGTTCATTTACCCGGAACAGGGTATTGCCACCGTTAACCAGATTGCCTTCCCGGCAAATACACCAGTTAACTTCAAAATCACCTCTAACTCCGTGATGAACTCGTTCTTCATTCCTACGCTCGGCAGCCAGATCTACGCCATGGCGGGCATGCAGACCAAACTGCACCTGATCGCCAATGAGCCAGGAACGTTTGACGGTATCTCATCAAACTTCAGTGGTCGCGGTTTCTCTGGCATGAAGTTCAAGGCCATTGCAACTAAAGATGATGCGGAATTCCAGCAGTGGGTTGCCAAAGTTAAAGCGGCACCTAACACGCTGACCACCATGGATGAGTTTGAGAAACTGGCTTCGCCAAGTGAGAATCATCCGGTGGAATATTTCTCAACTGCGAATCCTGAACTCTTCAAGCAAATTATTGATAAGTTCAAGATGAGCCACGGGAAAATGGACATGTCACACGAAGGCATGGACATGAATCACGCCGCTGCTGCGGGAACCGGGGAATAATACGATGTTCGGAAAATTAACACTGGATGCAGTGCCGTACCATGAGCCTATTATCATGGTTACGGTCGCCGCTATCATCATCGGTGGTCTGGCGCTGGTTGCCGCTCTCACCTATTTTGGTAAGTGGAAGTATCTGTGGTCAGAATGGCTTACCTCCGTTGACCACAAAAAACTGGGTATCATGTATATCATCATGGCATTCGTCATGCTGCTGCGCGGCTTTGCCGATGCCGTAATGATGCGTACCCAACAGGTTATGGCTTCTGCCGGTGAGGCGGGTATTTTACCTCCGCACCACTACGATCAGATCTTCACCGCCCACGGCGTGATTATGATCTTCTTCGTGGCAATGCCATTTGTTGTAGGTCTGATGAACATCGCGGTTCCGCTGCAAATCGGTGCCCGTGACGTTGCGTTCCCGTTCCTGAACAACCTGAGCTTCTGGTTTACCGCGGTCGGTGTGATCCTGGTGAACATCTCTCTGGGTGTGGGCGAGTTCGCACAGACTGGCTGGCTGGCTTATCCGCCGCTTTCTGGCGCGGAGTATAGTCCTGGCGTCGGGGTCGACTACTGGATCTGGAGTCTCCAGCTCTCAGGGATCGGGACCACGCTGACCGGTATCAACTTCTTCGTGACCATTCTGAAGATGCGTGCGCCGGGCATGGACCTGTTCAAAATGCCGGTCTTTACCTGGGCATCACTCTGCACCAACGTCCTGATCATCGCTGCGTTCCCGGTTCTGACCGTGACGCTGGCACTGTTGACGCTTGATCGTTACCTCGACTTCCATTTCTTTACTAATGATATGGGCGGTAACATGATGATGTACGTCAACCTGATCTGGGTCTGGGGTCACCCGGAAGTGTACATCCTTGTTCTGCCGGTCTTTGGTGTCTTCTCTGAAGTTACCGCGACCTTCTCGAAAAAACGTCTGTTTGGTTACACCTCACTGGTGTGGGCGACCATCGCCATTACCGTACTGTCGTTCATCGTCTGGCTGCACCACTTCTTCACCATGGGTGCGGGCGCCAACGTTAACGCCTTCTTCGGTATCATGACGATGATCATCGCGATTCCGACCGGGGTGAAAATCTTTAACTGGCTGTTCACCATGTATCAGGGTCGCATCGAGTTTAACTCAGCGATGCTGTGGACCATCGGCTTCCTGGTGACCTTCTCAGTGGGTGGTATGACTGGCGTACTGCTGGCAGTACCGGGTGCAGACTTTGTCCTGCACAACAGCCTGTTCCTGATTGCACACTTCCACAACGTTATTATCGGTGGTGTTGTGTTCGGTTGTATGGCTGGTGTGACCTACTGGTTCCCGAAAGCATTTGGCTTCACGCTGAACGAAACCTGGGGTAAACGCGCCTTCTGGTTCTGGATCATCGGCTTCTTTGTTGCCTTTATGCCGCTGTACGCACTGGGCTTCATGGGTATGACCCGCCGTCTGAGCCAGGATATCGATCCACAGTTCCACTCGCTGCTGGTTGTTGCAGCTGTCGGTGCGGCGCTGATTGCCTGCGGTATTCTGTGCCAGCTGGTTCAGTTCTGGGTATCGGTACGTGACCGCGATCAGAACCGCGATCTGACTGGTGACCCGTGGGGCGGTCGTACGCTGGAGTGGGCAACCTCTTCACCACCACCGTTCTACAACTTTGCTGTTATCCCTCATATCCACGAGCGTGATGCGTTCTGGGAAATGAAAGAGAAAGGCGAAGCGTACAAGCAGCCAGAAAAATATGAAGAAATTCATATGCCGAAAAACAGCGGCGCGGCCATTGTTATCGCTGCATTCGTAACAGTCTTCGGTTTCGCCATGATCTGGCATATCTGGTGGCTGGCGGGTCTCACTTTCCTGGGCACTATCGTGACCTGGATCGTGAAGAGCTTCGATGAGGACGTGGATTACTACGTTCCGGTTGCTGAAATCGAGCAGATCGAGAAGAAGCACTTTGATGACATCAGCAAAGCAGGTCTGAAATAATGTCGACTCAAACCGTAAAACACCACCACGACGCCCATGCGGAGCATGGGCATCACGATGCAGGAGCCAATAAAGTCTTTGGCTTCTGGATCTACCTGATGAGTGACTGCATTATCTTCGCAACGCTGTTTGCGACTTATGCAGTAATGGTCAACAACACTGCCGGTGGCCCGGCAGGTAAAGATATTTTCGAACTGCCGTTTGTGCTGGTTGAAACCGCGCTGCTGCTGCTGAGCTCCATTACTTATGGAATGGCAGTGATTGCGATGAACAACCAGAACAAAGGTTCGGTCATCGGCTGGCTGGCCCTGACCTTCCTGTTCGGTGCCGGATTTATCGGGATGGAGATCTATGAATTCCATCACCTGATCGCAGAAGGCTTCGGTCCAAACCGTAGCGGCTTCCTTTCTGGCTTCTTTACGCTGGTTGGTACGCACGGTCTGCACGTGACCTCTGGTCTGATCTGGATGGCGGTTCTGATGTTCCAGATCGCTAAACGGGGTCTGACTGAGAGCAACCGCACCCGTATCATGTGCCTGAGCCTGTTCTGGCACTTCCTGGATGTGGTGTGGATCTGCGTATTCACCGTTGTCTATCTGATGGGGGCCATGTAATGAGTCATTCTGTAAACGAACATGGTGCATCACACGGTAGCGTGAAGTCTTACATGATCGGCTTCATCCTCTCTATCATCCTGACGGCGATCCCGTTCTGGATGGTAATGGATGGCAGTGCCTCACACGGCACCATCCTGGGTGTGGTTCTGGTGTGTGCAGTGGTTCAGGTGCTGGTGCACCTGGTCTACTTCCTGCATCTGGACAGCAAATCAGAGGGTGGCTGGAACATGGTGGCCATTGTCTTCTCAGCAATCATCATTCTGATTGTTGTGATCGGTTCACTGTGGATTATGTGGAACCTCAACTACAACATGATGGCCCACTAAAGAGTCACACGTAATGATTAAGCAATACCTGCAAGTAACAAAACCAGGAATTATTTTCGGAAATTTAATTTCTGTCATCGGTGGATTTCTGC
Source organism: Pantoea sp. SIMBA_079 (assembly GCF_046940275.1). Lineage (NCBI taxonomy): Bacteria > Pseudomonadati > Pseudomonadota > Gammaproteobacteria > Enterobacterales > Erwiniaceae > Pantoea > Pantoea sp. SIMBA_079. The sequence goes on along the minus strand of NZ_JAWRYR010000008.1, from coordinate 70,051 downwards.
TGGCCTCGAAAGGCAGCATCGATTATCCCCTGTTTCTCACCGCGCTGGCTGGCGTATCGCTGGTGGTCGCATCGGGTTGTGTATTCAACAATGTGATTGACCGCGATATCGACATCAAAATGGAGAGAACGCGGAACCGGGTTCTGGTCAAAGGCCTGATCTCGGCGAAAGTAAGCCTGGTTTATGCCACTGCGTTGGGTATTGCTGGCTTTGCGTTGCTGTATTTCGGCGCCAACCCGCTGGCCATGTGGCTGGCGGTCATGGGCTTCGTGGTCTATGTTGGCGTTTACAGCCTCTATATGAAGCGTCATTCGGTCTATGGAACGCTGATCGGCAGCCTCTCCGGTGCTGCGCCACCGGTGATTGGCTACTGCGCAGTCACTAACGAGTTTGATGCAGGCGCATTGATTTTACTGGCTATCTTTAGCCTGTGGCAGATGCCGCACTCCTACGCGATTGCCATCTTCCGCTTTAAAGATTACCAGGCCGCTAACATTCCGGTTCTGCCGGTTGTGAAAGGCATCTCCGTGGCTAAAAATCATATTACGCTCTACATTCTGGCGTTCATGATTGCCACGCTGATGCTCTCACTGGGCGGTTATGCGGGCTACAAATATCTGATCGTGGCTGCGGCTGTCAGCGTCTGGTGGCTGGGTATGGCACTCTCAGGTTACAAAACCTCAAACGATAAAGTCTGGGCGCGTAAACTGTTTGTGTTCTCTATCATCGCCATCACCGCGCTGAGCGTCATGATGTCGGTTGACTTTATGGCCCCGGCCTCTAAAGACCTGCTCACTTACGTCTGGTAAGCGGGCACCGTCACTCTGAGAAAGGGCGCGATTTTCGCGCCCTTTCTTTTTGTTACCACTGCTTAAAAACAAATGTTTTACCCGCCCTCCCCTGCTCCCTAAAATGGGTGCTAAATGCCCGAAATAAATCGATTTGCAGCAACACGGTGTCACTGGCTGCTGCAGCATGGTGCATGACAGGCAGACACTTACAGAGGTTGGAATGAACGACAATAAAATGACGCCGGTAGAGCTGCGCGCTACATGGGGTTTAGGTACCGTTTTTTCCCTGCGTATGCTCGGAATGTTTATGGTTCTGCCGGTGCTGACGACGTACGGCATGGCGTTACAGGGTGCCAGCGAAACCCTGATTGGTCTGGCAATTGGTATTTATGGTCTGGCACAGGCAATTTTTCAGATCCCGTTCGGGCTGCTCTCTGACCGCATCGGACGTAAGCCGCTGATTGTCGGCGGCCTGCTGCTGTTTGTCCTTGGCAGCGTGATTGCCGCCACCACCACCTCAATCTGGGGCATTATTCTTGGTCGCGCGCTGCAGGGCTCAGGCGCGATTGCCGCTGCCGTAATGGCGCTGCTGTCCGATCTCACCCGTGAGCAGAACCGCACCAAAGCGATGGCGTTTATCGGCATCAGTTTTGGCGTGACCTTTGCGATTGCTATGGTGGCCGGGCCAATTGTCACGCATGCGCTGGGGCTGCATGCGCTGTTCTGGATGATCGCGCTGCTGGCAACGCTGGGTATCATTATTACGCTGCTGGTGGTGCCAAACGCGCGCGGTCATGTGCTGAACCGCGAGTCCGGAATGGTAAAAGGCAGCATTCGCGCCGTTCTGGCGAATCCCAGACTGCTGAAGCTTAATATCGGCATTCTCTGTCTGCACGTGCTGCTGATGTCGAGCTTTGTCGCCCTGCCCGGCCAGTTCGAACTGGCAGGCCTGCCGGCAGCGGAGCACTGGAAGATCTATCTGGTGACCATGCTGGTGGCTTTTGTTGCCGTGGTGCCGGTCATTATCTATGCCGAAGTAAAACGCCGCATGAAGCGGGTTTTTGTCAGCTGCGTGGCGCTGATCATCATTGCGGAAATTGTGCTCTGGGGCGCTGAAGGTCACTTCTGGACGCTGGTGGCGGGCGTACAGCTCTTTTTCCTCGCCTTTAATGTGATGGAAGCCATTCTGCCTTCCCTGATCAGCAAAGAGTCGCCGGCCGGTTATAAAGGCACTGCAATGGGTATTTACTCCACCAGCCAGTTTCTTGGGGTAGCCATTGGCGGCAGCCTCGGCGGCTGGATCTTTGGTCATATCGATGCGCAGACGGTATTTCTCATCGGAGCGATTATCGCCGCTAGCTGGCTGTTTGTTGCCATGTCGATGCAGGAGCCGCCTTACGTCAGCAGCCTGCGGCTGGTGCTGAGCGACGCCGTACTGGCCGTGCCGAATCTGGAAAAACGTCTGAAGGCTCAGCCCGGTGTGGCATCCGTGTTTATCGTGCCGGAAGAGAAAAGCGCCTATATCAAAATCGACAGTAAAGTAACGAGCCGCGTTGAGATAGAAGCGCTGCTTGCCAGCTGCTGAATCAGAAGCCCGACCGCTGCGTCGGGCTTTTTTTTACAGCGACATATCCACCACAATGCGCCCTTCAATTTTGCCGGCGTGCATGCGCGCAAATATATCGTTGATGTTGCTCAGCGGTTCCACTGCTACGCTGGCTTTTACCTTATTACGTCCGGCAAAATCGAGCGCTTCCTGCAGATCTTTGCGCGTGCCGACAATCGAGCCGCGTACCGTAATGCCGTCCAGCACCATATCAAAAATCGACAGGTCAAATTTGCCCGGCGGCAGGCCGTTCAGCACCATTGTACCGCCACGCCGCAGCGTCCCGATCGCCTGCTCAAAGGCTTTCGGCGACACAGCGGTAACCAGAACGCCCTGTGCGCCACCGAAATGCTCGTGAAACACGCGTGCCGGATCGACCTCCTTCGCGTTTGCCACCACGCTGGCACCCAGACGACGGGCAAAATCGAGCTTGGCGTCATCAATATCCACTGCCGCTACGTTGAGTCCCATGGCAACCGCATACTGGATCGCCATATGCCCCAGCCCGCCAATGCCGGAAATCACCACCCAGTCACCCGGTTTGGTATCGGTCATTTTCAGGCCTTTATAGACCGTTACGCCGGCACACAGCACCGGTGCCACTTCATTAAAGGGGAGATTGTCCGGAATGATACCGACATAGTTCGCGTCAGCCAGGCAATACTCGGCAAAACTGCCGTTCACCGAATAACCCGCATTTTTCTGCTCGTGACACAGCGTCTCCCAGCTATCGAGACAGTGTTCGCAATGACCGCAGGCGGAGTAAAGCCACGGCACACCTACGCGATCGCCCAGCTTCAGGTGTTTTACCCCTTCCCCCAGCGCCACAACCTGCCCTACCCCTTCGTGACCGGGAATGAAAGGTGGCACCGGCTTCACCGGCCAGTCGCCTTCCGCCGCGTGCAGATCGGTATGACAGACCCCGGTGGCGGCAATTTTTACCAGCACCTGACCTGGCCCGACGGCCGGCACCGGCACCTCTTCAATCACCAGCGGTTCACCAAACGCCTTAACCACTGCCGCTTTCATCGTGCTTTTAATGTGCATTGTCATTCTGCTTCTCCTATTGCGTAAAGGCGCGATCAGAACAGACCCAGCGGCGCCGTGCTGTAGCTGACCAGCAGATTTTTGGTTTGCTGATAGGCACTCAGCGCCATTTTGTGCGTCTCGCGCCCGACACCGGACTGCTTGTAACCGCCAAACGCCGCATGCGCCGGATAGATGTGGTAGCAGTTCGTCCAGACCCGGCCCGCTTTGATACCCCGCCCCATGCGATACGCGAGATTGGTATCACGCGTCCAGACGCCAGCGCCCAGACCAAACTGCGTTTCGTTGGCGATGGCCAGCGCTTCAGCCTCATCTTTAAAGGTGGTTACGCCGATCACCGGGCCAAATATCTCCTCCTGGAAACAGCGCATCTGGTTACTGCCTTTAATCAGCGTTGGCTGAATATAGAAACCGTTGCTGAGTTCAGCGCTTATTGCCGCCTTATCGCCACCGGTAAGAATGTCGCCGCCTTCATCACGCGCAATAGTGATATAGGAGAGAATTTTGTCGAACTGCTGTCGTGAAGCCTGAGCACCAATCATTGTATCGGTATCCAGCGGATCGCCGTGCCGGATAGCGGCGACCTTCTCCAGTACCCGTGCCATAAACGGCTCATAGATTGATTCATGCACCAGCGCGCGTGACGGACAGGTACAGACTTCCCCCTGATTAAAGAAGCCGAGCACCAGCCCTTCAACCGCTTTATCGATGAAGTCCGCTTCACCCTCCATCACATCTGCAAAGTAGATGTTTGGCGACTTACCGCCCAGCTCGACCGTGCAGGGAATAATATTTTCTGCGGCGCAGGCCATGATATGACGCCCCACCGGCGTTGAGCCGGTAAACGCGATTTTGGCAATACGCTTGCTGGTGGCCAGCGCCTCGCCCGCTTCGCGGCCAAACCCCTGTACCACGTTGATCACGCCAGCCGGGAAAAGATCGCCCACGATCTCCATCAGCAGCGTGATGCCCAGTGGCGTCTGCTCGGCAGGTTTCAGTACCACGCAGTTGCCTGCGGCCAGCGCCGGTGCCAGTTTCCATGCCGCCATCAGCAGCGGGAAGTTCCACGGGATAATCTGCCCCACCACGCCCAGCGGCTCATGAAAATGGTAGGCCACCGTGGTTTCATCGATCTCCGCGGTACTCCCTTCCTGCGCGCGCAGGCAGCCGGCGAAATAGCGAAAATGATCGGCTGCCAGCGGCAGGTCAGCATTGAGCGTTTCGCGAATCGGCTTACCGTTATCCCAGCTCTCCGCTACCGCAAGCTTCTCCAGATTCGCCTCAATACGATCGGCCACCTGCAGCAGCAATGCGGCGCGCTGCTGAACGCTGGTTTTTCCCCAGGCGTCGGCCGCCTGATGTGCAGCATCCAGCGCCAGCTCGATATCCCGCGCGTCTGAGCGGGGAAACTGCGCAATCTCACTGCCGTCAACCGGCGAGGTATTCATGAAGTATTGGCCGCTAAGCGGCTCCGTGAAGTTGCCTGCTATATAGTTGCCGTAGGTTGCCTGGAACGAGACCAGCGCGCCTGGCGTGCCGGGATGTGCATAACGCATCGCAAACTCCTTGATGTAGGGGTCAGATAGTATTACCGGGCGCTACGCCTGTATGACGCCGCGACAGGATGTGCTTTGCAGCCGGCATGCCAGGTTTAACAGCATCATTAAAATACGTAAAAACAAGATGATACAATCGGCTTCCCGGCAAGATACGCAGTAATCTCCCTATCTGTGTTGCATATCGCAACACCTGGAAAACCTGCACGCTACACTGGCGCAACACTTTGCACAGGCATGAGGTTACCCATGCAGGGATTTTCCGCCGCTTCGACCGCTGACGCCACACCGCTTCTCAGCGACTCCTGGATGCGCAGCCAGCTCTATGGCCTTGATCCGACCGCAGACGATTTTCCGCGGCTGCGCCAGGGAGAACTGGCCGATGTCATCGCCAGCAACGCCAGCTGGCAGCCGTTTGCCAGGCCGGCTATCGACCAGCTGGCGCAGCAGATGGCAGAAAAACAGGCGGTGGTGATCCTTTCTGATGCCAGCGGTCTGGTTCTGAATACCTGCGGAGATATGCAGGCGCTGGCGCGTGCACAGCGTTTTGCTCTGGCGCCAGGCAATCTCTGGAGCGAGTGCGGACGTGGCACCAACGCTATTGGCACGGCGCTGGCGATCAACAACGGCTGCGAAATCGCCGGTGAGCAGCACTTTCTGACGCGCAACCAGGGGCTGTACTGTGCCGCGATGCCGCTGCAGATGCCTAATGGCCAGCTGGCAGGCGTTATCGATATTTCCGGCCCGGCGCACTATTCTCATGCGCATTCGCTGCAGCAGGTACGCGATGCGGCGCGGCAGATAGAGTATCTGTGGGTCAAGCAGAGTCTGCATCCTCAGCAGTGGCTGATGAGCCTGCACGCTGATCCTCAGGGCATCGACAGCGGTGATGAAATGCTGCTGATATTTTCTGACGACGTACTGACAGCCGCAAACCGGCTGGCGCTGGAGACGCTGGCGGTACGCCCTGAACAGCTCAGCAGCCTGACGTTTGCAGCGCTATTTCCGGCGCTGCGACAGCAAAACAGCTGCCTGACAGCGCCGCTGATGTACCACGGCCAGCGCTACTACTTTCGTTTACGTGCGCCGCAGCGCCGGCTGGTAAGCGTGGCCGCCTCCGCTGCGCCGCACGCTACATCCGCACCGCACGACAGGGATAAGCTGGTGCGCCTGCTGAATGCCGGTGTGTCACTCTGCCTGCAGGGAGAAACCGGCAGCGGTAAAGAGTTTGTCAGCCGGGCCCTGCATCAGCAGAGCCGCTGGCACAGCGGCAATTTTGTTGCAATAAACTGTGCGGCGATCCCGGAATCATTGATTGAATCGGAGCTGTTTGGCTATCAGCCTGGCGCCTTTACCGGCGCCAGCAAACAGGGCTATGCGGGCAAAATTCGTGAGGCTGACGGCGGCATCCTGTTTCTGGATGAAATTGGTGATATGCCACTGGCGCTGCAGAGCCGTCTGCTGCGGGTACTGCAGGAGAAAGAGGTGGCACCGCTGGGGTCCAGCCGCAGCTACCCGGTGAACTTTGCGGTTATCTGCGCCACCCATCGTGATTTGAAACAGCAGGTTGCTGCGGGCCGCTTTCGTGAGGATCTGCTTTACCGGCTACAGGAGTTCTCTCTGACACTGCCGCCGCTGCGTGCATGGCCCAATCTGCCGGGGTTCATTTGCCAGCTATGGCACGAGCTGGGAGCCGCGGAGCGTAAGGTTACCCTGTCGAATGACGTGGTGACGATACTGGCACAGCACGCCTGGCCGGGTAACGTTCGCCAGTTGCGCAGCCTGCTGCGGGTATTGCTGGCACTGGCTGAGGATGGCGAACCCGTTACGCAGGCGCAGCTGCCAGCTGACTATCAGCATCCTGCTGATTTACCAGGCGGTGAACGTCAGCGTCATGATGACCAGCTGCTGAACGAAACGCTGCAGCGCTTTGATGGCAATATCACCAAAGCGGCCGCAGCGCTGGGGGTGGCGCGCAGTACGCTCTACCGCCGCGCAGCACGCGCCAGAGTACGTTAGTCGCGGAAGTTTTTGAACTGGAACGGCTGGCCAAGGTTGCCACCGCGCACCAGCGCCATGGCGCCCTGCAGATCGTCACGCGATTTGCCGGTCACGCGCAGCTCGTCACCCTGAATCTGCGTCTGTACTTTGAGTTTGCTGTCTTTAATCAGTTTCACCAGCTTTTTAGCAACGTCGCTTTCAATGCCTTTTTTCAGTTTGGCCTCAACGCTCCAGCTTTTACCGCTGTGTTCAATCTCTTCCGGCACCTCAATCGCGGCGTTTTCAATGCCGCGCTTCAGCAGCTTTTCACGCAGAATATCAACGATCTGCTTCACCTGAAAATCGGACTCAGTGGTGATTTTGATCGTCTCGTTCTTTTCATTCAGCTCAACGCTGGCGGTCACATTGCGAAAATCGAAGCGGGTTGAGAGCTCACGGTTGGTATTTTCTACCGCGTTGCGGACTTCCTGCAGCTCGACTTCGGAAACGATATCGAAAGATGGCATCTTTTCTTCTCCTGATACTAAAGTGACATGCATAATACGCGTCTTGATGCGCTAATAAAACACGCGGCAGCTCAAAGCTATACTGAGTATGTGATGTGAAAACACCCCGCCAGCAGGAGGCAGAATGAAAATTACCGTGCTGGGTTGTGGCGCGCTGGGGCAGGTCTGGCTGACCGCGCTGGCTCGTCAGGGTCACGACGTACAGGGCTGGCTGCGCGTGCCGCAGCCCTACTGTTCCGTTAACGTCACCGATCTGCAGGGCGAGGTGAGCAATCACACCTTTATCGCCAACGATCCGCTGTTTCTGGCGCGCAGCGATCTGCTGCTGGTTACCCTGAAAGCGCCGCAGGTATCGCCGGCGATCAAAAATCTTCAGAGCGTGCTGCGTGCGGACATGCCGGTCCTGCTGCTGCATAACGGCATGGGTACGCTGGAGGAGCTGCGCGATTTGACGCAGCCGCTGCTGCGCGGGATCACCACGCATGCGGCGATGCATGACGGGACGGTGATCCGCCACGTGGCGGCAGGCATTACGCATATCGGGCCGGTCAGCCGTGACGCCGCATCGTTAAGCCATCTTGCGGATCTGCTGCATCAGGCGCTGCCCGATGTAGCCTGGCATGATGATATCGCCTCCGCCTGCTGGCGCAAGCTGGCAGTGAACTGCGTTATTAATCCGCTGACGGTGGAGCATGAGTGCCAGAACGGTGCATTGCGCGCCTGGCCGGAGCAGATCAATACGCTGTGCGACGAGCTGGCGCTGCTGCTGACGCGTGAAGGCCAGCATATGGACGTGGAGACGCTACGCGCCATTATTTATGACGTCATCGACAGCACTGCCGGCAACGTCTCTTCTATGCTGCAGGATATTCGTACGCAGCGACAAACTGAAATTGATTACATTACCGGCTACCTGCTGCGCCGCGCGCGCAGTCAGGGCATCACGTTGCCGGAGAATAGCCGCCTTTATGATCTGGTAAAACGCAAGGAGTCACAATATGAACGCCAGCCCATCCGTACTGGTATGCCTCGCTCATGGCAGTGAAGAGACCGAAGCGGTCACCACTATCGACGTGCTGGTGCGCGGCGGCATTACTGTCACCACTGCCAGCGCAGAGAGTGACGGCTCGCGGGAAATTATATGCTCACGCGGCGTGCGCCTGCTGGCTGATGCGCCACTGGCAGAAGTGGCAGATAACGACTTTGACGCCGTTGTTCTGCCCGGCGGGCTGAAAGGCGCGGAGACGTTCCGCGACAGCCCGTTGCTGGTGGAAACGGTGCGTCAGTTTCATCTGACAGGCAAAATTGTGGCAGCAATCTGCGCGGCGCCCGGCACGGTTCTGGTGCCGCACGATCTCTTTCCGGTTGGCAATATGACCGGCTTTCCGGGACTCAAAGAGACCATTCCGGATGCGAAATGGATGGAGCGCCGCGTGGTATGGGATCCGCGCGTAAACCTGCTCACCAGCCAGGGGCCGGGCACGGCGTTTGATTTTGCGTTGAAGCTGGTGGATCTGCTGCAGGATAAAGAGACCGCACGCGAAGTTGCCTCACAGCTGGTGCTGGCAGCGGGCATTTATAATTATCAGGAATTTGACGAACGCGAATAAAGGACGCCCCTGCGAATTGCGTTGCGCGCGCAATTGATCCCGGTGTCACCGTAGGGGGCGCATTAATGCGCCCCTGGGTCGAATCGGTTACCGCACATAAAACGGGCGCCATAAATGGCGCCCCTACCGAGACAGACGCAGGAAGCGCGCCCCTGGGTCGAATCGGGTACCGCACATAAAACGGGCGCCATAAATGGCGCCCCGACAAATTCCGGTGACGCCCCAGGGGATCCCGGTGGCGTCCCTGACGTGCTATGGGCGGTAAACTTTCACGTTCGTAAAACCCTGCTCATGCAGATAGAGCGCCTGCAGTTTGCTCATCACGCCACGATCGCAATAGAGCAGCCAGGTCCGGTTCTGATCCAGATCGCCAAACTGCGTGCTGAGCTTATAGAACGGCAGTGACTTCACCTCTACACCGCTGAGATCCAGCGGAGAGGCGTCCTGCTCGTCTGCGGCACGAATATCCAGCACGACATCGTTAGTCCCAAACGAGTCCACGGTCTCTACTTCAACCACTTCTTCTTCCGTCTGTTCAGCAATCTCGCGGATATCGAGGTTGGTCGCTTCCTGTACCACGCGGTTGAGAATATCAAAATTGAAATTCTGCTCTTCCGCTTCGATTTTGGCTTTCACCGCTTTAACCGTCGGGCTTTTTGAGATCACGCCGCAGTATTCCGGCATGGTACGCGCAAAATCTTCCGTACCGATCTGCCGCGCCACATTAATAATGTGCTCTTTATCGTGTGAGATCAGCGGACGCAGGATCAGCGTGTCAGATGCGTTATCGATCAGGCGCAGATTAGTCAGCGTCTGGCTCGATACCTGTCCCAGCGCTTCGCCGGTCACCAGCGCCTGTACGCCGTAGCGCTCGGCAATCATTGACGCGGCACGCACCATCATCCGCTTCAGCACCACGCCCATCTGCCCGTCATCGACGTTTTCCAGAATTTCACCCACGACCGGCTCAAAATTGATCGCGACAAAGCGCACGCGGTGTGAGCGACCAAAACGGTTCCACAGATAGTGTGCTACCTGACGCACGCCAATCTCATGCGCCGCGCCACCAAGATTAAAGAAGCAGTAGTGCACGCGGCAGCCGCGTCGCATCAGCATATAGCTCGACACACCGGAGTCAAAACCACCGGAGATCAGCGACATCACATCTTCCTGCGTGCCGATTGGAAAACCGCCCAGCCCTTCAAAGCGGCCGGTAATTAGCAGCAGACGATCGTCTTCAATCTCCAGATTAACCGTCTCATCCGGCTGCTTCAGCTGTACGCGCGCGCTGGCGATATGCTGATTCAGCCCGCCGCCTACATAGCGTTCCACATCCTGTGAACTGAAGCTGTGGGTGCCGCGACGTTTTACGCGCACGCTGAAGCTTTTATTTTCCAGGCGTTCACGGTTCAGTGCCAGCGTCTGCTCAAAGATATCGTGCATATCCGTGTAAGCACGATCTTCAACGGCAAGCACGTGGTGGATACCAGGAATGCGCGTCAGCTCATCCACAATGGTTTCACGCAGCGCTTCGTTTTTGGCGCGCACTTCAATGTGATCCCAGTGGCGCACCACCTTGATATCCTCATTCAGAGAACGCAGGGTATTGCGGATATTGCCGGTAAGAATTTTGATAAAGCGCAGCCGCACCGACTGACTTTTGATGGTGATTTCAGGGAAGAGCTTGATGATAAACTTCATGGCGACACAGCTTCGTTGGGCAAATAAGTGCTAAAATCATCAGCACTTAGCTGGTAAGATCATAATATTGCGGGGATCGCGAGAGCGTCCGCATCCGAGGCGCAAAAGTATACCACCTTTACTGCGTGACTGCTTCTGCTACCGCAATCACATTCAACATTTTGCTTATTATTCCCCGTCGGCTACCATGACCGATTGCACGAAGATGTCCCCAACTGTGAGTCGACACTGATTATGCCGAAAAAAGCCGAAGCGCCTGTGAGTTTTGAAACCGCCCTGCAGCAGCTGGAACAGATTGTCAGCCGGCTGGAAAGCGGCGAGCTGCCGCTTGAAGAGGCGCTGAATGAGTTTGAGCGCGGTGTGCAGCTGGCGCGCAGCGGTCAGCAGACGCTGCAGCAGGCTGAACAGCGCGTACAGATCCTGTTGAGCGATGATAAAACGGCCGACCTTACCCCTTTTACGCCGGATAACGACTAATGGATTTTGTCCAGCTACAGCAAACCTATCATGAGCGCGTAAATCAGGCGCTGACACGTTTAATCGATCCACTGCCTTTTCAGAGTTCCCCGCTGGTGAATGCCATGCATTATGGGGCACTATTAGGTGGCAAGCGCCTGCGTCCTTTTCTGGTCTATGCCACCGGTGAAATGCTTAATGCCGACGCAGCCAGCCTTGATGCGCCTGCCGCCGCCACAGAGTGCATTCACGCCTATTCGCTGATACATGACGATCTGCCGGCGATGGACGATGACGCGCTGCGCCGCGGACAGCCTACCTGTCATATTCGTTACGGTGAAGATACGGCCATTCTGGCGGGCGATGCGCTGCAAACGCTGGCTTTCTCTATTCTGGCCGATGAACCGATGCCGGGCGTCAGCGCGGCGACGCGCGTAAAAATGATCTCTGAACTGGCACAGGCCAGCGGCGTTGCCGGCATGTGCGGCGGCCAGGCGCTGGATTTAGCTGCCGAAGGCCGGCAGATCGATCTGGCGCAGCTTGAGCAGATCCATCGCCACAAAACCGGCGCGCTAATCCGCCTTGCCGTGCGTCTTGGTGCCCTGGCCGCAGGGGAACCGGCTCGCCTGGCGCTGCCGCTGCTGGACACCTATGCTGATGCTATTGGCCTGGCGTTTCAGGTGCAGGATGACATTCTGGATGTCACCGGCGATACCGCTGTGCTGGGTAAAATGCAGGGCGCCGATCAGGCGCTGGGCAAAAGCACCTATCCGGCCCTGTTAGGACTTGAGGGCGCGCGCGCAAAAGCGCAGGCGCTCTATCAGGAAGCTCTGGGGGCGCTGGAGATCCTCGCCGGCCAGGGCTATGACACAAGCGTATTACAAGCGCTGGCAAGCTTCATAATTGAACGCGATAAATAACTTTCATAATGAGTCTCTGATGAGTTTTGATATTGCAAAATACCCGACACTGGCGTTAGCAGGCACGGTGCAGGAATTACGTTTACTGCCGAAAGAGAAACTTCCGGCCCTGTGCGACGAGCTGCGTCAGTATCTGCTGGATAGCGTCAGCCGCTCATCCGGCCACTTTGCGTCGGGTCTGGGCGTCGTCGAACTGACCGTCGCATTGCATTACGTCTACAACACCCCGTTTGACCACCTGGTCTGGGACGTAGGCCATCAGGCTTATCCGCATAAGATCCTGACCGGACGCCGCGATCGCATCGGTACGATCCGGCAGAAAAACGGCCTGCATCCGTTTCCGTGGCGCGGTGAGAGCGAATATGACGTGCTGAGCGTCGGACACTCCTCCACCTCCATCAGCGCCGGTCTCGGCATGGCGGTAGCCGCCGAGCGGGAAGGCAAAGGTCGTCGTACCGCCTGTATCATTGGCGACGGCGCGATTACCGCCGGGATGGCGTTTGAGGCGATGAACCATGCGGGCGATATCAAACCCGACATGCTGGTGATCCTCAACGACAACGAGATGTCGATTTCGGAAAACGTTGGCGCGCTGAATAACCGTCTGGCGCAGATCCTCTCAGGTAAAACCTATTCGCGCCTGCGCGAAGGCAGCAAGCGCGTACTGGACGGCCTGCCGCCAATTAAAGAGCTGGTAAAGCGCACCGAAGAGCATCTGAAAGGCATGGTGGTACCCGGCACGCTGTTCGAGGAGCTGGGCTTTAACTATATCGGTCCGGTTGACGGGCACGATGTCCTGACGCTGGTCAGCACGCTGAAGAACATGCGCGATCTTAAAGGTCCGCAGTTCCTGCATATCATGACCAAAAAAGGCAAAGGCTATGCGCCTGCAGAGCAGGATCCTATCGCCTGGCATGCCGTGCCGAAGTTTGACCCGGCCAGCGGCGCACTGCCGAAAAGCGTACCCGGTCTGCCGAGCTACTCGAAAATTTTTGGCGACTGGCTGAGCGAGATTGCCGCTGACGATTCGCGCATGATGGCGGTTACGCCGGCGATGCGTGAAGGATCGGGCATGGTGAGCTACTCACGCGCCTATCCGCAGCAATATTTTGATGTAGCGATTGCCGAACAGCACGCCGTCACCTTTGCTGCCGGCATGGCGATTGGCGGTTACAAGCCGGTGGTAGCAATTTACTCCACCTTCCTGCAGCGCGCTTATGACCAGGTGATCCATGATGTGGCCATTCAGCAGCTGCCGGTGCTGTTTGCTATCGACCGCGGCGGTATTGTCGGGGCGGATGGTCAGACGCATCAGGGGGCGTTTGATATCGCCTATCTGCGCTGCGTGCCTGGCATGGTGATCATGACACCAAGCGACGAGAACGAATGTCGCCTGATGCTCTACACCGGTTATCACTATCAGGCGGGCCCGAGCGCGGTGCGCTATCCGCGCGGTACCGGTACCGGTGCCACGCTTGAGCCACTCACCAGCCTGCCGCTGGGTAAAGGGGTTGTGAAGCGTCAGGGTGAAAAACTGGCGATCCTCAACTTCGGCACACTGCTGCCGGATGCGCAGGCCGCAGCAGAGGCACTGAACGCTACGCTGGTGGATATGCGCTTTGTGAAGCCGCTGGATGAAACCCTGATCCGCGAGCTGGCACAGAGCCATGAGGCGCTGGTGACGCTGGAAGAAGGTGCCATCATGGGGGGGGCCGGCAGCGGCGTAAATGAGTTTGTGATGGCGAAACGCCTGGCAGTACCGGTGCTCAACCTTGGCCTGCCGGATGAGTTTATTCCGCAGGGTACTCAGGAAGAGGTACGTCACGACTACCAGCTGGATGCCGCCGGCATTCAGCAGCAAATCGCGGCCTGGCTCGCGCAGTAACTCTCCTCTTCGCTCCTGCTGCTATGCTTACGGAATCCTTTTCCCACGCATAAGAGCAGGAGCTCTCAATGAAAACCGTTCGTTTAGGCCAGACCGATCTCCAGGTATCCCGACTCTGCTTAGGCTGTATGACCTATGGCGATCCGATGCGCGGCAACCACGCCTGGACGCTGCCGGAAGAGAGCAGCCGTCCGCTGATCAAACAGGCGCTGGACGCGGGCATTAACTTTTTCGATACCGCCAACAGCTATTCTGACGGCAGCAGCGAAGAGATCCTCGGACGCGCGCTGAAAGATTTCGCGCGGCGCGAGGACGTGGTGGTGGCGACCAAAGTTTATTTTCCGCTCAGCAACCTGCCACAGGGCCTGTCGCGGCAGAATATTCTGCAGTCGATCGATGACAGCCTGATGCGACTCGGCATGGAGCATGTGGATCTGCTGCAGATCCACCGCTGGGATTATGCAACGCCGATTGAAGAGACGCTGCAGGCGCTGGATGAGGTGGTGAAAGCGGGCAAGGCGCGCTATATCGGTGCCTCTTCCATGCATGCGTCTCAGTTTGCTGAGGCGCTGCAGCTGCAGCAAACGCATGGCTGGGCACGCTTTGTCAGCATGCAGGATCAGTACAATCTGATCCAGCGTGAAGAGGAAAAGGAGATGCACCCGCTTTGTCAGCGTGAGGGTATCGCCGTGCTGCCGTGGAGTCCACTGGCGCGCGGCAAGCTGACGCGTCCCTGGGGTGAAACCACCGCGCGCTCGGTCTCTGATAATGTAATGGAGAAGCTTTATACCGGTACAGAAGAGAACGACGCCGCGATTGCGGAGCGGCTGGCTACCATTGCCGCTGAGAAAAAGGTCACGCGCGCGCAGGTTGCGCTGGCATGGCTGCTGCATAAACCGGCCGTGACGGCACCTATTATTGGCGCGTCACGTGAACAGCAGTTTGCCGAGCTGGTCAAAGCGGTTGACGTTGAGTTAAGCGCAGAAGATATCGCCGAGCTGGAGATGGTTTATCAGCCACATCCGGCTGTGGGGTATGAATAAGCAATTGATATCCGCATAAACCAGGGCGGCATAAATGCCGCCCCTACAGTAATTCCGGCGTAGGGGGCGCATTTATGCGCCCCTGGCCAAATCATATACCGCGGTTATACGCATTCATGCGCCCCTGGCCGAGCCATATACCGCGGTTATACGCATTCATGCGCCTCTGGCCAAATCATGCACCTGAAACCAGGGCGGCATAAATGCCGCCCCTACGGTAATAATTACGCGGCGGAACACCTGTAGGGGGCGCATTCATGCGCCCCTGGCCGAGCCATATACCGTGGTTATACGCATTCATGCGCCCCTGGCCAAATCATGCACCTGAACCAGGGCGGCATAAATGCCGCCCCTACGGTAATAATTACGCGGCGGAACACCTGTAGGGGGCGCATTCATGCGCCCCTGGCCGAGCCATATACCGTGGTTATACGCATTCATGCGCCCCTGGCCGCCTCTACAGCAGCAGGCCGGCACCGTACAGCACGGCGGCGGAGACCACGCCGGCGATGATATCATCGACCATAATGCCCATTCCGCCATGTACGTTTTTATCGAACCAGCGAATAGGCCACGGTTTCCAGATATCAAAAATCCGGAAGATAACAAAGCCTGCCAGCACCCACCAGCCGTTAAGCACCGGGATGGCCATCAGCGTGATCCACATGCCGATGAACTCGTCCCAGACAATGCTACCGTGATCGTGTACGCCCATATCACGCGCGGTGCGATGACAGAGATAAACGCCCACGCTGATACCCACCAGCACCACCAGCGAATAGAGCTGCAGCGGCAGAAACGTCATCAGCCACCAGAACGGAATGGCAGCCACCGAGCCTACTGTGCCGGGCATAAATGGGCTTAACCCGCTGCCAAAACCGGTTGCCAGCAGATGCCAGGGATTACGCATCCGCAGGCGACTTTTTGCTACATCTTTATCGCGCGTCAAAATGGTCAAATCCTTTGTGATTGTAGCGGCGCGGCTTGCCGTGCTCCAGCAGCGTCAACCCTTCGGCTTCCGGGGCAATCTGTCCGATGCAGGTATAAGGTGCGCCAAGCCGGCCCAGCGCCACATCCAGCGCGCCGCGGTTTACTTCAGGCACCGTGAAGCAGAGTTCATAATCCTCGCCGCCGCTCAGCGCCCAGCGCAGCACCTGCTCCGGCGCAAAATGATCGCGCAGCGTAGCGGAGAGCGGCAGCGCGTCGAGATTCAGGCGTGCGCCAACCCGGCTGGCCGTGAGAATATGACCAAGATCGGAAATCAGGCCATCAGAGATATCGATCGCCGACGTAGCAAGGCTGCGCAGCGCCTGGCCCTGCAGCACGCGCGGCATCGGACGCAGATGACGCTTGATCAGCACCTCATGCACCGCCGGATCGTCGAGACGATGGTGATGCTGCAGCAGCGATAGTCCCGCCGCGCTGTCGCCCAGCGTGCCGGTAACGTAGATCCAGTCACCCGGCTTTGCGCCGGAGCGCTTCAGCGCGCGCCCGGCAGGCACCAGTCCATGAATACCCAGCGTCAGGCTGAGCGGACCGCGCGTGGTGTCGCCACCAATCAGCTGCATATCGTAGTAGTCGAGCAGCTCAAACAGGCTGTCGCTGAAGCCAGCCAGCCAGGTCTCATCGACCTCAGGCAGCGTCAGCGCCAGCGTCAGCCATGCCGGATCGGCGCCCATTGCAGCTAAGTCACTGAGGTTGACCGCCAGCGCCTTATAGCCGAGATCGGCCGGATGGATATCGCGTAAGAAATGGACGCCCGCCACCAGCGTGTCGGTGCTGATAGCGAGGGTCTGTTTGTCAGGAACGTTCATTAACGCACAGTCATCACCAATGCCCTTCTCCACGTCGCGACGGGAGCTGGTTACACGGTTGAAATAGCGTGCGATCAGTTCAAATTCACCACAGGACATAAATCAGGTCTCAATGAAAAAAGGCCGGTCACCCGGCCTTCTGCACTACTTTCTGTTTGGTCGTATTTGCGGAGCAGCTTTATCCAGCACGCCGTTGACAAACTTATGGCTGTCTTCAGCGCCGAACACTTTTGCCAGCTCAATACCTTCGTTGATGGCGACTTTATACGGCACATCCGCACGCTTGCTCAGCTCATAGAGCGAGAGGCGCAGGATCGCTTTTTCTACCTGACCCAGCTCTTCAAGCTGGCGCGACAGGTACGGTTTCATCAGGCCATCCAGGTACGCGCTGTTGGTCGCCACACCGGCCAGCAGTTCGCGGAAATAGCTAATATCGACGTCTTTGACGTCTTGTTCCGCCAGAAACTGGTATTCCACATCGGCAATGTCGTTGTTAGACAACTGCCAGGAGTAGAGCGCCTGGACAGCGCACTCACGGGCGCGACGACGAGCAGCAGGTTTCACAAAATTCCCCTTACAAAAATCAGGCTTTAATGGCTTTCAATACGTTGATCATTTCAAGTGCGGTCAGCGCGGCTTCCGCGCCTTTGTTACCCGCTTTCGTGCCGGCGCGTTCAATCGCCTGCTCGATATTTTCGGTGGTCAGAACGCCGAAGGTGACCGGGATTTCGCAGCTCATTGCCACGTTAGCAATACCGGAGCTCGCTTCGCCCGCCACATATTCGAAGTGGGCAGTGCCACCGCGGATCACCGTGCCCAGCGCAACAATTGCGTCGTGCTTACCGGTATTCGCCAGCGCACGCGCGGCCAGCGGCAGCTCATAGGCGCCCGGAACCCAGACCACGGTAATGTTTTCAGCTTTAACCTGACCGATACGCTTCAGCGCATCGACCGCGCCATCCAGCAGACTGTCATTGATAAAGTTGTTAAAACGCGCAATTACAATGGCAATTTTGGCATCAGGCGTGGCAACAGCAGCTTCGATAACGTTCATACATATCCTTTGGGTGTGTGTTTTATAGCCCCCGCAGAAGGGGGCGGATTCTATCATACTCTTTAGCCGTGCGCTCAGGCTTTTCCGTGCATGCTTAACGCAGGGTCAGGGTAAGACGCAGATCGTCACCTACTTTGCGCACATCGCGAAAATCGAGGCGCGGCGCGGCGCTCAACGCCTCCAGCCCGGGCAGCGTACAGAGCCCGCGCCCGGCGTCGCCAAGCAGCACCGGTGCCATATAAACAATCAGCTCATCCACCAGCCCGGCCTGAATCAGCGCGCCCGCCAGACCCGCCCCCGCCTCGACCCAGACGCTGTTGATCTGGCGCTGTCCGAGCAGCATCATCATCGCCACCAGATCAAGCTGTTCGCCGCGCGGCGGCACCGCAATCTGCGTCACGCTCTCCGGCCACGCTGCGTTATCGGGCGCGGTGCGCATCAGCCAGCTCTCACCCGGCTGATGAATCAACCGGTGCTGCGGCGTCACGCGCTGCTGGCTGTCAACCACCACCCGCACCGGCTGCCGCAGCGTCTGCGCATCCAGCTGCTGGCGGAGGCTATCGCTGAGTTCCTCGGGGCGCACCGTGAGTGACGGATCGTCGGCCAGCACGGTGGCGCTGCTGGTGAGAATCGCGGAACTCTGTGCGCGGAACTGCTGCACATCCCGGCGGGCGGCCGCCGAGGTGATCCACTTGCTCTCACCGCTCGCCATTGCTGTGCGACCATCCAGCGACGCGCCAAGCTTGAGCTGTATCCAGGGAAAACCGGTGCGCATACGCTTGAGGAACCCGCGATTGAGCGCTTCCGCTTCCGCCATCATCAGCCCGTGACTGACCTCGATTCCCGCCTGCTGCAGGCGCCAGAGGCCGCGCCCGGCGACCTGCGGATTAGGATCCTGCATGGCCACCACCACGCGACTGACGCCAGCAGCAATCAGCGCATCGCAGCAGGGTGGCGTCCGGCCATGATGGCTGCACGGCTCCAGCGTGACGTAGGCCGTTGCACCGCGCGCCTGCTCCCCTGCCATGCGCAGCGCATGCACTTCAGCATGGGGTTCACCTGCACGCTGATGCCAGCCTTCGCCGACCAGTGTGCCGTCACGCACGATCACGCAGCCGACATTGGGATTCGGCATCGTAGTAAAGCGACCGCGTCGCGCCAGTTCCAGCGCGCGCGCCATATAGCGAGCATCGGTCATGATTCAGTCCTGTAAGCGGGCGATCTCTTCGCCGAAGTCGCGGATATCTTCAAAGCTGCGGTAGACCGAGGCGAAGCGGATATAGGCGACCTTATCCAGTTTTTTTAGCTCTTCCATCACCAGATTGCCAATCAGCTTGCTGGCAATCTCACGTTCGCCGGTCGCACGCAGCTGCGTTTTGATGTGATTTACTGCGCTATCAACCGCATCAGCACTGACGGGACGCTTCTCCAGCGCTTTCATCATGCCGCTGGTCAGCTTATCTTCGTTAAAAGGCTCACGCACGTCGTTGCTTTTCACCACGCGCGGCATCACCAGCTCCGCCATCTCAAACGTGGTAAAGCGCTCATGGCACACCAGACACTGACGGCGGCGGCGCACCGAGGAACCTTCACTGACCAGGCGTGAGTCGATCACTTTGGTATCCACAGCGGAACAGAATGGGCAATGCATGACGTTTCCTGTCGCGAGATTTTGGGCCACACAGTGTAACGCGAACTCACATTTAACAAAACAGAGGCTGCCTGTCCGGCGCTTTTTTCAGCAGTCATCACCTCTTCTGCCAGCAAACCCTAAAAACGCACTACGCTTAAAAGGCCAATCCGGCACAATCACAGGAGGAACTATGGGTCTGTTTAACTTTGTCAAAGAGGCAGGAGAGAAACTGTGGGATACCGTGACAGGCAGTGATGACTCTAGCAAAAAGCTGCAGGATCACATCAACAAGCTCGGCCTGCCAGACAGCGATAAAGTCAATGTCAATGTACAGGGCGATACCGTGACCGTCAGCGGCGATGGCATTTCACAGGAGCTGAAAGAGAAGATTCTGGTGGCGGCCGGTAACGTTGCGGGCATCACTAAAGTCGATGATAAAGTCACCGTCAGCGACACCGCGCGTGAAGCCAACCTCTATACAGTGAAGAAAGGCGATACCCTGAGCGCTATCTCTAAACAGGTTTACGGCGATCCTAATCAGTACAACAAGATTTTTGAAGCTAACAAGCCGATGCTGAGCCATCCGGACAAAATCTATCCGGGTCAGGTACTGCGTATTCCTGAATAAGAAACCGGAGAGAGCATGAGACTCAGGAGCTTACCGGTTCCGTTGGCGCTGCTGTTGCTGCTTAGCGGTTGCAGTACCCCGCCCCCTGCCCCGCAGGTCAGAGAACTGCATCAGGAGGTGAGCCAGCTCAATCAGCAGATGCGTCACCTTACCCGCCGCGCCAGCGCGCTGGAACTACAGGGGCAGCTTAACCGCCAGTCCACTCAGGGCGCATGGCTGGTGCCGCATTCCGCGACGCCGGTAGATTTGGAGACGCAGCTGGGTACGTTGCGCCTGTCACTGCTGAACTTAAGTGCAGAGGCTAACGGAAGCCGGGCCAGCCTGGTCATCCGGTCTGCTGATAACAAGCCGGTACCGGCGCTGAGTGCGACCGTAGTCTGGGGTGAAAGCGATCCGGTCAGCGGTCAGCCGCTGACCGCTGGCAGCCTGAGTCAGCGTATCAGCGTGCCCGCCAGCCTGATGCCGCGCAGTTCTGTGACGGTGCCGCTACGCCTGAGTGGCCTGACACCGGGCCAGCTGGGCTATGTGCGCGTACATGAGGTGACGGCAGACGCCGCGCCATAAAAAAAGGCCCTTCCGGAGAAGGGCCTTTTTACATCGGTCAGCGCCGGGATTACGGCAGAATAGAAGGCTGATCGGCGCCCTCTTTTTCCACTTTCTGCACCAGCATGTGCTCACGCTTCATCCCCAGCTTCAGCGCCAGCGCTGAAGAGACATAGATGGATGAGATCGTACCGATAGTCACACCAATCAGCATCGTGAGCGAGAAGCCTTTCAGCAGCGCGCCGCCAAAGATAAACAGGATCAGGATCATCGCCAGCGTGGTGATAGAGGTGATCAGGGTACGGCTCAGCGTCTGGGTCAGCGACACGTTGGTGATATCGTAAGAGGAACCGCGACGGATCTTACGGAAGTTCTCACGAATACGGTCAGAAACCACAATCTTATCGTTAAGCGAGTAACCAATCACCGACATCAGCGAGGCAACGATGGTCAGATCGATTTCAATGCTGAACAGCGCCAGCAGGCCGCAGGTAATGATAACGTCATGCGCCAGCGCCAGCACGGTGCCCAGTGCCAGACGCCACTCAAAGCGAAACCCGATGTATATCAGAATAGCGATTAACGCAGAGAGCAGCGCCATCGCCCCCGCCTGCGCCAGATCGCTGCCCACGCTTGGCCCGACAAACTCAATGCGTTTTACCGTCGCGTTCTGCTGCGTGGTCTGATTGATAGAGGACAACACCTTGTTGCCCAGCTCCTGACCCGCATTGCCGGTCGCAGGTGGCATCCGCACCATCACGTCGCGGCTGCTGCCGAAGTTCTGCACCAGCGGCTCGTCAAAGCCCGCTTTTACCAGCCCTTCGCGCAACGCATCCAGGTCCGCAGGTTTCTCCAGGTTAATCTCAATCACCGTACCGCCGGTGAAATCGAGTCCCCAGTTGAACCCGCGCACGCCGATAATGGCGATGGACGCCACGATCAGCAGACCCGAGATGATAAACGCCAGCGTATCCCAGCGCATAAAGTCAACGACCTTACGCCCGTGGTTCAGCTGTTCAATACTATATTCCTGTGCCACAACGCACTCCTCAGATAGACAGCTTGTTGATGCGTTTGCCGCCGTACACCAGGTTAACGATGGCACGGGTGCCGACGATAGCGGTAAACATCGAGGTTGCAATACCGATAGCCGTCGTGATTGCAAAGCCTTTGATAGAGCCGGTACCGACCGCATAAAGAATGATGACTTTAATCAGCGTAGTGACGTTGGCGTCGACGATACTGGAGAAGGCACCTTTGTAGCCTTCATGGATCGCCTGCTGGACCGAACGTCCGTTACGCAGCTCTTCTTTAATACGTTCGTTAATCAACACATTGGCATCTACGGCAACCGCCAGCGTCAGCACGATACCGGCAATGCCCGGCATGGTGAGCGTGGCACCCGGCAGCAGCGACATGATGCCGACAATCAGCACCAGGTTACACAGCAGCGCGCTGGTCGCGATCAGACCAAATTTTTTGTAGAACACCACCATAAAGATAATCGAGGCGATCAGACCCCACAGGCAGGCTTCCAGACCCTGCGTGATGTTCTGCTGACCCATGGTCGGGCCAATAGTACGCTCTTCGACAATCTGAATCGGTGCAATCAGCGCACCGGCACGCAGCAGCAGCGAGAGCTGGCGCGCTTCATTCGGGTTGCTGATACCGGTGATGCGGAAGCTGTTACCCAGACGCGACTGAATATTCGCCACGTTGATCACTTCTTCCTGTTTCGCCAGAATCGCTCTGCCGTTGGCATCTTTCTTGCCGCTGTCCTTGTACTCCACAAACAGGGTCGCCATCGGTTTGCCGATATTGTCCTTGGTGAAGTTCGACATGATGTTACCGCCCGCGCCATCCAGTGAAATATTCACCTGCGGCTGGTTGTACTCATCCATGCTGGACGTGGAATCAGTGATGTGGTCGCCAGTGAGAATGACACGCTTATAGAGCACAACCGGCTGCCCTTCACGCGTTTTCTTCACTTCTGAGTCACCCGGCACGCGTCCATTCGCCGCAGCACCCGGATCCACGCTGGTGTTAACCAGACGGAACTCCAGCGTCGCGGTGGCACCCAGAATCTCTTTCGCACGCGCGGTATCCTGGATACCTGGCAGCTCAACCACAATGCGATCGGCACCCTGACGCTGCACCAGCGGTTCGGCAACGCCCAGCTGGTTAACGCGGTTACGCAGGATAGTAATATTCTGCTGCACTGCGTATTCCCGCGCTTCACTCAGGCGCGCATCGGTCATCATCGCGCGCATTGCATCGCTGCCCGCGCTGGTGAATACCATATCGCGGTGGCGTGGCGTTAAGTAGCTGATCGCGTCATCGCGGCTTTTGCCGTCGCGGAAACGGACTTCCACACCGTAGTTAGCGAGTTTGTTAACGTTGGTGTAAGGGATATTTTTTTCACGCAGATCGCTGCGCAGGCCGTCTGCATTCTGCTCCTGCAGCTTGCCCAGCGCGGTATCCATATCCACTTCCATCAGGAAGTGCACCCCGCCCCGCAGGTCGAGACCGAGCTTCATCGGTTCCGCCGCCAGCAGAGTGAGCCAGCGCGGCGTGGCCGGCGCAAGGTTGAGGGCTACCACAAAATCGTCACCCAGCGCAGTCGTGAGCGCTTCGCGCGCGCGCAGCTGCACATCGGTGTTATCGAAACGCGCCAGAATAGCGCCATTTTCCAGTGCGAGGGATTTGCTCTGAATGTTGTCTTGTTTGAGTACGTTCTGGATCTGATCCAACGTCTGCTCACTGGCGGCGCTTCCGCGCGCACCAGTGATCTGAACGGCCGGATCCTCACCATAAAGGTTAGGAAGCGCATACAGCAGGCCGATGAGAATAACGGCGACCAGCATGATGTACTTCCACAAAGGATAACGGTTTAACACGGCAGTTCCCTTCGGGAGATAAAATTACAGCGCCTTCATCGACCCTTTCGGCAGGACGGCGGCCACGAAATCACGTTTGATTACTACTTCAGTGGTGTCGTTCAGGGCGATAGCGATATAACCGGTATCAGCAACTTTAGTGACACGACCCACCAGGCCGCCGTTGGTCAGCACTTCATCTCCTTTCGAGATAGAGTCCATCAGCTTCTTATGATCTTTAGCGCGCTTCTGCTGCGGACGCAGGATCATGAAGTAGAAAATCAGACCAAAAACCACCAGCATGATCACCAGAGAATACGGACTTCCCTGTGACGGAGCGCCCGCAGCTGCGACGGCGTCAGAAATGAAAAAGCTCATTTAATTTCCCTCATTGATAGAATAATCAGACGTTTAACGGTGGAACCGCTTTGCCCGTCCGTAGGTAGAACTCGCTAACAAAGTGCTCTAATTTACCCTCTTCGATGGCCTGGCGTAAACCCGCCATCAGACGCTGGTAGTAGCGCAGATTGTGAATCGTATTCAGGCGTGCGCCCAGTATTTCGTTACAGCGATCAAGATGATGCAAGTAGGCGCGGCTGTAATTGCGACAGGTGTAACAATCACACTCTGCATCCAGCGGTGCGGTGTCATCTTTATACTTCGCGTTGCGGATTTTCACCACGCCGTCGGTAACAAACAGATGACCGTTGCGCGCGTTGCGGGTAGGCATAACGCAGTCAAACATATCGATACCGCGACGTACGCCTTCCACCAGATCTTCCGGTTTCCCGACGCCCATCAGATAGCGCGGTTTATCCTGCGGAATTTGCGGGCAGACATGTTCCAGAATACGGTGCATATCCTCTTTCGGCTCGCCCACCGCGAGGCCGCCCACAGCGTACCCATCAAAGCCAATCTCTACCAGACCTTTGACGGAGACATCTCGTAAATCTTCGTAAACACCGCCCTGAATAATCCCGAACAGCGCATTTTTATTGCCGAGCGAATCAAAGCGATCGCGGCTGCGCTGCGCCCAGCGCAGCGACATTTCCATTGAGCGTTTCGCATAATCCCAGTCAGCCGGATATGGCGTGCACTCATCGAAAATCATCACGATATCGGAGCCGAGATCGTACTGGATCTCCATTGATTTTTCCGGATCGAGGAAGATCGGATCGCCGTTGATCGGGTTGCGGAAATGCACGCCCGCTTCCGTGATCTTACGGATATCACCCAGGCTGAATACCTGGAAACCGCCCGAGTCGGTAAGAATCGGCCCCTGCCAGTTCATAAAGTCATGCAGATCGCCATGCAGCTTCATGATCTCCTGACCCGGACGCAGCCAGAGGTGGAAGGTGTTGCCCAGCAGGATCTGCGCACCGGTCTCTTTCACCTCTTCCGGCGTCATGCCTTTAACGGTGCCGTACGTGCCCACAGGCATAAATGCCGGGGTTTCGACAACGCCACGATCGAAAACCAGACGACCACGGCGCGCGCGTCCGTCTGTTGTATCTAATTCAAATTTCACATTAACCTCATCAGAGAAACAGTCTGATTTACCCGACTGAACCCGCGCCACCCGCAGGCGGCAACGGGACATTAAGGGTGTGTGCTTCCGACAGGTTCGTCAGGAGCGTGCGGATTACGGGTGATGTACATCGCATCCCCGTAGCTAAAGAAACGGTACTGTTCGGCAACCGCGCTCTGGTACGCCGCCATGGTGTTTTTATACCCGGCAAACGCAGAAACCAGCATAATCAGCGTCGATTCCGGCAGATGGAAGTTGGTAATGAGCGCATCGATAATCTGATAGCGATAGCCGGGATAGATAAAGATCTGCGTGTCATCAAAGAAAGGCGCCAGCGGCGCATCCTGACTCGCCTGTGCGGCACTCTCCAGCGAACGCACCGAGGTGGTTCCCACCGCCACAACTTTATTACCGCGTGCTTTGCAGGCCAGCACCGCGTCAACCACATCCTGCGGCACCTCTGCATATTCCGAGTGCATGATGTGGTCATTGATATTCTCAACGCGCACCGGCTGGAAGGTCCCTGCCCCGACGTGCAGCGTCACAAAGGCCATCTCCACCCCTTTGGCTTTCAGCGCCTCCAGCAGCGGTTCATCGAAGTGCAGGCCTGCGGTCGGCGCAGCCACCGCACCGGGACGTGCGCTGTATACCGTCTGGTAAAGCTCACGATCGGCCTCTTCATCCGGGCGATCGATATAGGGCGGCAGCGGCATATGGCCTACGCTGTTGAGGATATCAAGCACCGCGCGTTCATCGCTAAACGCGATCTCAAACAGCGTGTCATGCCGCGCTACCATGGTCGCTTTTACGCTCTCATCATCGCCCAGCAGCAGCTCAGCGCCCGGCTTTGGCGCCTTTGAGGCGCGCACGTGCGCCAGCACCCGCTTGTCATCCAGCATACGCTCTACCAGCATTTCAATCCGGCCGCCGCTGGCTTTACGTCCATAAACGCGCGCCGGGATCACGCGCGTATTATTGAACACCAGCAGATCGCCGGGATTGAGCTTTTCCAGCACATCGGTAAAGACACCGTGCGTCAGGGCACCGCTCGGGCCATCCAGCGACAGCAGACGGCATCCGCTGCGCTGCGCCTGGGGATAGTGGGCAATCAGGGATTCGGGCAACTCAAAGCTAAAATCGGCGACACGCATGTATAACTTTTCCGGACTCAAAAACAGGCGGCATAGTTTAGCGGAAAAGTGGGAAATTCTGAACAACTGGCTGCAGAGACGCGATTCTGCCTATAATAGCGCATGAATTTTCTTGCTCACCTTCATCTTGCCACGCTGGCAGACAGCTCACTGCTGGGCAACCTGCTGGCTGACTTTGTGCGCGGCAACGTTCAGGCGCAATGGCCGGCACCGGTCGCTGCGGGGATCGCCCTGCACCGCCGTATCGACGTGCTGACGGATAATCTGCCTGAAGTGCGCACCGCCCGGCAGTGGTTTCGTCCGGAAACGCGGCGTGTTGCCCCGATCACGCTTGATGTTATCTGGGATCATTTTCTTGCGCGCCACTGGCAGCAGTTTCAGCCCGACATCTCCCTGGCCGCATTTAGTGCGGCCGCGCAGCAGCATATCGTGCCCCAGCTGGCGGGAACGCCGGAAAGCTTTATTGAGCTGAACGCGGTGATGTGGCGCGAACGCTGGTTTGAGCACTACGCTGACCCGGCACGGCTGGAGCGGGTGCTGAGCGGGATGGCGCATCGGCGTCCCCGTCTTGCGGCACTGCGCGACTCCTATCAGGATTTTGTTGACCACTATGATGCGCTGGAAGCGCTGTTTTTTGCTTTCTATCCGCGTCTGATGGCGGATGCACGCGCGCAGCGCCTCTGAATCCACTATCCGCGCCAATACCGCTTTTCCCCTCTTGCCAGCCGCATATATCTGCGGCTTAATGAAGCCTTTCTTAACTTTACCAGACCCGGCTATACCACCATTCCGCCTGTTCAGGCACGTCTGGTTACTACACCAGCCAGAAAATGATAAGAGGGAAACATGTCATCAGCTACGTTAACTGAATTAGAGGCGCGCTATCATTTTGCCTGCGAGGTCGCCAGAGCCGCCGGCAGTCGCGCCATGTCGTGGTATCAGCAGCGTAACCAGCTGGTTGCAGAATATAAGAAGGATTTACAGGATCTGGTCAGTGAAGCCGACCGCAACGTTGAAGAGTTGATCAGGCACCTTATTCTTGAACGCTTTCCTGAAGATGCGGTTATCGGCGAGGAGAGCGGCGGAGACGCCGGAGAGGCACGTTTTATCTGGGTAGTCGATCCGATTGATGGCACTAGCAACTTTCTCAGCGGGCTGCACAACTGGTGTGTAGCGCTGGCGATTGTGTGTGAGGGCGAACCCGTCATTAGTGTGGTATGCGATCCTAATCATCAGGAGACTTTTCACGCCTGCCGGGGCAAAGGCGCCTGGATGAATGAGCAGCGTATCCAGGCACACAGCGCCGGGCAGCTGAGCCAGGGCGTGTTTGGCCTGGGCTGTTCAACCAGTCAGCCTGCGGCTCCGCTGCTCGACTTTATCAGCGCGCTGCTGCAGCAGGGCGGCATGTTTATCCGCAACGGTTCCGGCGTACTGATGAGCGCGTGGGCGGCCGCTGGCCGGCTGACCGGCTACTATGAAGCGCGCATGCAGCCGTGGGATGGCCTGCCCGGCATTGTGCTGATGCGGGAAGCGGGCGGAGAGACTAACCGTTATGAACACAATAACGGCCTGACGCAGGGCAATCCGGTGCTGCTGGCTAACGCCACGCTCTGGCCGCAGATCAATGCGCTGCTGGCGGAGCCGCTGACGTGAAATCGCTGCTGCTATTGCTGCTGCTGCCGCTGCTGGCCACCGCAGCCGATCCCTGGCAGCTGGAAAAGGTCGTGGAGATCAGCCGGCACGGCGTGCGTCCTCCGACCGCGGCTAACCGGGCAGAAATTGAAGCGGCCACGCAGCGTCCCTGGCCGCGCTGGAGCACGCCAGATGGCGAACTTACCGGTCACGGCTACAGCGCGGTAGTGAATAAAGGGCGCTGGCAGGGTGACTATTACCGTCAGGCGGGTCTGCTTCGTGCAGGCTGCCCTGACAGCCGGCAAATCTACGTGCGCGCCAGTCCGCTGCAGCGCACGCGGGCTACGGCCCAGGCGCTGACCGACGGTGCGTTTCCCGGCTGTGGTGTGCCGGTGCACGCTGTCGCCGATGCGCCGGATCCTCTGTTTCAGAGCGAAACGTTTCCATTTGCCCGGACCGATGCTGCCCGCGAGCAGGCGGCTATCGCCGAACGAGCCGGCGATCTTGCTGCACTGCAGCAGCGGCTGCAGCCGGTGATCCGGCAGCTGAATGCGGCGGTCTGCGATGGCGAATGCCGCTTTTTTTCGCGTCCATGGCAGCTAAAGCAGACCCGGAACGGCCACAGCTATGTTCAGGGATTAAGCGTGATGGCAAGCATGGTGGAAACGCTGCGGCTGGGCTGGAGTGAAAACCTGCCGCCAGAGGCACTGGCGCAGGGTCGCCTGACTTCAGCACAGCATATTACGGCACTGCTGCCGCTGCTCACTGCCAATTACGATCTGAGTAACGATGTCCCCTATCTGGCACAAAAGCGCGGTTCTCTATTGCTGGATGCGGCGATCGCGGCGCTGGAAGATCGGCCCGGTTCGCCCGATACCCGCTGGCTGCTGCTGGTGGCCCATGACACTAATATCGCCATGGTACGCACCCTGATGCATTTCAGCTGGCAGCTGCCGGGCTACGCACGCGGGAATATTCCGCCAGGCAGCAGCCTGGTGTTTGAGCGCTGGCGCGATACGCGCGATAACAGCCGCCAGCTGCGTATTTACTTTCAGGCTCAGAGTCTGGATGCGCTGCGCCAGCTCACGCCGGTAGATCGGCTGCATCCTTTACTGCAGGCAGAGTGGCATCAGCCAGACTGTCACAACAGCGCCGTCGGCACGCTCTGTCCTTATCAATCAACGCTGGCTCAGCTCAGACAGGGAGTTGACAGCAACGCCCTCGCCCCCGTCACGTGGGCACCCTGAGCCAGTTGCACCTTTGTTCAGCCCGCCATGCGGGCTTATTAATTTTTTACCTGCCTTTTAATTCTGCTGAAGCGTTTTTGTCGCTGAATTGCGATAATTCTATATTTGCCTGCATTAACGTAACACTATGAAAATTAGGGTATTCTGAGGGCGTCAATCATCCCTTAGTTTTGACCTATTTTTCCGTTTTTGTTCTATTTTTCGGCGACAGGATGCGCCGAATACTTTTTTTCCATAAAAAAAGTCGCCACACAGGGCGACTCTTTTCTTTTCAGCTCAGCGTAACGCTCAGCGTTTCTGTCTTTTTACCAGTGGCCATGCCAGCAGCAGCAGCACAATCCATGCAAAGCCCACATAGAGTGAAATTCGCGTATCCGGGAAGTAGCCAATCAGCGCAATGATAAAGGCGAGAAACAGCACGCCTGCCCAGGTCGTGGCACTGCCGCCTGGCACGGCAAACTGCAGCTGTGCCGCCTGCGCCTTACCAATTTTGCGCCGGAATGCAATCTGCGACAGCAGGATCATGATCCACACCCACACCGTGGCAAAGGTCGCCAGCGAGGCGATCACCAAAAAGACTTTTTCCGGCATCAGATAGTTAAGATAAACGGCGATGAGCATCGCGAACATCATCACCACCACCGTGACCCACGGGATACCGCGCGAAGAGACTTTCTGAAACACTTTAGGCGCGTGACCCTGCTGCGCCATACCGTGCAGCATACGTCCCACACCAAACACATCGCTGTTGATGGCAGACAGCGAAGCGGTCAGCACGACAAAGTTAAGAATTGACGCCGCCGCAGCAATCCCCAGATGCTGGAACGTCAGCACAAACGGGCTGCCCTCGGTACCCACCTGATTCCACGGGTAGATCGACATGATGACAAACAGCGTGCCGACATAAAACACCAGGATACGCAGCGGCACTGAATTGATCGCGCGCGGAATGGATTTGGCTGGCTCATCCGCTTCACCGGCAGTAATACCGATGATCTCGATGCCCCCATAGGCAAACATCACCATCTGCAGGGAGAGCAGCATACCCACAATACCGTGGGCGAAGAAACCGCCGTTGCTCCAGAGATTATGGATCCCGGTTGGCTGGCCGCCGTTGCCGATGCCCCAGAAAATCATGCCAAAACCCGCCACAATCATGATGATAATGGTGGCGACCTTGAAGAAGGAGAACCAGAACTCTACCTCGCCAAATACCTTCACGCTCATCAGGTTGATGGCACCAATAATCAGCACCACTGACAGCACCCAGATCCAGTGCGGCACCTCCGGAAACCAGACACCCATATAAATGCCAAAGGCAGTGACGTCCGCAATCGCCACAATCAGGATCTCAAAGCAGTAGGTCCAGCCGGTGATGTAGCCCGCCAGCGGACCGAGATAATCCTGCGCATAGCGGGAAAAGGAGCTGGATTGCGGGTTGTTAACCGACATCTCTCCCAGCGCACGCATAATGATATAGGCCACTGCGCCGCCGATAATATAGGCCAGCAAAACGCTGGGGCCCGCCATCCTGATAGCATCCGCCGAGCCGTAAAACAGCCCGGTGCCGATTGCCGATCCCAGCGCCATAAAGCGAATATGGCGCGTGCTCAGTCCGCGTTTGAGCGTGTTGGTTTCTTGCATAACAAACAGGTCCTGTGAAAATGAAAAAACCACGGGCAAGCCCGTGGTCGGAATGAACAGCCGTGTCGTTTACTGCCGGACCGCTACCTGCTGCGATCCTTTAACGCGATCCACGACGGCAGCAATCACCATCATTGCCAGCGAAGGCGGCAGCCAGGCGAGTCCCTGATCGGCCAGCGGCAGATGCTGACTGAACAGCGGCAGTATCTCTTTAAAGCTGGTGGTTTTGATTGCATCCACAATGCCAAACAGCAGGCTGACCAGCATGGTTGGCGCAATAATACGCGCGCTGCGGTTCCACCAGCTGAGGGTGAAGCTTAGCACTATCAGCACGATACAGGGCGGATAAATTGCTGTCAGCACCGGGATAGAGATCTGAATCAGATGGCTCAGGCCCAGATTCGACACCACCATTGAGAACAGGCCCAGAATAAACACCAGCGCTTTATACGACAGCGGCAGATATTGTGCAAAAAATTCAGCGCAGGCGCAGGTCAGGCCAACGGCCGTTACCATGCAGGCGATAAAGATCAGCGCAGCCAGGAAGAAGCTGCCCATGCTGCCAAACGTCTGCTGTACGTACGCATGCAGGATCGCGGCGCCGTTAGCATTCTGGTCAACCAGACCGGCACTGCCGGAGCCGAGCTTAAACAGGCTCAGGTAAACCAGCGTCAGTCCGACACCGGCGATAAGGCCAGCCAGCATGGTGTAGCGCGTCAGCAGTTTCGCATCTTCAACGCCGCGTGAACGCGCCGCATTCACAATCACAATACCAAACACCAGGGCGCCCAGCGTATCCATGGTGAGATAGCCATTCACAA
The DNA here is from genome assembly GCF_046940275.1 of Pantoea sp. SIMBA_079. NCBI lineage: Bacteria > Pseudomonadati > Pseudomonadota > Gammaproteobacteria > Enterobacterales > Erwiniaceae > Pantoea > Pantoea sp. SIMBA_079. Next base: position 38,358 of record NZ_JAWRYR010000008.1, on the reverse strand, counting down.
AACCGGTAGAGAACGCGGCGCGCTGATAGTCTGCCGTCGCAGGTGCAATACCGCCTGCCGGCCAGACCAGCGCCGCTACGCCGAGTATGGTCAGCGCCACAATTTTCAGCGGTGCCAGCACGTGCCCTACGGTATCCAGCAGTTTGCCCGGATAGAGAGAGATGCCGATCACCAGCGCAAAGTAGATCAGGCTGTAGATAAACAGCGGCAGCGCGCCGTCACCGGTCAGCGGAGCGATACCGACTTCAAACGACACTGTTGCGGTACGGGGTGTTGCGAACAGCGGGCCCACGGCCAGATAGCAGACCGTCGCCAGCAGCAGACCCGCCGCTTTACCGATTGGCGAGCTGAGCGCATCGATGCCGCCGCCAACGCGCGCCAGCGCAATCACGGTCATAACCGGCAGGCCAACCGCGGTAGCGAGGAAACCGAATGCAGCAACCCAGACGTGTTCACCAGACTGAATGCCCACCATAGGTGGAAAGATAATGTTGCCTGCGCCAACAAACAGGGCAAAGGTCATAAAGCCCAGCGCAAGGATGTCCTTCGGGGTTAAACGGTATGTCATAACGTCTGTCGTGCCTGTAGCTGATGTTGCGGTGGAAGTTGAGTTTGTGTTGTCCCCTGATTGCGCAGTAACAATGGCTTAGCTGGATTAACCAGTGCGAAATGCGGGCCGAATCGAGACAGCGCAGGTGATTTAATCTGCTTTTCTTCTGTTCACAGAGGGATGAATCGACAACGGCGCAAATTAAAACGTTTATAGCGGAGAAAGACAATACAGGATCGAAAAACCAGAAGGATATCGCGCATAAGCGCATGCAGGCAGTGATTATGGGCGAAATAGCCGCTAAACGCCCCAGATGATTTGTTTAAAATTCAGACAAACCAAAAGTTGTTCTTGCATAAGTGCGGTTCCGGATGCACAAAAGGCGCGATTTACGCGCCTGTCTGCACAACTTTACACTCTCACCACACCTGTTTAGCAATATCCACGACCAGGCGGATCTTCTGCCACTGTTCCGCTTCGCTCAGGCTGTTGCCCTCTTCGGTAGAGGCAAAACCGCACTGCGGACTGAGGCAGATCTGATTGAGGCTGATATATTGCGCCGCTTCCTGCAGCCGCGCTTTGACCTGTTCAGGATCTTCCAGCGCGCCGGTTTTCGTTGTGATAAGACCGAGTACCGCTTTCTGATGGCCTGGCTTAATGAAGCGCAGCGGCTCAAATCCGCCGGAGCGCTCATTGTCATACTCCAGGAAAAAGGCGTCGATATTCACGCTGCCGAACAGGATTTCCGCTACCGGCTCATAGCCGCCTTCCGATATCCAGGTAGAACGGAAGTTGCCGCGGCACACGTGCAGCCCGACGGTGAGATCCGCCGGTTTGTCTGCCAGCGCTGCGTTGAGTACCTGTGCATAGGTGCGGGCCAGCGCCTGCGGATCGTCACCGCGCGCGCGGATCTGTTCCTGCTGTTCACCGGAGCAGAGATAGGCCCAGACGGTGTCGTCCAGCTGCAGATAGCGGCAGCCGGCAGCATAAAACGCGGCAATGGCGTCTTTATAGGTCTGAGCCAGATCGGCAAAATAGGCGTCCAGATCGGGATAAACCGTGGCGTCGATAACCTTACGGCCGCCGCGGAAATGCAGCACGCTCGGGCTGGGAATGGTCATTTTAGCTACCGCATCGCCGGCGATACTCTGCAGAAAGCGGAAGTGATCCAGCATCGGATGCGCCGGATTAAACGAGACTTTACCGGTGACTTTTACGCCGTGCGCTTTGGTCTGCACGCCGTTGAACTGGATACCCTGCTCCGCTTCAAACAGCTCCACGCCATTCAGGTCGCCAAAGAAATCAAAATGCCACCATGCGCGACGGAACTCTCCGTCGGTAACAACCTGCAGGCCATTGGCGCGCTGCTGCTCTACCACATGACGGATAGCCTGATCTTCCACTTCGCGCAGCTGCTCAGCGCTAATTTCACCACGGGCGTGCTGCTCGCGTGCCTGTTTGATCGCAGCGGGACGCAGAAAACTGCCGACGGTATCGGCGCGGAACGGGGCATGCAGAGCGGACATAGATTCTCCTTGCAGACCGGTAGTTGCGGTCAGGTATAATTTCTCATGGTTATTTTAGCCGTCTGGATGGCTATATGTCCAAAGAGTGCCACGCTTCAGCGCGCAGGGCAACGGAAGAATTTTCAGCAGACATGAAGAAAATTCACTTTCCTGTGTCCGTTCTTCATATTTATTCAATGGCCGCCCGCGCAGCAGAGATTTGCGTGTCTGAGAGAGGTAAATAGCCCGCTTCCGCCACCCGGCGCTGCCCCTGCGACGATAGCACCTGATGCAGAAATGCAGCCACCAGCGGTGGCAGCGGCTTGCCGGGCGGTTTGTTCACATAAATATAGAGTGGCCGCGACCAGGGATAGCGGCCACTGCGGATCGACCCGGCATCAGGCATGATGCTTTCACCGGTTCGGGTCACTATCGGCAGCATCCTTACGCCGCTGAGATGAAAGCCAAAGCTGGCGTAGCCGATACTCTCTGGCGTGGCCGCTACCGCCTGCACCACGGCAGCCGAGCCGGGGAACTCCGCCACGTCAGCGCGAAAATCGCCGCGACAGAGCGCCTGCTGTTTGAAGAAGCCCCAGGTGCCGGAGGCGGAGTTGCGGCCAAAGCGCTGGATACGCCGCTGCGCCCATTTACCGTCTGCAACGCCTGTATCGCCCCAGCGCTGCGGCACCTGCGTGCCGCCGCACAGGCGGGTGACGGAATAGATCGCATCAAGCTGCGGCTGACTGATACTCCGTAACGGATTAGCCTGATTCACCACCACCACCAGCGCATCCATCGCAACCGGGACAGCGAGCGGTGCGTAGCCGTAACGGGCAATGAAGAGCTGACGTTCCTCATTTTGCATCGGCCGGCTCATTGCGCCCAGCTGTGCGGCACCTGCCGCCAGCGCCGTTGGCGCGGTCGAAGAGCCCGCAGCCTGAACCTGAACGTTAACGCCGGGCGCCTGCAGGCTGAAATCTTCTCCCCACAGCGTCATCAGGTAGCCCAGCGTGTCGGACCCCACGCTACTGAGATTGCCGGTCAGCATCGCTTTTTGCGCCTGCGCCAGAACCGGGGAGAGCAGCAACAACGTGAAGAGCAGAGATTTCAGCATGGTGCCGCCGTCAGAGAAAAGAGAAATGCTATTGTGGCGCGCCGGCGAAAGCGGCGCAATGCTGATTACCCTGCCCGTTCCTGCGCGGCCTCTTCCACAATCAGACGCGACGGCAGCAGAAAGCGAAAGCAGGTCTCCTGATGCGGCTGGCTGGTGATCTCCAGCCGGGCGTTGTGATGGCTCAGCGCATGCTTGACGATCGCCAGCCCCAGTCCGCTGCCCCCTGTTGCCCGGGAACGCGCTTTATCAACGCGGTAAAAGCGCTCCGTCAGGCGCGGCAGATGCTCTTCGCTGATGCCGGGGCCGTTATCGCAAACTTTAAACTCTGCCCCCTGTCGCGTGCGCAGCCAGCTGACAGTGATATGGGTGCCTTCCGGCGTGTGATTAACCGCGTTATAGACCAGGTTAGAGATAGCGCTGCGCAGCTGCTCGTCGTTACCCAGTACGCGCAGATGAGGATCGGTTTGAAAGTGAATAACGTGACGCCCCTGGCTCAGCGTTTCCGCTTCGCGCTGCAGCAGATGCAGCATGGCCGGCACGTCGACCCGCTCTTTGAGATCGAGCGCCGGCGCCGCCTCAATGCGTGACAGCGTCAGCAGCTGCCTGACCAGACTGTCCATGCGCCGGGTCTGCTCCTGCATCGTACCCAGCGCTTTGCTGCGCGTGCGCGCATTCATCGCCTCATCGTCCATCATTTCCAGATAGCCCTGCAGCACCGTGAGCGGCGTGCGCAGTTCATGACTGACGTTGGCAAAAAAGTTGCGGCGGGCGCCCTCCAGCTGATGCATCTGGGTCACGTCGCGCGCCACCATCAGCCACTGCCCTTCACTGTAAGGCATCACGCGGAACTCCATGTGCCGCTGATTGTTCAGCACCACCGTCAGCGGCCGGTCAAAATCGCGCTGGCGGATATAGCGGGAGAATTCCGGATAGCGCAGCAGGTTGAGAATATTCTGGCCGTTATCCTCCGGCCAGCGCAGCCCCAGATGCTGCTGAGCGAGGCCGTTACACCAGAAAATGGTTCCCTCTTCGGTGGTCAGCACCACGGCATCCGGCAGCGACTCCGCGCCGCTGCGAAAGCGTTTGATCAGGTTTCCCAGCTCGCGGCGGCGGCGGCGGTTACGCAGCTGCATCTGATAGAGGCCATAAAACAGCGGCTCCCAGCTGCCGCGCCCGGTGGGTGGTGTCATTGAGCGGTCGACCCACAGCCAGTGGGAGAGACGCATCAGGTTAGCGAAATGCCAGAGCAGAACGCCTGAAACAGCAGCCAGCAGCCACCACGGCAGATAGCCAGACAGCAGGCCGAGCAGCAGCGCAGGCAGACAGGCCAGCACCAGCTCGGTCAGTAATCGCTTCCAGGAGAGGCGTTCCAGCACGGTAGCAGGCTCCGTTTAGTAGCGGGCAGAGAAACGGTACCCTGTTCCGCGTACGGTTTGTACCATGCGGTCATGGCCGGAGGTTTCCAGTGCTTTACGCAGGCGACGGATATGGACATCAACGGTGCGATCTTCGACATACACATTGGTGCCCCAGACGTGGTTCAGCAGCTGTTCACGACTGTAGACCCGCTCCGGATGCGTCATAAAAAAATGCAGCAGTTTATATTCAGTCGGCCCCATCTCCAGCGGCGTGGTTTCCGACATCACGCGATGTGAGGAGGGATCGAGACTCAGTCCCTGCATCTCAATCACCTCTTCGACCGCCATCGGGGAGATACGCCGCATCACGGCTTTGATGCGCGCCATCAGCTCTTTTGGTGAGAACGGCTTGGTGATGTAATCGTCGGCACCCACTTCCAGCCCGCGCACGCGATCTTCTTCTTCACCGCGCGCGGTCAGCATCATGACCGGGATATCGCGCGTCATGGCTTCACGCTTCAGATGCTTAATAAACTGAATGCCGCTGCCGCCGGGTAACATCCAGTCCAGCAGGATCAGATCGGGCCAGGGCTCAATCAGCCGGCTAATCGCGCTGTCATAATCGTCCGCTTCGATTGGCTGGTAGTCATTCTGTTCCAGCACAAAACATAACATCTCCCGGATGGGTGCTTCATCTTCCACAACCAAAATGCGCTTGGCCATTATTGCTCCTGCGAGTGTGACGGGATGTCACTGGGATATGCGGCGTCATTATGCGTCAGTTTTATGACACTTTTATGAAAAACCCTGCCCGTAAGCAAGAGATAAAAACGGCAGCATCACCGGCAAAAACGTGTTTTTTCCTTTACGGCCGAAGCCGTTATACTGGCCGCCAGCTTTCAGGCAGGACACCCCATGCGCATTATTCACACCGCAGACTGGCATCTCGGTCAGTTTTTTTACAGCAAGAGTCGCGCCGCAGAACATCAGGCTTTTCTCGACTGGCTGCTCCGGCAAATTGCTGAGCATCAGGTTGATGCACTGATCGTGGCAGGCGATCTGTTTGATACCGGCTCACCCCCCAGTTATGCCCGTGAAATGTTTAACCGGTTCGTCGTCGCGCTACAGCCCAGCGGCTGTCAGCTGATTGTGCTGGCGGGCAACCACGATTCGGTTGCCACGCTGAATGAGTCGCGTGAACTGCTGGCCTGCCTCAATACCCGGGTGATCACCAGCGCCACGCCCGGCGGCGAACAGCAGGTGCTGACGCTGATGCGCCGTGACGGATCGCCGGGCGCACTGCTGTGCGCCATACCCTATCTGCGCCCGCGCGATATTCTGCGCAGCCGGGCCGGTCAGTCCGGTCGCGACAAACAGCTGTCGCTGCTGCAGGCGATTGAACAGCACTATCAGCACTGCTACAACGCCGCCGTGGCAGAACGAGACCGGCTGGATCAGCCGCTGCCGATCATCGCCACCGGCCACCTCACTACCGTGGGCGTGACCAAAAGCGACGCGGTACGCGATATCTATATCGGCACGCTGGATGCGTTTCCGGCGCAGGCGTTTCCGCCCGCAGACTATATTGCGCTCGGCCATATTCACCGCGCGCAGCGGATTGGCGGCACGGATCATATTCGCTACAGCGGCTCCCCTATCCCGCTCAGCTTTGATGAAACCGGACGAGATAAAAGCGTCTTTCTGCTCGATTTTAGCAGCACGCTGGAGCGCGTCACTGCGCTGCCTGTACCCGCCTTTCAGCCTATGCAGATGCTAAAAGGATCGATGGCAGACATTGAGGCACAGCTGGCACAGTTTGCGCGCTATGACGGGCCGCTGCCGGTATGGCTGGATATTGAGATCACCACGCAGGAGTATCTCACCGATCTGCAGCGGCGTATTGAACAGCTCACAGCCACCCTGCCGGTAGAGGTGCTGCTGGTGCGCCGCAGTCGTACGCTGCGTCAGCGCAGCCTGGAGCAGCTCACTAATGAAACACTGAGCGAGTTAAAGGTAGAAGAGGTGTTTGCCCGTCGTCTGGCGCAGGAGTCAGAGCTGGACGCGCAGCAGAGTGACGGGCTGACCCGCCTGTTTCGCACCGCGCTGGCTGCGCTGGAGGATCCATCCGCATGAAAATTCTGACGTTACGTTTTAAAAATCTCAACGCGCTGCGCGGCGAATGGCTGATCGACTTCCGTCAGGAGCCGTTTGCCAGCAACGGCCTGTTTGCCATCACGGGTGCCACCGGCGCCGGGAAAACCACGCTGCTCGATGCCATCTGTCTGGCGCTCTATCACCAGACGCCGCGCCTTGGCGGACTGTCGCAGAGTGAAAATCAGCTGATGACGCGCGACACCGCCGAGTGTCTGGCCGAAGTGGAGTTTGAAGTTAAAGGTGAGGCCTGGCGCGCTTTCTGGAGCCAGAACCGCGCACGCGGTCAGGCTGACGGCAAGCTGCAGGCGCCACGCGTTGAGCTGGCGCGGGTCGCCGATAACCAGATCGTGGCGGATAAAGTCGGCGATAAGCTGAAAGCCATAGAGTCGCTCTCCGGGCTTGATTTTGCCCGCTTCACCCGTTCAATGATGCTGTCGCAGGGTCAGTTTGCGGCATTTCTGAACGCCCGGCCCGGCGAGCGCGCCGAACTGCTGGAGGAGCTGACCGGGACCGAAATTTATGGCGATATCTCCATCCATATCTTTGAACGCTGGCGCGCGGCGCGTGCGGCGCTTGAAACGCTGCGCGCCCGTGCCGGCGGCATGACGCTGCTGGATGAAGCGCAGCGTGCGGCGCTCACACAGCAGCTGAACACATTAAGCGCTGAAGAAGTCGCGCTGAATACCCAGCTCACGCAGGCGCAGGAACAGCAGCAGTGGCTGACGCAGGCGCAGCAGCTGACGCAGGAGCAGCAGATCGCTGCCGCAGCGCGTCAGGCTGCCGAACAGGCGTGGCAGCAGGCGCATACAGATCGCCAGCGACTGGCGCGCGCCGAACCGGCAGAGAAGCTGCGTGCCGGGCTGCAGCTGCGCGGGCAGCTGCAGCAGGACAGCGATGCACAGCAGCAGCTGATCCGCCAGCTGCAGCAGCAGCAACAGCAGGCTGAAGCGACGCTGCAGCAGGCAGAACACGGCTATCAGCAGGCGCTGCAGATGCGCGATGATGTGGCCGGGGCGGGACAGCAGCTTGAAACGCTGCTGACGGAGCAGGTGCTGCCGCTCGATCAGCAGATAGCGCGCACCGCACAGCAGCTGAGTGAACAGCAGCAGCTGCTGACACAGCAACAGCAGGCGGTCGCGCAGAGCGAACAGGCGCTGCAGCAGCAGCAGCAGGCGAGTGAACGCTTACAGCAACAGCTGGCGGAACAGCAGGCGTGGCGCACGCGCGAAGCGGCTACCGCGGGCTGGGGGCCGGAGCTGGCGCGCTGGCAGGCGGATATCGATCATCTTGAGGGGCGTGAACAGGCGGCGACGCAGCTTGCCGAACAGCGGCAGCGGCAGCGACAGCAGCTGGCGCAGCAGCAGCAGGCGCTGGCGGCGCGCGAACAGGCGGCTCAGCCATTAGCGCAGGCGGAAGCGGAGAGCCGCCAGCAGCGCGAACAGGCTGAGCAGGCGCTGACCTCTCTGGAAAATCAGCAGCGCAGCGCCGATCTGCGTGACGCCCTCGCCCGCTATCAGCAGCAGCGTGCCCCGCGTCAGCAGCTGACGCTGCTGGCCGCGCAGTGGCAATCGCTGCAGCCGCAGCGCATACAGCGCGCTACCCGGCTGAAGCAGCTGCAGCAGAGTTACCGGGAGGGTGAAGCGACGCTGCAGACGCTGCGCGACAGCTGGAAGCGCGAGCAGCAGGCGCTGCTCGATCTGCGTCGCCTGTGTGAACTGGAACGGACCATCGCCCGGCTGGCTGATGAGCGCGCCAGGTTACAGCCTGACACCCCCTGCCCGCTGTGTGGTTCCTGTCAGCATCCGGCGATAGCGGAATATCAGCAGGTCAGACCGGATGACAATCAGCAGCGACTTGCCGCGCTGGAGACGGCCGTCGCGCAGCTAAAAGAGTCAGGTACGGCACAGGGCGAACAGCAAAAACTCTCCCTGCAGCAGCAGCAGGCGCTTGAAGAGGAGCTGGCTGAACTGGATCGCCAGCTGGCGGCACTGGATAGCGAGTGGCAGGCGCTGTGCGCTACTCTGGGGCTGCACTATTCGCCTGCACAGCATGCGGAATTCACCGCCTGGCAGCAGCAGCTGGAGGCGCAGGCGCTGACGGAGCAACAGCAGCTGCAGGCGCGCGAGCAGGCAGCGGCAGCGCTGCAGCAGGCCAAAGATGCGCATCTGCAGCAGCAGCAGCAGTGGCAGCAGCACCAGCAGCAGCAGCAGCTTGCGCAGCAGCAGCTGGAGAGCGCACAGCAGCTGCTGGCCGATCTGGAACAGCGCCTCCGGGATGAGCAGCAGGCGCTGCAGCAGTATACGACGCGGCTGACAGAGCAGCTCAGTGCCCATCAGCTTATTCTGCCGGACGCCGCCGGACGCGCCAGCTGGCTCGCTGCACAGCAGCAGCGCTGGCAGCGCTGGCAGGAAAGTGAGCAGTTACTGACTTCTCTGCAGCCGCAGCTCGCCAGAGCCGGAAGCGAGCAGCACAGCCTGCAGCAGACGCTGCAGCGTGAACAGCAGCAGCAGGAGAGCCTGCAGCGCGCTCTGACGCTGATGCAGCAGCAGCAGCAGGAGCAACAGCAGCAGCGCAACCAGCTGTTTGGGTCGCGCAGCGTGACGGAGGCGCGCCAGCAGCAGCACGCGCGACTGCAGCAGCAGGAACAGGCGCTGGCACAGGCGCTGCAGCAGCGGCAGCAGGCGCACAGCGGGCTGCACAGCCTGCAGGGGCAGCTGGCGCAAACGCACAGCCAGCAGACCGCCCTGACAGAGCGTCTGCAGCAGGCTGAGCAGCAGTTCTGCCAGGCGCTGCAGCAGAGCGCGTTTGCGGATGAAGCGGCGCTACGCGCGGCGCTGCTGCCGGAAGAGACGCTGCAGCAGTTGCGCACACAGCTGCAGCAGCTGGAGCAGCAGCGTTTGCAACAGATCGCCCGCGATGAGCAGCTGGAGCAGCGACTGACGCAGCATCAGCAGCAGCGTCCGGCTGGCCTCAGCGATGAGCAGGCTGCCACGCTCAGCCAGCAGCTTGAGACGTTACGTCTGACGCTGCGTGATAACGCGCGCCAGCAGGGAGAAGCGCAGCAGCAGCTGCAGAGTGATGCGGCCCTGCGTCAGCAGCAGCAGACGCTGCTGGCAGAGATCGCTGCCGATGAAGCTGAGCTGGTGCAGCTAAGCCGCCTCAACGATCTGATTGGTTCAGCCAAAGGGGATAAGTTCCGGCGTTTTGCTCAGGGGTTAACGCTGGATCATCTGGTATGGCTGGCAAATCGTCAGCTCGATCGCCTGCATGGCCGCTATCTGCTGCAGCGACGCCTCAGCGATGAGCTGGAGCTGGAGGTGGTGGATACCTGGCAGGCGGACGCCACCCGCGATACCCGGACGCTTTCGGGTGGTGAAAGTTTTCTGGTGAGTCTGGCGCTGGCGCTGGCGCTTTCCGACCTGGTCAGCCATAAAACCCGCATTGAATCCCTGTTTCTCGATGAAGGGTTTGGCACGCTTGATGCGGAAACGCTGGATACCGCGCTCGACGCGCTGGATGCGCTTAACGCCAGCGGGAAAACCATTGGCGTGATCAGCCACGTTGAGGCGATGAAAGAGCGTATTCCGGTTCAGATCCGGGTACGAAAAATGAATGGTCTGGGATACAGCAAGCTGCTGCTGCCGGGTGAGTAACCTGCGACTGATTCTGGTTCTGCAGAGAGTCAGAGGAATGCCATAGCTTTCCGCCCGGCGCGCGGTAGACTCAGCAGCTGACTTCCGTTTATCAGGCTCTGTTATGAAAATACCGTTTATTGCCGCCGCAGCGGGCCTGCTGCTGACAACGCTGATGCTGAATGGCTGCGCCCGTTCGCCTGCCGTTCAGCCCGTCGCATCAGCCAACCTGTGTGAGCCGGATGCGGCGCCGGAAAGCGCTTCCTGCCACTGGACGCGCAGCGTTCAGCATCAGCTTAACCAGCAGTTCCGCGATGCGGCACGCTATGCCGGACAGCAGTGCTGGCTGCGACTGGAGTGGCAGGCCAGCGGACGCTTTGCCGTCACCCAGACGCAGGGTGACGAGGCGCTGTGCCTGCGCGCCTGGCAGCTGGTTGCCCGGTCCGGCGCGCTGCCCCCGCCGCCCGATCGCACGCAGCCGGCGTGGTTTGGTTTTGCGCCACATACGTCATAACGTTGCCTGCCCTTCCAGTGGCCAGAGCCAGGCTGCACCGCGCACGCCGCTGGAATCGCCGTGCAGCGCTTTACGTACCGGCGTTTCACACTCGCGGCCAAACACCCAGGGTTTCATCAGGGCGGGCAGCGTCTGATACAGGCGATCCACATTACTCATACCGCCGCCCAGTACAATCACGTCGGGATCGAGCAGATTCACTACCTGCGCCAGCGCTTTCGCCAGCCGCTGTTCGTAGCGGCGCATCGCCTGCTCCGCCAGCGGATCCTGCTGCGCGATCAGCTGCATAATCTCCGCGCCTTTCAGCGCCTGTCCGCTCAGCCGCTGGTAGTCAGTGGCAAAACCGGTGCCGGAGACAAAGGTTTCAATACATCCCCGTAAGCCGCAGTAGCACGGTACTTCCTGCTGAAAGCGCTGCTCGTCGGCATCCATCCACGGCAGCGGATTGTGCCCCCACTCGCCGGCGTTGCCATTTAGCCCGATGCGCGACACGCCGTTCATGGCGATCCCCGCGCCGGATCCGGTGCCGATGATCACCGCAAACACCAGCGGCTGACCGGCGCCGGCGCCGTCCGTGGCTTCAGAGACCGCCAGACAGTTTGCATCATTGGCAATACGCACCTCCCGGCTCAGCGCCTGCGCCAGATCTTTGTCCAGCGGCTGGCCGTTCAGCCAGGTGGAGTTGGCATTTTTAACCCGCTGCGCATAAGGCGAAATCGAGCCGGGAATACCGACCCCGACGCTGCCCCGCTCTCCGGTCTGCGCCTCGGCCAGACGGACCAAATCCGCCATCGCCCCGACCGTGGCAGCGTAGTCGTTGCGCGGGGTATTCACGCGATGGCGGAACAGCTGCAGGCCGTCATCAGATAAAGCAATAACCTCTGTCTTGGTGCCGCCTAAATCGATACCGATACGCACGGGTTATTCCTCATTATTCACATGGGGTGGAGATACAGTAGAGGGGCCATTCGGGAAAGGCAATGAAACCCGGCGCAGGTTTCGCTATCATGCGCGCTCCCTGTTTGAGACTTGTGCGCCCGATCGCACCCACGGTAAGGAATCCCGATGTTGTGGTTTAAAAATATGATGGTTTATCGTCTGAATCGTGACCTTCCGCTGTCCGCAGACGATCTGGAAAAACAGCTTGATGCATTTACGTTCTCACCGTGCGGAAGTCAGGATATGGCCCAGACTGGCTGGGTATCGCCGATGGGTAACCGCGGGGAAGCGCTGGCCCACGAGGTCAACGGACAGATAGTGATCTGTGCCCGCACCGAGCAGAAAATTCTGCCGTCACCGGTCGTGAAGCAGGCGCTGGATGCCAAAATTGAGAAGCTGGAGGCAGAGCAGAGCCGCAAGCTGAAAAAAACCGAAAAAGATTCGCTGAAAGATGAAGTACTGCATAGCCTGCTGCCGCGCGCTTTCAGTCGTTTCAGTCAGACCTTTATGTGGATCGATACGGTTAATAATCTGATCGCTGTCGACTGCGCCAGCGCTAAAAAAGCGGAAGATAAGCTGGCGCTGCTGCGCAAAAGCCTCGGCTCGCTGCCGGTCGTGCCGCTGACCATGGAGAAGCCAATTGAGCTGACGCTGACGGAGTGGGTGCGCGGCGGCGAACTGCCTGCAGGCTACGATCTGATGGATGAAGCGGAGCTGAAAGCGCTGCTGGAAGATGGTGGCGTGATCCGCTGCAAGAAGCAGGATCTGATCTCCGATGAGATTGCCAATCACATTGAAGCGGGCAAAGTGGTGACCAGACTGGCGCTCGACTGGCAGGAACGAATTCAGTTTGTGATCGCTGATGATGGTTCAGTAAAACGCCTGAAATTCAGCGATACGCTGCGTGAACAGAATGATGATATCGATCGCGAGGATTTCGCTCAGCGCTTTGACGCTGACTTTACGCTGATGACCGGCGAACTCGCCGCGCTGATTGCCAGCCTGACCGATGCGCTCGGCGGCGAAGCCCCGCGTTAATAAGGCATAAAAAAAGCTGCAGCCTGAAGGTTGCAGCTCTGTCTCTCTTTTACCGTTTACAGGTAGCGGCAGAGATAGGAGGTAGGCTCAGCTACCTGCAGGTGAAACTCACTGTGGCCCGGGACGTTAAATGTGCTGCCCGCCTCATACCATTTCCACTCCGCCTCGCCTGGCAGCAGCACTTTCAGTGCGCCGCTCACCACCGTCATCTCTTCCGGCTGGCCGGTGCCAAAAGTGTACTCGCCTTCAGCCATAACGCCTACGCTGGCGCGGCCAATGGTCACGCTGTCGAACCCGATCGATTTCACTTTTCCGTCGAAATAATCACTGACATTGAGCATGCTTTTTCCTCGCAGCACATGAAGGTTATCAGCAGATTACAAGGGAAACCGTCAGAGTGTCACGTAAATAAATTGCTGCTGACGCAGCAGCAGCGCAATTCAGGAGAGTCCGGAGAATTCACTGGCGTCCCTGCCAGAGAGGTTTATTCTTTTTCCACGTCTTCGTAGCGATCTTTCGCATCCTGCGCTTCCTGCTCTGATTCGTGCTCGCTGATCAGGGAGTTCTCTTTGGGATGATCGGCACGCAGTTCATACCAGGTAACTTTGTTACCTTCAGGCCCTTTTTCGACGGCGACGACACGGGCTTCACGCGGATAGGGTGGTCTGGATGGCATCGTTTTCCCTCTCTTATCAGTGTTCCACACGGCAGGGGCAATCCGCTGCCTGTTACTGAGTATAGACCAGCATGCATTGATGCCAGTAAAGCGGGAGTTTTCTGATGACGATCAGCTGGCGCGGGCCAGAGCGAGTGAACGTATAATCTCTTCTGCAACCTGCTCAGGCGGCTGCATGGCATCGACCCGATAGTGCGCTGCCTGCTGATAAAGCGGCGCGCGCAGGCGCAGAACTTCATCCATCTCTTCTGCAATCGGCTGGCCGGTCAGGGTGGGCCGCTGCGCGGTTTCAGGCTGCTGCTGCAGCCGGTTCGCCAGCGCTTCCGCCGGCGCGCTGAGCCAGATGACATGTCCCCGCTCACGCATAAAGTGGCGATTTACCTCTGCCAGAACCATTCCGCCGCCGGTGGCAATCACCGTTGCCGGTGCGGTGACGGCGCGCAGCGCCTCAGTTTCACGCGCGCGAAAGCTCTCCCAGCCTTCACGGGCAACAATCTCAGCTACGCTGCACTCTGCTGTCTGCTGCAGATAGTGGTCGGTATCACAGAAGGTATATCCCAGCGTGCGCGCCAGCACCTGGCCGATAGTCGTTTTGCCGCATCCGCGTGCGCCAATCAGATAGATGGGTAATGACATCCGGGCTCATTCTCCGCCGTGCTCTGCCACGCCGGCAGGCCATCAGGTCAATAATGCGTCGCATAATATCCGGATTTTATTTTAGCAGCCAGTTTCAGAGCACAAATTACGCGCATTTTAGCGCGTACTATAATTAGCACACTGAATTGGTTGAGAAAAAGCATGCGCGTTTCGTGCATGCTCTGACTTATTAACGCGGGCAACATTTGCTTACCACGTCAGCGATTTACTTTCGCCGCCCCTGCCCGCATATAGATAACCTTAACGCCAACGGAGGTTCACCCATGCAAAATCAGGAACAGCAGCTCATTGAAAATCTCTTCAGCCGGTTAAAGCAGGCCGGTGAGCAGAGTGGTCCGCGCGATGCGGGTGCTGAACAGCTTATCCGTCAGCATCTGCAGAACCAGCCTGACGCGCCTTACTATATGGCCCAGGCGATTCTGATTCAGGAAGCTGCGCTGAAAAAGCTGAATGCCCGGATTACCGAACTGGAAAACATGCAGGCACAGCAGCAGGCTCCGCAGCAGAGCGGCGGCTTTCTGTCCGGTTTGTTTGGCAGCGGGTCGCGTCCGCAGCCTCAGCAGCAGCAGCAGCAGCAGTCAGGCTGGAACAATGCGGCCCCGCAGCAGCCAGCCGCGCCGGCCCGCGGCACCGGCTTTCTCGGCGGCGCGCTGCAGACGGCAGTGGGCGTGGCGGGCGGCGTGGTGATGGCAGATATGCTCACCAGCCTGTTTCATCATTCGCAGCCGGAAGAGATCGTCAATATCATCAACGAACCGGCGCTGCCGCAGGTGGACGATAACCTGGATACGTTTAACGGCAACGACAGCAGCAATGCGTTTCTCAATGACAACAGCAGCTGGAATGACAATAGTTTTGCCGACAACAGCGATCTGAATGATTTTGATAGCGGCGGCTTTGATGATGATGACAGTTTTGTCTGATCAGCGCTGACGCAGCCACTTGTCCAGCTCGTTGGCAAACAGCTGGCGGTCGCGCGGACTCAGTGCCGCCGGACCGCCGCTCTGAATGCCACTGGCACGCATTGTCTCCATAAAATCGCGCATGGTGAGGCGCTGCCGGATGGTATCAGGCGAGTAGCGCTCACCGCGCGGATTCAGCGCGGCGGCCCCTTTTTCCAGTACTTCCGCCGCCAGCGGAATGTCGCCGGTGATCACCAGCTCTCCTGGCTGTACGCGCTTCACAATTTCATTGTCTGCCACATCAAAGCCGGCCGCGACCTGCAGCGTCTTCAGCCAGGGCGAAGGCGGCACGCGCAGCGGCTGGTTAGCGACAAAGGTCACCGTCACGTTTGTGCGTTCAGCCGCGCGATAAAGCACCTCTTTAATGACGACCGGACAGGCGTCAGCATCGACCCAGATTGACATAATGGTTTCCTGATAACGAATAACAGGCGCGATCTTGCCGTGCTCGCCAGGAAAGGCAAACGATATTTTGCCGGTACTTGTTATTCACCGCCGCTGACGTAAGCTAACCCGCAGCGAAATCAACACGATTAAGGAGAGAGCGATGCTGGAGAAAAAAATCGGCTTCATCGGCTGCGGTAACATGGCGCAGGCGATCATCAGCGGCCTGACCGGCAGCGGGCTTATCGCCCCGGCCAATATTCTGGTATGGGACCGTAAAGCGGAGACCAACCAGCAGATGGCGCAGCAGCACGGGATCAGCGCAGCAGAGAGCGCAGAAGCCCTGGCGCGCGAGGCGGATATCCTGTTTGGCGCGGTCAAACCTAATGTGATCCTGAAAGTGCTCAGCGATCTGGCGGGGGTGATGAAAAAGGATGCGCTGGTGGTCTCGATTGCCGCGGGCGTGACGCTGGATTCACTGGCTGGCGTCCTGGGCCACGATCGTAAAATTGTGCGGGTGATGCCCAATACGCCGGCACTGGTCAATCAGGGCATGACCTCGGTGACCCCCAACGTGCTGGTGGAGCCGCAGGAAGTGGACGAGATCGTGGCTATCTTTGAAAGCTTCGGGAAAGCCGCGGTGGTTAATGAGTATCTGATCCATGCGGTCGTGGGCGTCAGCGGCTCTGCTCCGGCATATGTGTTTATGTTTATTGAAGCCATGGCCGACGCCGCCGTGCTGGGCGGCATGCCGCGCGCGCAGGCGTATGAGTTTGCTGCGCAGGCGGTAAAAGGCGCCGCACAAATGGTCATTGAGACGGGCAAACATCCCGCTGAGCTGAAAGATCAGGTCTGCTCGCCCGGCGGTACGACGATTGAGGCCATAAAAGCACTGGAAGAGAATGGCTTTCGCGCGGCGGTAATGAACGCCATGCAGCGCTGCATGGCGAAGTCAGAAGCGCTGAGTAAAGGCTAACCCCTGCCCGCGCCTGCCGGCAATCCGGTCCTCTTTTCTGCGCAGAGGACCGGCATCAGGCAGGGTATTACGCTGTATACTGCTCATACAGCGCTATGCCCTGCGCCAGCGTCAGCGGCTGCTGCATCGCGTCGATCAGCGCGGCAGTGAGCGTGTACAATCCTGCTGAACAGACCGCCGCAATATGGCCCTGCTGGCAGTAGAACGCGATAAACGTCTGTTCATCCAGCGAACCAAGCAGACGATAGTCATCCCACTCCTCCGCATGCCCGAGATATTCGTAACGGGTGCCGTAGTGCGCCGTCCAGAAAAAAGGCACGCGATCGTACTCAATCTGCTTATCCAGCATATTCAGCGCGGCAATCCGCCCCTGCTGGTGAGCCACGCGATAGTGCTCAATACGCTGCGTGCCGTCAGCGGTGGGATAGGTGGCAATATCACCGGCAACCCAGACGGTATCCGTCACCCGCAGCTGGCGATCGGTCAGCAGGCTGCCATCCTCCTGCAGCGTTAAGTCATGCACAAACCCGGTCGCAGGCCTGACGCCGGTGCCGAACAGCACCCGTCGTGCGGGCAGCCTTTTTCCCCCTTTGAGGCGAACTGCGGCGACCTCACTCTCCCCCTCCAGCGCCTCCGGCTCACCCTGCTCAAACGTGACACCGTTGCTGCGGTGCAGCGCATAAAAGTGTTCAGCTATCTCTTCGCCAAACTGTTTGACAAACGGCAGACGCTGGCGGGCAACCACGGTGACCTTTACACCGCGACTGCGCAGCGCTCCGGCCACTTCCATGCCGATAAAGCTGTTACCGACGATCACCAGCTCCTGCGTTTCATCGACCTCTTTCAGCAGCGCCGCAGCCTGATCGCGCGAACGCATCAGGTGAACGCCGGCCAAATCTCTGCCAGGCATATCCGGCGCCTGTGGTACGCCACCGGTGGCTACCAGCAGCCGGTCAAACCTCACCTGCTGCCCGCTCTTCAGCGTTAACGTTTGTGCACGCGCCTGCAGCTGTACCACCTCATCCTGCAGCAGCGTGACCGGTTCCAGCACATCCTCCTGCAGCAGCGTGGGCACGTCATCAATAGCCATTTTGCCCGCCGGCACAAACTTGCTCAGCGCGGTACGGTCGTACGGGGCCGCAGCCTCCCGATCAATACGAATGATGTGTCCCTTAAATCCCTCATCGCGCAGCGTCCAGATCGCCGCGGCGCCCGCCGCTCCGCTGCCAAGAATGACATAGACCGGCGCGTTATCTGTCGTAGCGGGTGCGGATGCTTCAGAGAGTGGCTGCTCACTGACGAACACGTTGCCCTGCTCAATCCGCACCGGATAACGCGTCAGGTTGGCAAGCGCCAGCGGTTCACACATTTTGCCATCCTGCAGTTGAAATACCGCTTTGTGCCACGGGCAAATCAGCCTGCCATCACAGACGGCCCCTTCAGCCAGCGGCGCGCCAGCGTGCGGGCATTTGGCCTGAAATGCCTGCACCTGCGCGCCATCACGGATCAAAATTATTTCGGTCTCGCCCACGCTAAACGGGACCGGCTTCTGCTGCGCCAGCGCGTCAAGCTCTGTGACAGATTGATAGCTCACACTTTGCTCCTTTATTATTGTCGGATGCGGGATGACAAACCCCTGCAAAGAGTAAGTGTGGCAAAGCCTGGGAAACTGGCAGGAAAAATAAAGCAAGCGGCAGCTAAGGCGTTTATCAGCCACCGCTTTTATCATCAGGCGCTTTTTTTCAGGCAGGTACTCATGAAGGTTTTGCGCGCGTCACCCGAGAGATCTTTTTCTCCGGCTGCACTGTTACAGCTTTTCATTTTCAGCTGCTGCGGCGTCATATTGCCGAGCTTGCTCTCTTTTTTCAGGCAATCGCTCATAAAGGTTTTACGCTCATCGCCTTTCAGATTTTGCGTGGCGGCCAGCTGATTACAGCGCGTCATCTTTTCCTGCTGCGGCGTTTTTTCAGCGGCGCCTGCACTGCCGACGGTAAACAGGAGGGCAGCACCAGTCAGAGCCAGTAAAGAACATTTCATTGCCAGGATCTCCGTGTAGGGGGGGCTTTATCAGTCTGGCACGAAAATCGGTAAAACAGCGGTAAATCACTCAGGCACGCTCAGTAACGCGGGTGCTTGAGCAATTTTTCGATATAGTTGCGTAATAGCGCAGCATCCGCGCTCTCTGCAATCGGTGCGGCGGGCGGCATCGCATTTTCAATCGCGCTGGCGATTTGATGATGCTGTTCTGCATTCAGCTGGCGCAGCATGGCAGTCAGCACTATCTCCAGCGCCTCGATCTGCACCACCAGATCTTTGGATGCCTCTTCTTTCTCCGCCAGCCTGAGCAGGAGTTCTGCAATCAGATTTTTCATGCAATGAACTCGATAAGGAAAGGAGTGCTGACGGTAGCACTGAGCCGAAGAAAACAACAAGCGCTTTTCCTCACTTTTGTGAATAAATAGCCCTTAAAAAAGCGTAACAATTCAACGCCTAATGGCGAAACGTTTTGCTGACGCAGACAGCCTGCTGCACATCCGGCTTTTTTGTCACGGTTTCAGCAACGAATGCTTTACAGCTGATGCTATTTGCATCAATGTGAGCGCATTACAATTAAAGAGATATCATCATGACTTCTGCACTCTCCTTAGCGGCTATTCTGGCCCGTCGCGACTGGGAAAACCCGGTGATTACCAGCCTGCAACGTCTGGACAGCCATCCGCCGTTTGCCAGCTGGCGCGACGAACAGGCCGCCCGCGACGATCGCCCGTCGCCTTCGGTGCAGTCGCTGAATGGCGAGTGGCAGTTTAGCTACTTTACTCACCCCGAAGCGGTGCCTGAGAGCTGGCTGTGGCAGGATCTGCCGGATGCTGCGACTCTGCCGGTGCCATCTAACTGGCAGCTGCACGGCTACGATGCGCCAGTTTATACCAACGTGCAGTACCCTATTCCGGTTAATCCGCCGTTTGTGCCGCAGGCTAACCCAACAGGATGCTATTCGCTCACATTCAGCGTTGATGAGCAGTGGCTGCAGCAGGGCCAGACGCGCGTTATTTTTGACGGTGTGAATTCAGCCTGCTTTGTATGGTGCAACGGACGGTGGCTGGGCTACTCCCAGGACAGCCGTCTGCCGGCAGAGTTTGATCTCAGCGCCGCCCTGCAGTCGGGCGAAAATCGCCTGGCCGTAATGGTGCTGCGCTGGTGCGACGGCAGCTATCTGGAAGATCAGGATATGTGGCGCATGAGCGGCATTTTCCGCGATGTGACGCTGCTGCATAAACCTGACACCCGCTTTGCAGATATCCAGCTTGAAACCGCGCTCAGCCCGGAGTATTCGCAGGGCGATTTACGCGTCAGCGTCAAGCTTGATGCCAGTGAAACCGCCCTGGCAGGCTGCCACATTCGCGTCAGCCTGTGGCTGGGTGAGACCTGCGTCGGCACGCAGGAGCAGATGCCCGGCAGCGCCATTATTGATGAGCGCGGACGCTATCCGGAACGGGCCACGCTGCGGCTGCCGGTAAACCAGCCGCGGCTCTGGAGTGCGGAGACGCCTCACCTTTACCGCGCAGTAGTCACACTGCTGGATGCGCAGCATCAGGTGCTGGAAGCGGAAGCGTATGACGTCGGGTTCCGGCGCGTCAGCATTGAGCAGGGACAGCTCTGCCTGAATGGCAAGCCGCTGCTGATCCGCGGCGTTAACCGCCATGAACACCATCCGGAACGCGGTCAGGTGGTGGATGAGGCCAGCATGCGCCGTGATATTGAGCTGATGAAGCGCCATAACTTCAACGCAGTGCGCTGCGCCCACTACCCTAATCATCCGCTCTGGTATCGGCTTTGCGATCGTTACGGTCTGTATGTAGTGGATGAGGCGAATATTGAAACGCACGGTATGCAGCCGATGAACCGGCTCTCTGACGATCCGCGCTGGTTTGCCGCCTTCAGCGAGCGGGTTACGCGCATGGTACAGCGCGACCGCAATCACACCTGTATCATTATCTGGTCGCTGGGCAATGAGTCCGGGCACGGCAGCACGCATGATGCGCTTTACCGCTGGGTCAAAAGCAGCGACACAACGCGCCCGGTGCAGTATGAGGGAGGCGGCGCAGACAGCGCCGCAACCGATATTATCTGCCCGATGTACGCGCGGGTCGATCAGGATCAGCCCTTCCCTGCCGTACCCAAGTGGTCGCTGAAAAAGTGGATTGGTTTGCCGGGCGAACAGCGTCCGCTGATCCTGTGTGAATACGCGCACGCCATGGGGAACAGCTTTGGCGGTTTTGCGAAGTACTGGCAGGCGTTTCGTGCGTTTCCGCGTCTGCAGGGCGGCTTTGTCTGGGACTGGGCCGATCAGAGCCTGACGCGCTATGACAGCAACGGAAACGCCTGGCAGGCGTACGGCGGCGATTTTGGCGATACCCCTAACGACCGCCAGTTCTGCATGAATGGCCTGGTCTATGCTGACCGCTCGCCGCATCCGGCCCTGTATGAAGCGCAGCGCGCGCAGCAGTTTTTCCGCTTTGAGCATGACGCCACGCAGCCAGGGCGCATCACGGTCACCAGCGAATATCTGTTCCGGCACAGCGATAACGAGCAGCTGCGCTGGGGTATTGAGCAGGACGGAGTGCCGGTGGCGACCGGCACGGTACCGCTCGATATTGCGCCACAGGGCAGCCAGCAGATTGAGATTGCGCTGCCATCAGGCCTGCAGGGTGCCGCATGGCTGAATGTCGCAGTGCATCAGCCGGAAGCCACCGCCTGGTCCGAAGCTGATGCGCGCGTCGCGTGGGATCAGTGGCAGCTGCCTGCCGCGCTGCCGCTGCGTCTGCCGGTATCCGGCAACAGTGCGCCGCAGCTGCTCATGCAGCCGGAGGAGATTGACGTGGCGATCGCGCAGCAGCGCTGGCGCTTCTCACGCCTGAGCGGTGAGCTGGTACAGTGGCAGGTGGATGAGCGGCAGACCCTGCTGACGCCGCTGCAGCCCTGCTTTATCCGCGCCCCCATCGACAACGACATTGGCACCAGTGAAGCGGCCAGCGTAGATCCCAATGCCTGGATTGAGCGCTGGCGGCGCGCCGGCTACGGGCAGCTCGAACCGGTGCTGCTGGCGATGCAGGCTGACAGCCTGGCGCACGGGGTACAGATTGAAACCTGGCATCAGTGGCGCACGCAGGAGCAGGTCTGTTTTACCACGCACCAGCGCTACTTTATCAACGCCCGGGGTGAGGTTACGCTGTCCCTGACGGTTGAGCAGGCCGCCGGGTTACCGCCGCCGGCACGTATCGGCTGGCGCTGCCAGCTGGCACACTCACCGGAGCAGGTGAGCTGGCTGGGTCTGGGCCCTCACGAAAATTATCCGGATCGCCAGCTGGCAGCGCAGTTTTCCCGCTGGCAGCTGCCGCTTGCCGATCTCACCACCGACTATGTTTTCCCCGGTGAAAACGGCTTGCGCTGCGGTACCCGGCAGCTCGACAGCGGCAGCTGGCAAATCAGCGGTGATTTCGCCTTTTCACTCAGTCGCTACAGTCTTGAGCAGCTGCGCGATACGTCACATCGTCATCTGCTGCAACCGGAAACAGGCTGCTGGCTGCATCTTGATGGTTTTCATATGGGAGTTGGCGGCGATGACTCCTGGAGCCCGAGCGTCAGCCCGGAATTTCTGCTGACGCAGCAGCGCTGGCAGATGACGCTGACGCTGCATCAGGACGATCGGCAAATGTGAAAAAATATGACGAAACGTTGCTGACAAGCTTACGGCGCGCAACTATGTTTAAAAAATAACCAGACGCGCAGCCCCTTTTGCGGGCACGCCGTTCGGGTTCTGTTGCTGCCGCCTGCTGGCGGCACGCCGTGTTGTCTCTGCGGAGGTCAGCCATGAGAACCTATCCTGACAGCGCCAGTCGGGCGATTACCGACTACTTCAACACGCCTGCCTGGCACGTGCCGCATGAGAGCGATCTGCTGGCGGCTATTATGCGGGAACTGATGGCCGAGGGGCAGCCTGCGACCAGTAAAGCGGTTATTGCGCGGGTCATTGAGAAGCTGGAGTTTGAGGGCGATGAGCAGCGTCTGCAGAGCTACCGGACGCTGCTGGCACAATTACTGGGCAGCGAGCCGGGAGCCTGAGGGATGATTTATTTTGCGACCCGCAGCTGATCGGCTTCGCTGACGACGGCTTTGCCGCTCTGACGATGGTAGAGGCAGAGTTCACGTCCGGTGCGGTTTTTCATGTGCTTTTGCGGATAGCGTCCCTGCAGCAGCAGCGCGTCATAACCGGTGCGGTCGTCAAACTGCACCGGCTTACCCACAATTTTCGCCTGCGCCAGCGTACTGGCCAGCAGGCACGCCTGACGGCTCTGCTGCTCATTTTCCTGCCAGGCAGCTTCGCCGGATGCATGCGCCAGCGGGGCCAGCAGCGTTAACAGCAGAAAGCCTGAAAATCTTTTCATCATTACCTCTTGTTGCAGTAGCGCGTTCGCCGGTTAAAAAAATTCCCGCCGCAGCGGGAAGAAACAAGACGAACAGTGCATGTCTGAGATGACGAGGCGATCTCTGTTTGTCAGAGTATCCTCGCCGCCGGGCATGACAACCCGATGACAGTCGTGTGTCCGTCTGGTGTCAGCCGCAGTAGACGCGGGTGATGTTGCCCTCTTTATCGCCCATGAAATTCAGCCGGTGCAGATTAAAGTCCATGGTGACGGCACCGTTCCAGGGGATCGCGCGTACCGGACCGGCAAATTTCTGACTGCCGATCGCTGTCAGTGGCTGGCCAATAAAGTTCTGATACTGCGATGCGCGACACTGGTCGGTTTCCGGATCCACGCTGGCCGCAGCCTGGGTACGGGTTTTGCCGGCAGACTGACAGGCGCTTAAGGCCATGGCAGCGGTTAGCAACAGGACTTTTCCACAATGCGTCACAACTCTCTCCTTCTGAACAGATAACTACGTCGCCTCTGAGAGTAGCAAAGCCCGGCGCGTAAACGAACTTCGCTGGCCGAAAAATGCCGGTTTCCGCTCCGGAAACTGCGCGGTTACGCGGAAAATTTAAGATTAATCGCACTAAGTGACTCACTGACTCGCCAGAAAAAAACTATTCTTTCTAAGAATCATCTGAGGAGGCTTACTATGGAACTCATGATTTTTATCGGCTGCGTCATACTGATGACGTTCGTGGCCGTACGCGTTCGCTAACGCGCCGGCCGGTGACTGCCAGGCACATCTGCCGGGCACCTGCCCGCCGTGCCTGGTTTTTTACTGTAACGCTGAAGTGGTACTGAAATCTGAGATCGCGCACCTCGACAGCACTCTGCGCCATTGCTACTATGCCCTTCCCCCTTCCCCCTGCCCGCTGAGTCGCCTATGGATACTCAATCCGACAAAGTTACCTTAACCCTGTTTTACGCGGGCTGCTTTGTTGTCTATTACCTCATAACGATGCTGATTACGCTCTTTCCTAACTACAGCGCGTTACGTAATGATGGGTTGCTGGTACCGGTTCTCTGCCTGTTTGAGTTCGCCGTGATCTATCCGCTCTACCGCTTTTATTGTCAGCGTCGCAGCGATATCCCGCTGGGTGCACTGCGCCCTCTGCAGACGCTGCTGTTTATCGGTGCGCTGTTTCTGCTGATGATGGCTCAGACCCGGTTTTTGCAGCCGGAAGGCTGGCTGATTGAGCAGAGCCAGCAGGGGCGCAACTCGATGCTGATCCTGCTGCTGACGGCGGTACTGCTGGCGCCGGTATTTGAGGAAGTGCTGTTTCGCGGCTTTCTGCTGCAGGCGTTTCTGCTCTGGGCACCCCGCAGCCGCTTCGCCTGCATGCTGCTGACTTCCCTGCTGTTTGCGGCGCTGCACACGCAATATGTGCACTGGGAAACGCTGGTGGCGCTGACGCTCTTTTCACTGCTGCTCTGCTATGCGCGCCTGCGCAGTAATAACCTGGCCCTGCCTATCTTTCTGCATACGCTGAATAATCTGATTGCAATACTGCCCGCCTGGTTCTTTGCCTGATCGGCTTCACTGTTTACCTGTGCTCTCCTCTGTCGCCGCGCATTTTCAGTTACTATCACGCTTACACATGAAGGGATGACGGGACGGAAAAATGATTACAATGCTGGATGTGGCCCGGAAGGCTGGCGTCTCCAAAGCCACCGTATCGCGCGTGCTGGCGGGTACGCGCTACGTCAGTAAAGCGACGCAGCAGAAAGTGTTTCAGGCGATTGAAGAGACCGGTTATCGTCCTAACCTGCTGGCACGCAGTCTGGCAACCCAAAAGTCACAGAATATTGGTCTGATTGTCACCCACTCCCTGTTCAACGGCCCCTATTTCAGCGAGCTGCTTTATCAGACTGCCACCCTGACCAATAACTACGGGCGCCAGCTGATCCTGGCTGACGGCAAAACCAGTGCCGACGATGAACGGGCGGCGATTGAATTTCTGCTCGATCTGCGCTGTGACGCCATCATTATCTATCCGCGCTTTCTGGATACGGCCGCGCTGGAAGCGCTGATTGAGCAGCACGCCATTCCGATTATGGTGGTCAACCGGCAGCTGACGCAGCATGCAGAACACTGCGTCTGGGCGACCCATCAGCAAAACACCTTTGATGCCGTGTGTTATCTGATCCAGCGCGGACATCAGGATATCGCGTTCATTACTGGCCTGCCGGGCTCGCCCACCGCTGCCGCGCGGCTGGCTGGCTATCAGCAGGCGCTGGCTGCTCATCAGCTGCCCTTTGAGCCTGCCCGGGTCGTCCAGGGCGCCTGGACCTCGCTCAGCGGCCAGCTGGCCACGCAGCAGCTGCTGGCATC
The DNA here is from genome assembly GCF_046940275.1 of Pantoea sp. SIMBA_079. NCBI lineage: Bacteria > Pseudomonadati > Pseudomonadota > Gammaproteobacteria > Enterobacterales > Erwiniaceae > Pantoea > Pantoea sp. SIMBA_079. The sequence goes on along the minus strand of NZ_JAWRYR010000008.1, from coordinate 13,094 downwards.
AAAGGTCACGTTCAGCGCACTGATGGCGAGCAATGACGATATGGTAATGGGCGCGGCGCTGGCGCTGCATGCGGCCGGCAGGCGACTGCCGCAGGATGTCTCACTGATGGGTTTTGATGACATTAATATGGCCGCTTTTTTTCTGCCGCCGCTGACCACGGTACATGTCCCGGTCGCCGAAATGATCCAGCACACGCTGGCGCAGCTGGTCGCAATGCTGGAGGGGAAGCCTGTGACGGTGTTGCCGCCCTTTAGCGGGCGGCTGATTGAACGCGCGTCGGTCGCTGACGGACCGGCGCGGCGTAACGCGATCAGTAGCTGACCGCGTCGTCGAGCGTGGCGCCGTTGCTGGCAATCAGCTGCTGATACCAGAAAAAGCTCTTTTTACGATAGCGCGCCAGATCTTTCAGGTCATGCTCATCGCGGTTCACATAGATAAACCCGTAGCGTTTACTGATCCCCTGATGCGTACTGACCAGATCGATCGCTGACCACGGACAGTAGCCAAACAGCGCCACGCCGTCCGCAATTGCCAGCCGCAGCTGCCGCAGATGATCGCGCAGGTAGGCGATACGGTAATCATCGTGTACTTTATTGCCCGCCTCCAGCGTATCAAAGGCACCCAGACCATTCTCCGTTACAATCAGCGGCAGCGCATAGCGCGCGTAGATCTCACGGGCGGTAATGCGAAAGCCGACCGGATCGATATACCAGCCAAACTGATTCTGCGGCAGATGCGGATTATTGCAGCCGACATACACCGTACTGTCGATCCCCGCCATCTGCTGATCCGCTTTTTGCTTACTGTTCAGTTCACCACGGGCGGCATCCGGCAGGTCAGCGCTGACGGTAGCGGAGGCATAATAGTTGAAGGCGATAAAATCAGGTTTGCCCGCTGCGATGGTCTCCATATCGCCCGCTTCAATCTCCGGCAGCCAGCCACGCTGCTGCAAGAACGCCCAGACCACCGCGTTGTAGCGTCCGTGTACCGCCAGATCGAGATAGAGCCAGTTGCGGATCGCTGAAAAGTTGTCGGCGGCCAGCACATCTTCCGGCCGTGAGCTGGCGGCGTAGACGCAGGAGATATTGGGCGCCGGACCAATTTTTGCGTCCGGCAAACGCTGATGGCAGGCGATCATCGCCCGCGCCTGTGCCAGCATCATATGGTGATTCTGCTGATAAAGGCTGCGCTGCACATCTTCTGTGCCTTCTGCCAGCGTGCCGATGACCTCCCCCTTGAGGATCATCATGTTCTGTTCATTGATGGTCAGCCAGTATTTTACCTGTTTGCCATAGTGTTCAAAGCAGGTCACGGCAAAGCGCTCGAAGGCCGCTACGGTGCGCCGGTTTGACCAGCCGCCTGTCTGCTGCAGCGCCCACGGCAGGTCAAAATGATAGAGCGTGACCAGCGGTTCAATGCCGTGCCGGCAGATTTCATCAATCAGCTGCTGATAAAACGCCACGCCCGCCGGATTAAGCTCGCCGTCGCCGTCGGGGTAGAGGCGGCTCCAGGCGATGGAGAACCGGTAGGTTTTCAGTCCCATTTCGGCCAGCAGCGCAATATCCTCTTTAAAGCGGTGATAGTGATCGCTGCAAACGGTAAAGTCAGTGACGTTATCACTGAAACGCGCATGGTCAATGACTGACGGTCCTTTGCCATCCGCATTCCATGCGCCCTCAATCTGATACGCTGAGGTTGATGCGCCCCAGAGAAATCCCTCCGGAAACGCACCGGGATTGTGATGCTGCATAGCTGCTCCTTACTGTTGTGCCGCCAGTTCACGACGTAGCTGAATGATCTCTTCTGCCAGTTCGCGGCAGAGCATGGCGTTCATCAGGTGATCCTGGGCATGCACCATAATCAGGTTAACCGGAATTTTGCCGCAGCCTTCATCAGCCCCAATCAGTTCCGTCTGGATACGATGCGCCGCTTTCGCTGCCTGCGTGGCGGCCGTGAGCTGTGCGTCTGCGTCACTCCACGCCTGATTACGCGCCGCGCGCAGCGCCAGCATGGCGCAGGAGCGCGCCTCGCCCGCCTGAATAATCAGTTCCATTACCGTGCTTTCATCAATTTCCATCATGACTCCTTAGCCAGTTGTGCCGCTGCGGCCTGCTCCTGTTGCAGCAGCTGTCGCTCATACATTTTGAAAAACGGGTAGTAGATAAGCGTGGCAATCGCTACCAGCACGGCGATCAGCACAATCACGCGCCAGTCCCAGCCGGTTGACCAGGCTGCGCCAATCGGGGCGGGCGTGGTCCACGGCGCCAGCGACACCACGTGATTGATCAGGTTAGTTTTGGTGGCGGTCCAGGCGATCACGGCGTTAACCAGCGGCGCAAGCAGAAACGGAATAAACAGAATGGGGTTCATCACCACCGGTGAGCCAAAAATTACCGGCTCGTTGATGTTAAACATGCTGGGCACAATACTCAGCTTGCCAATTGAACGCAGATGCGCTGACCGGCTGCGCAGATAAAGCAGCACCAGTCCCATGGTGGAACCGGAGCCGCCTATCACGATAAAAAACTGCCAGAAGGGTTCAATAAACACGTGCATGACCGGCTCTCCGGCGTTCAGCGCCTGCTGATTCAGCCCGAGATTGGTCAGCCAGAACGCCTGCAGGATCCCTCCTACGATCACCGCACCATGAATGCCGGCAAACCACAGCATATGGCACAAAAGCACTGCAATCAGTACCGCAGGCAGTGAGTCCGACGCGGAGATGACCGGCGCGAAGATGGCCATAATCGCCTGAGGCAGCAGCATGCCAAACTGCGCCTGCACCCACAGGCTGAGCGGAAACAGCGTCAGGAAAATGGCGACAATCGGGATCAGCAGATCAAACGACTGACGAATTTTCGGCGGAACCTGCTCGGGCAGCTTAAAGCCGATATGGTGTTTCTGCAGGAAATGCATCATTTCCGTGGCGAACAGCGCGACCAGAATCGCCGTGAAGATCCCTTCACCACCCAGCGAGCCCACCGGCAGCGTCTTATCGCTCTGGGGAGCGGCCACCACCAGGAAAGCCATCAGCGACAGGCTGGCCGCCATAAAACCATTCATTTTGTAGCTGCTGGCAAGGTTATAGGCGATAGCACTGGCGATATAGAGCGCCATAATGCCCATTGTCATGTTGTAGGGCATCATGATCTGCGCTTCGTGCGCCCGCACCATACCCAGCCACCACTGTGCGAAGGCCCATGAACTGTCGGCAGAAAACGGCGGATGGGCAAACAACAGCATAAAGGAGCCGACAATCAGAAACGGCATAGAGGCGATGAAACCATCGCGAATTGCGATCACGTGACGCTGGCTGGAGAGGCGTCCGGCAAATGGACTGATCCGGTTTTCAATGACGCCAAATAAAGATTCGCTGATGCTGCTCATGGGCAAGCTCCTTGCAACAGGCAACAAGAGAATTAACCTGCACAGCGGCTGTGCAGGCGGAAGAATTATTTGAGTGCAGGCGTTATTTTCAGGCGTGAATCAGCTTTAAGGAATCCGCTAATATTTTCTCGCCATTCATCATGCCGTAATCCATGCTATTTATCACGGCAATAGGCTTATTAAGCTGCTGAGCTATCGGAGCAAAATCAGCCAGTTTATATTTGATTTGCGGCCCAAGCAGACAGCAATCAACATCCTGAATTTCATCGTTAAACTCTTCTATTCCCACCGCTTTTATCTCGACATCAACACCCTGCTCTTTTGCCGCTTTTTCCATTTTCTGCACCACCATGCTGGTGGACATTCCGGCGGCACAGCACAGTAAAATTTTTGGCATGATCGTTTCCTCTGAATGGCGTTTAATTAACGAATACACAGCCAGCAGATTTTCTGCAACCGGTTTCAGATCTGGATACAGAAAGTGTGAGAAATATCAAAACTCAATCCGGATAAATTAAGTGGCAAAGAAATAATGCAGGATGGTGATTATATAATGGCAGGTGCGTAATCGCATGAGAAAGCCGTCTGGCAGACGCCGCAGTTCAGTTAACGGCTGCGGCGCTTACCGGACGGCTGACGCTATCAGGAGATAGCAGACTCTTTGTGTTTATCTGCTTCGAAGTGACTCTTGAACTGCTCGTAAATGGAAATCATATTTGACGCATCGCCATGCAGGGGGCTCAGTTTTCCGGCACGGACCAGCTCAATAACCAGCTGCAGGGCAGCCTGTTTTGGACTGCTGGCAGGATGGGCAATATCAGACATGCTTTTCTCACTCATTTAAAGGGGTCAGCTGCACAGTTTAGCCTGGATTATGCCGGGTTTGGATGCGCAGCGCGCTGCTATCAGACCGTTCGGATAAAAAAGCCGCTCAGGGTGTTCATTGACCTGTGAGGCAATTGTCTATACTGGATCAAAAAAGGGAACACACAGCCACACATTCCGTACCAGCGCGAAGGTGTTAAAGGAGCCGGTTATGCTGATTGGTTTTGTTTTATTAGTGAGTGCCTGCGGGCATGATGCCTGTGACGCGTTACCGGTGTCAGAGCGTATTTATCCGACGAAAACGGCCTGTGAAACCATGGCCAATCGTATCTATAAAGTGCGCCCTAACGTGGTCTTACTGTGTGGCGAAGTACATCGCTGAATTGAGACCAGGATTTGCTGTATTGCGCACATTTTAGCCAGCTGCCATTGCAAGCACTGGCAATAAGGTTCAAAATATAAGCTGTTTTACACTATCATCGTTGTGAATCCCATGAAGAAATCGCGCCCCCGCCGTCCTGCCGGACGCTGGGTTTATTACATTTTGTATGACGGTATCCTCTGGCCCTGCCCGGTACGCTGGGAGTGGGAAAATGGCTTTGATGGCTGGTTACCCTTCTACTATTCACCCACGTTTGAGTTTGTGGCGGGCGATCCGCGCAAGGCGTATCGTATTGCGCGCAGCAGCCTGCGCAACGTGCGCGAAGCACTGCATGATGCAGAGTATGCCTGAAGGCAGAAACAACGATGCGCCCGCAGGCGCATCGTTAAAGCATTGACCGTTACGCGTTGCGCAATCAGTTATTCAGCGTGTAATCCAGCGTAATTTCCGCATTCAGCAGCTGCGATACCGGGCAGCCTGCTTTCGCTTTCTGAATAATCTCGTCAAACGCGTCTTTATCCACACCTGGCAGCGAAATCGTGCTGGTGAGTGCCACTTTGGTAATAGCAAAGCCTTCGCCTTTTTTATCCAGCGAGACATCAGCGGTGGTGTCGATACTTTCCGCTTTATGGCCGGCATTGCCCAGCATCAGCGACAGCGCCATAGAGAAACAGGCAGCGTGTGCAGCACCAATCAGCTCTTCCGGGTTCGTGCCTTTCTGGCCTTCAAAGCGCGTATTAAAACCATACGGCTGCTGATTCAGTACGCCACTCTCTGTGCTGACGGTACCTTTACCTTTGATATCACCTTCCCAGTGGGCCGATCCTTTCTTGTGAATGGTCATGTCATTCCTCCTGTTAGTGGACAGCACTCAGTATAGACAACCCATTCTGTTTTGCCTGGCTCAGCGTACCGCGCGCGGACGTGCGGGCTGTAAACCCGCCTCGCTCAGCAGTGCATTAGCCTGCACCAGCGACTCCTGCGTAATATCGGCGATCGATTTTGCACCGGTCAGCGTCATCGCTACCCGCATCTCTTTTTCAATCAGCGTCAGCAGATTCTCCACGCCGCGCTGGCCGTGCGTCGCCAGCGCATAGATAAAGGCGCGCCCCAGCAGTACGCTGTCGGCACCCAGCGCCAGCATGCGCACCACATCCAGACCGCTGCGAATGCCGCTGTCTGCCAGAATGGTGATATCGCCTTTAACCGCATCGGCGATGGCCGGCAGCGCCCGCGCGGAGGAGAGTACGCCATCCAGCTGCCGTCCGCCGTGGTTAGAGACCACGATGCCGTCAGCGCCGAAACGCACCGCGTCGCGCGCATCTTCCGCATCCAGGATCCCTTTAATCACCATCGGCCCCTCCCAGAAGTCGCGGATCCACTCCAGATCCTGCCAGGAGATCGAGGGATCGAAGTTGTTTGCCAGCCAGCCAATATAGTCCTCCAGCCCGGTGGGCTTGCCGAGATAGGCTGAAATATTGCCCAGATCGTGAGGCCTTCCGTGTAGCCCGACGTCCCATGCCCACTGCGGATGCGTTGCCGCCTGCCAGTAACGACGCAGCGCGGCGTGCGGCCCGCTCATGCCGGAGTGCGCATCACGGTAGCGTGCGCCCGGCGTGGGCATATCGACCGTAAACACCAGCGTTGAACAGCCGGCGGCTTTGGCGCGCTCCAGCGCGTTACGCATAAATCCTCGATCGCGCAGCACATAGAGCTGAAACCACATCGGCCGGTTAATGGCCGGCGCCACCTCTTCAATTGGACAGAGCGAGACGGTGGAGAGCGTAAAGGGGATCCCCTTCTGCGCGGCGGCCCGCGCCGCCTGCACCTCTCCCCGACGCGCATACATTCCGCATAACCCCACCGGCGCCAGCGCCACCGGCATCGCCAGCGTCTCGTTAAACAACCGGGTTTCCAGGCTCAGCGCAGACATATTTTTCAGCACCCGCTGACGGAGCGCGACGTCAGAGAGGTCAGCCACGTTTCGCCGCAGGGTATGTTCGGCATAGGCACCGCCGTCAAGATAGTGAAACAGGAACGGGGGCAATATGCGTTGCGCTGCGGCGCGATAGTCACTGGCAGCAGAAATAATCATCAGGTGTTCTCCTTACGGGTCGCTGCCGTTTCACCCGGCAGGCGGGTAATGCGCGCCTGCCGCGCTTCATCTTCATGCAGCGTTTTCATCGTGGTATGGACAAAGCCGAGGTGATCCATCGCCGCCTGACGCGCGGCGGCGGCGTCCCCCGCCATCACCGCATCAAACATCGCCTGATGCTGCTCATTAAGGCGGTTAAATATTACCGGCTGGGTATACATGCGCTGACGGCTGTGCAGGACCGAGGACTGCAGCAAATCGAAAAAGCCGCGCATGGTCTGCAGTAAGACCAGGTTGTGCGACGCCTCTGCGATAGCGAGATGAAAACGCAGATCGGCCTGCGCCGCGAGATCGGGATCGCCGCAGTCGTTCAGTCGCAGCAGCGCATCAAAGGCGTAGCGCAGTTTTTCTTTATCCGCTTCCGTTGCGCGCAGCGCGGCGTGCCACGCGGTGCTGGCCTCAATGGCGTGGCGCGCCTCCAGAATATCCCAGCGGTAGTCGGGATCGGCCGCCAGCAGCTGACGCATCGGCTCAACGATACGCTGTTCTGACCAGGGCTCCGGCGGCTGGCACAGCCAGGTGCCGCCGCCGCGTTTGCTGATCAGGACGCCACTGTTGATCAGCTGCTGAATCGCCTCGCGCAGGGAAGAGCGCGAGACGCCCAGCAGCGCCGCCAGCTGGCGTTCGCCCGGCAGCCGCATACCGGGCGTCAGCTGCTGCGCGCTGATCCAGGCGCTGAGACGCTCGCGCAGCGGCGCGCTCACGGGATCATCCACGTCAGCACGTAGGCCTGCAGCGTGGTGATCACCCCGACCATGCAGGTAAAAATCAGGCTGTGTTTTACAGTGAAGCGAAACAGATCGGACTCTTTCCCCACCAGCCCGACCGCCGCGCAGGCGATGGCAATCGACTGCGGCGATATCATCTTGCCGGTCACGCCGCCGGTGGTATTGGCGGCCACCAGCAGAATATCGGACACGCCGATTTGCTGAGCCGTGGTGGCCTGCAGCGCAGCAAACAGCGCGTTGGAGGAGGTGTCCGATCCGGTCAGGAACACGCCCAGCCAGCCGAGAAACGGCGAGAAAAAGGTAAACGCCTGCCCGGTGTGCGCCAGCGCCAGCGCCAGCGTGGCGGAAAGCCCGGAGTAGTTAGAGATAAAGGCAAACGCCAGCACCATGCCGATAGAGTAGATCGGCAGCGCCAGCTCTTTCAGCGTCTCTGCGAACGTCTGCAGCGCCGCGCGCGGTTTCATCCGCAGCCAGAGGATCGACAGCAGCGCCGCAACCAGAATCGCCGTGCCGGTGGCGGAAACCACATCGAATTTAAACAGTGCAGCGTATGGCGTGGCCTGACTCACTACCGGCGGCATCCGCGCCACCAGTTCATGCAGCAGCGGTACCGGTACGGTAAAGACCCAGTCATAGAGCACGCCGCCTTTGGCGAACAGCGCCTTGAACGGGGGGATGCTCCACAGCGTCACCGTTGCCGTCAGAAACAGAAACGGCATCCATGCGCGCACAATTTGCGCCAGCGTGTAGCGCTGCGCGTCCGGCGCGGCGTCAGCGGTATCGCGTTCTTCAAAACGGAAAATGCGTACCGGCTGCCAGCGACGTAAAAACAGCGTCAGACAGATTAATGAGGCGAGCGAGGAGATAATATCCGGCAGCTCCGGCCCGAGAAAGTTGGAACTCAGGAACTGGGCAATGGCAAACGATCCTCCCGCCACGATCACCGCCGGCCAGGTCTCTTTCACCCCGCGCCAGCCATCCATAATCGCCATGATCCAGAACAGCACAATCAGCGTCAGAAACGGCAGCTGTCTCCCGGCCATCTGGCCAATCTGAAAGCTGTCCAGCCCGGTGACCTGCCCGGCCACAATAATCGGAATACCCATCGCGCCGAACGCTACCGGGGCCGTATTGACAATTAAACAGAGGCCCGCCGCATAAAGCGGTTTAAAGCCCAGCCCGACCAGCAACGCAGCGGTAATGGCCACCGGCGCACCAAAGCCGGCAGCGCCCTCCAGAAAGGCCCCGAACGCAAACCCGACGATCAGCATCTGCAGGCGCTGATCCGGCGTGATCGACAGGATCGACGCACGGATAATGTCAAACTGCCCGGTTTTAACTGAGATTTTATACACAAACACAGCGGCAATGATGATCCAGGCGATCGGCCACAGACCATAGAAAAACCCGTACACCGCCGATGCCAGCGCCTGCCCCACTGGCATGCCATATAGCAGCAGCGCCACCAGCAGCGCCAGCACAACGGTAGCCGTGCCCGCCTGATAGCCTTTAAGCTTGAGTTTAATCAGCGCGAAAAAGAAAAAAACAATCGGGATCACTGCGACTAAGCTGGAAAGCCACAGATTATTAAGCGGATCATAATTTTGCTGCCATACCTGCATGCCATTATCTCCGGAGGAGTCAGACCGGCACGGTGCAGCAGAACATGCACCGTGCAACAGTGCCCGTAACGCGCTGAAAGTGGTCGGACCGCTTTCACAAAACCGGGCTTATGGCGTCAGATAGTTAATGCGTTGTTAACTGAAAGCAACGTATTACGGGAGAATTTTGCAGCAGTGTGACCAGACAAAAAGGTTTTACCGGCTTTGGTAGGACCAATCAGCGCGACGGGTGAGTAAATGCCGTGGCATAGCTGTGTGGATGAAAGCGCAGGTTCAGCGCAATCAGGCCCAGCGTGATCGCGCCCTGCATCAGCCAGATACCGGAGAAGCTGCCGCTGAACGCCTGCAGCTGGCCAGCGATAAACGGCATGCAGCCGGCAATGATAAAACCGGCCCCCTGCATAAATGCCACCAGCCGTGCGCCCGCCTGCGGGTGCGGCAGATGATCGAGTGCCAGCACCATCGCCAGCGGAAACGCAGCGCCAAGACCAAACCCGGCCACCGCGGCCCAGCACCACGGGGCGAACAGCGGCGCAATCAGCAGGCCTGTCATACCGGCCAGCTGACAGAGCAGGCTGAAAATCAGCTGCGGGCGACGGTCAGCACGGCGTGCCAGCAGCGGCATTAGCAGCGCCCCGATAACCTGACACAGAATCATTACGCCAAGCAGTGAACCGCCCGCCTGCTCACTCCAGCCGGACTGCCGGTACGCGTCCGGAAGCCACGCCACGCAGGTAGCGTAGCCGCCGTTAACCAGTCCAAAGCTCAGCGCCAGCGACCAGGCGCGCGGCGTGCGCCACAGCGGGGGCAGCGCCGGTGCCGGCTGCGCCGCTGTCGCCGGCAGCCTGACCCGCAGCCAGAGCAGCAGTGCCAGCAGCGCCGGTAATGCCCAGCTGCCCAGCGCCAGCGACCAGCCAGTTCTGGCGCTGATCCAGGGCGTCAGCGCTGCTGCCACCCCGCCACCGCCCATCAGCGCGCCCGCCCACAGCCCGGTTACGGCTGCGCTGCGCTGTGCAAAACGCTGGCGAATGATGCCCGGCATCGCCATCTGCACCACGCCGGCACCAAGACCCGCAACCAGTGCGCTGGCAACCAGCACGCTGCCGCTGCCGGTAACCGTCCGTGCCAGCAGCGCCAGCAGCAGCAGCAGCAACCCCGCCTGCAGCAGACGCTGCAGCGCGATACGTTGCAAAAAAGACACACTCAGCAGCGCCACCACGCCCATCATGATCATTGGCACCGCCGGCAACAGCGATGCCGCCAGCGGGGACAGGCTTATCTCCTGACGCAGCTGACCGAGCAGCGGACTGACTGACGTCAGCAGCGGACGCATATTCAGTCCGGCCAGGATCAGGGCGGCCAGCGTCAGCGAAACGGACTGTCTGTTCATAAACACTCTCACAGTGAAAAGGTTGCCAGCATCGCAGCAGCGTTTACTATTGGGAAATAAAATAATGTCATAGCCAGCAGTGGAAAAATGAATCGTCAGCCTATGTTCACGCCTCAGCAGCTGCTGAGCTTTGTTGCCGTCTGCGAAACCGCCAGCTTTACCCGCGCCGCCGGGCGGGTGCACCTCTCGCAGTCCACCGTCAGCCAGCAGGTGCGCCGGCTGGAGGAGATGATCGGCAGAGCGCTGCTGGTGCGTACCTCACATCAGGTCATGCTGACCGAAGAGGGTGAAAAGATGCTGGCCTATGCGCGCCGCATCATTGCACTTAACAGCGAAGCGTGGGATGTCATAGGCGATACCTGGCGTGACGGCATTCTGCGGCTTGGCGTACCGGAAGATTTTGCGGCGCCTACCGCCGATCTGCTGGCGGATTTCAGCCGGACGCATCCGCAGCTGCGCCTCGATGTCATGAGCGGCATGTATGTTGATCTGCACCGTGCATGGCAGCGCGAAGAGCTGGATATCATGCTCATTAAGCAACCCGGCGGCGAGCGCCCCCTCGCCTCGCGTCCTGAGCCGCTGCTCTGGCTCGACAGCCAGGCTCACCCCTGCTTTACCCGCTCGCCGGTGCCGCTGGTGGTATTTCCGCAGCAGGGACTCTACCGGGAGGAGATGTGCCAGGCGCTGGACCAGCTGGCACGCAGCTGGCGCATCAGCTACAGCAGCGCCAGCCTGGCAGCGCTCGCCAGCGCCAGCGCCGCCGGACTGGGCCTGACGCTGCTGCCCGCCAGCTGCCGTCTCCCCGGCCACCGCGTACTGGGCATCGCCGACGGCCTGCCGCCGGTTACACACTTTGAGCTGGCGCTGTTCTGTCGTCTGCCACAGGATACGCTGCAGCAGACGCTGGCGCAGGCGCTGGCTGATTTCTGCCATCTGCAGTGGCAGTGATTTTTCCACTGCCGGGCAGTGGCAAATATCGCAGCGGCGGGGCGACAGATTTGTCAGATTAAGGTTTTCCCTGCTATCCGGAGCCCGCTATGCCCGTTACCTCTGCCAGCCGTCGTTCTTTTCTCAGTCAGGGCGTACGTCTGACCGCAGCCGGCAGCCTGCTGGCGGCCGGTATCAGCCGCGCCGCGCCATTGTCCGCTATTTCAGCCTGTGAGACCGCGGTGCCACCGCCTGACGCCGCCCACTATCAGCTCTGCAACGTGCGCCTTGAAGAGGCGTTTGAACGTGAGGGCGGCGAAGTGATCGCCACCCATACCGCGCGCTATGACCTCACGATCAAAGAGGGGCTTTTTGTCGCGATTGAGCCCGCCGGCACGTCGCGCAACGCCGCGCTGCCGCAGTGGGATGCGCAGGATGCGCTGCTGCTGCCCCGCACCCGTGATATGCATATCCACCTTGATAAGACGTTTTACGGCGGCCCGTGGCAGGCTCCGCGCCCGCGTCAGGGCAAAACCATTATGGATATGATCGCCCGGGAAGAAGTGCTGATCCCGCAGCTGCTGCCTGCTTCACAGGCGCGCGCCGAAGCGCTGATTGGCCTGCTGCAGAGTAAAGGCACCACTGAAGCGCGCAGCCACTGCAACATCGATCCGGTCAGCGGCCTGCAGAGCCTGGCGCACCTGCAGCAGGCGCTGGCAAAGCATCCCGATTTTCGCTGCGGCATTGTCGCCTTTCCGCAACACGGCCTGCTGCACTCACAGGTTGACGGGCTCATGCGCGAGGCGATGCAGCCCGGCGTCACGCATGTGGGCGGCCTCGATCCGACCAGCGTTGATGGCGCAATGGAAGCGTCGCTTGATGCGATGTTTCAGATAGCGCTCGACTATCAGCGCGGCGTGGATATTCATCTCCATGAGACCAGCCCGGCAGGCGTGGCGGCTATTCAGTACATGATTGATACCGTTGCCCGTCATCCGCAGCTTAAAGGTCGGGTCACGCTGAGCCACGGCTTTGCGCTGGCCACGCTGGAGGGACGCGCGCTGGATCGAATGATTGCCGGCCTGGCGGAGCAGCAGATTAGCCTGGCCTCCACCATTCCGATCGGCAGGCTGACCATGCCGCTGCCGCAGCTGCAGGCGGCAGGCGTTAACGTGATGACCGGCACTGACAGCGTGATCGATCACTGGTCCCCCTTTGGTACCGGCAGCATGCTGGAGAAAGCCAATCTCTATGCACAGCTTTATCGCGGCTCTGATGAGTATGGGCTAAGCCGCGCACTGCATATCGCAACCGGGGGGATCCTGCCGCTCTCTAATCAGGGCGTGCGGCAGTGGCCTGCGCTGCAGGATCAAGCCAGTATGATGCTGGTTAAAGCCAGCTGTTCTGCTGAAGCCGTGGCGCGGATTGCACCGGTGCAGGCCACCTTTCAGCGCGGCAAAGCGGTGTTTTTTGCCGGTTAAGCACCGGTTTTGTTCGCCGCCGGGCGCGGACACCGGTTCCGGGTTAAGCGCCGGTTCCGTTCGCCGTCAGCCCCGGCGGCTGCCTCCGCCCCGGCGCGGCGACCGGGCAGAGGACGCCAGGCCGCGCCCTCTGCACTCCCCGGCCCTGCGCCAGCCCCGCCCGCCGCTGCGCGGTTCCCTCGCTCACGCCCGCTTC
>NZ_JAWRYR010000007.1:0-186184 GCF_046940275.1 Pantoea sp. SIMBA_079 | reverse complement strand
TGCACGCAACCAGGGCGGCATAAATGCCGCCCCTGCGTTTGAGGATGCGCATAACTTTCCAGGGCGGCATAAATGCCACCCTGGCGATATGTAGGGGGCGCATTAATGCGCCCCTGGTTCAGACGATGCACGCAACCAGGGCCGCATCATCCTTTATTGCACGCAGGAGATACTGAGTGTCAGCATTTGACTATCTGAAGACCGCGATTCGCCAGCAGGGCCATACGCTGCAGCAGGTGGCTGACGCCAGCGGAATGACCAAAGGCTACCTGAGCCAGCTGCTTAACGCGAAAATAAAAAGCCCCGGCGCGCAGAAACTGGCGGCGCTGCATCACTTTCTCGGGCTGGAGTTTCCGCGTCGTGAAAAAACCGTGGGCGTGGTATTTGGCAAGTTCTATCCGCTGCACACCGGTCATATCTATCTGATTCAGCGCGCCTGCAGTCAGGTGGATGAGCTGCATATTATTATGGGCCACGACGAGCCGCGCGATCGCGCGCTGTTTGAGAGCAGCGCCATGTCGCAGCAGCCCACCGTCAGCGATCGGCTGCGCTGGCTCCTGCAGACATTCAAATACCAGAAAAACATTCGTATTCACTCGTTCAACGAAGAGGGGATCGAACCCTATCCGCACGGCTGGGATGTCTGGAGCGCAGGCGTCAGTGCGTTTCTGGCAGAGCAGGGGATTGTGCCCGACTGCGTCTATACCAGCGAGGAACCGGATGCGCCGATGTATCAGCAGTATCTGGGGATCCCGGCGCGGGTCATCGATCCACACCGATCGTTTATGAGCATCAGCGGCAGCCAGATCCGTCAGGATCCGTTTCGCTACTGGGAATATATTCCGACGGAAGTGAAGCCTTTCTTTGTGCGCACCGTGGCGGTCCTGGGCGGTGAGTCGAGCGGCAAATCCACGCTGGTCAACAAGCTGGCGAACATCTTCAACACCACCAGCGCCTGGGAGTATGGCCGAGACTATGTCTTCTCTCACCTCGGCGGCGATGAAATGGCGCTGCAGTACTCGGACTACGATAAAATTGCGCTGGGTCAGGCGCAGTACATCGATTTTGCCGTGAAATATGCGAATAAAGTCGCCTTTATCGATACCGACTTTATTACCACTCAGGCGTTCTGTCTGAAGTATGAAGGGCGCGAACACCCCTTTGTACAGGCGCTGATCGATGAGTACCGATTTGACCTGGTGATCCTGCTGGAGAACAACGTGCCGTGGGTGGCAGACGGCCTGCGCAGCCTCGGCAGCTCGGTGGACCGGCGTGAGTTTCAGTCCATTCTGGTGACCATGCTGCGGGAAAATAACGTTGAGTTTGTGCACGTGCAGGAGGACAACTACGATGCGCGCTTCCTGCGCTGTGTGGAGCTGGTAAAAGAGCGGCTGGGCAATTAACGCCTGAGCACAATAAAAAAGGCGCCCGGAGGCGCCTTTTTTATCAGCAGATTACTTCGCCATACGCTTGTATTTGATACGCTTTGGCTCCAGCGCATCCGCGCCGAGGGTGCGTTTCTTATACTCTTCGTATTCGGTAAAGTTACCTTCAAAGAACTCAACCTTGCCCTCATCCTGGTAATCGATGATGTGGGTGGCAATACGGTCCAGGAACCAGCGGTCATGCGAGATCACCATCGCGCAGCCCGGGAACTCCAGCAGGGCATTCTCCAGCGCGCGCAGGGTTTCGATGTCGAGGTCGTTGGTCGGTTCATCCAGCAGCAGCAGGTTACCGCCTACCTGAAGCAGTTTCGCCAGGTGCAGACGTCCGCGCTCACCGCCGGAGAGTTCGCCCACGCGTTTGCCCTGATCGGTGCCTTTGAAGTTAAAGCGTCCGACATAGGCACGGCTTGGCATCTCGGTGGTACCGATACGCATAATGTCCTGACCGCCAGAGACTTCTTCCCATACCGTTTTGGTGTTATCCATCGCGTCACGGAACTGATCGACCGACGCCAGCTTCACGGTTTCGCCCAGCTCGATGCTGCCGGAATCAGGCTGTTCCTGACCCGACATCATACGGAACAGTGTCGATTTACCCGCGCCGTTCGGCCCGATAATCCCGACAATCGCGCCTTTTGGCAGCGAGAATGACAGATCGTCAATCAGGACGCGGTCGCCATACGATTTGCTGAGGTTTTTCACTTCCAGCACTTTATCGCCAAGGCGGGCGCCAGGCGGAATAAAGAGTTCGTTGGTTTCATTACGCTTCTGATAATCGCTGTTGTTCAGCTCTTCAAAGCGAGCCAGACGCGCCTTGCCTTTAGACTGACGGCCTTTCGCACCCTGGCGAACCCACTCCAGCTCTTTTTCAATGGATTTGCGGCGTGCAGCTTCCTGTGACGCTTCCTGCGCCAGACGCTGATCTTTCTGCTCCAGCCAGGAGGAGTAGTTGCCTTCCCACGGAATACCTTCACCGCGGTCCAGCTCCAGGATCCAGCCCGCTACGTTATCGAGGAAGTAACGGTCGTGGGTGATCGCCACCACGGTGCCTTCAAAGTCGTGCAGGAAGCGTTCCAGCCAGGCGACAGATTCCGCATCCAGGTGGTTGGTCGGTTCATCAAGCAGCAGCATGTCCGGCTTTTCCAGCAGCAGACGGCACAGCGCCACGCGACGGCGCTCACCACCCGACAGGTTGCCGATTTTGGCATCCCACTCCGGCAGACGCATGGCGTCAGCGGCACGGTTGAGCTGGGTTTCCAGATTATGGCCATCGTGCGCCTGGATCACTTCTTCCAGACGACCCTGTTCGGCAGCCAGCTTGTCAAAGTCCGCATCGGGATCGGCGTAAAGCGCGTAGACTTCATCCAGACGCTTCAGGGCGCCAGCAACTTCTGCCACCGCTTCTTCAACCGATTCACGCACGGTGTGTTCCGGGTTGAGCTGTGGCTCCTGCGGCAGATAGCCCACTTTAATGCCCGGCTGCGGGCGTGCTTCCCCTTCGATATCTTTATCGATACCGGCCATGATACGCAGCAGGGTCGATTTACCCGCGCCGTTCAGGCCGAGAACGCCGATTTTGGCGCCCGGGAAGAAGCTGAGAGAGATATTCTTCAGAATGTGACGCTTCGGCGGTACCACTTTGCCGACGCGATGCATGCTATAGACGAATTGAGCCACGTTGTGATGAGCCTCTTGGTCTGTAAATAGTGGAACGTCAGATGCTGAAGTTTAGCTTTTTTCGCGGCCTAATCACAGCCGCGCCACGGTGAAACTTGCGTGACAGGCGTGATGTCAGGCGCACTGCTGCGTAATTGTACGCGCTGACGGCGATCAGGGAAGATGCAGCGTAATCGCCTGCTCTGTCAGCCACGCACTGAGCGCGTCGTCAGGAGCGCTGTCGCTGACCAGCCGCTCAAACCGGTGCAGTGCGCTGATACGGGCGGGCAGCACCTTGCCATATTTGCTGCTGTCTGCCACCAGTACCCGTTCGCGCGCGCGCAGCATGGCGTGATGCTTCATCGCCAGCTCATTCAGGTTGTAGCAGGTTGCCCCCTGCTGCAGATCCACGCCGGCTGCTGAGATAAACGCCAGCGCCGGGCAGAGGTCATCAAGAATGGAGTGGTTGCCGACTGGCGTGAACACCGCATTGTCAGCGTGAAACTCGCCGCCGCTGAGGATCACGCTGCAGGCGGGCTTCTCTTTCAGTGTCAGAAAGGTGTTCATCGCGCAGCAGATAGCTGTAAAGGGAAGGGTGTCCGGAATAGCATCGATGACGTAGGGCAGCGTGGTTCCGCAGTCAAAAAACACCGTATCATTTTCACGAATCAGCGCGGCGGCGGCCTGCGCCAGCCGACGTTTACGTGCGGCGTTATGCCCGTGCTGATCGGAGACAAAATAGTGCCCGACATGACTTTTTGGATCGCTGACCACATAGCCACCGAGCAGTACCACCTGCGAGGCGGGTTCGCTGAGATCGCGGCGGATGGTCATTTCAGAGACGCCCAGCAGCTGCGCCGCCTCTTTCAGATGCAGCTTATCGGTGCGTTTCAGGGCCTGGGCCAGCTTATTGAGTCGTTCGTCGCGCCGGGTTTCCATAAGCATCTCGGTAAAAGTGGTGTTCTGCCGCAGAGCAGCGGATGCGGTTTGCCATTTAGCCTCTGAGCGAGACAATCCTGACAGGTTTCAGGCGGTTGCGGCGCCGTCAGCAGCGGGTGGCTAATAGTAGCCTTAAAGGCGCGGTGGCGTAAACTGCGTTGCAGGTGCACAAGCGGCTTAGGGTGGCAGGAACATACTTACCAGGTAAATTTTGTTAAGAACGTGGCGAGAGATGAAAGCCCTGGTTAGCATGAAGGGAGTCCGGCATACGCTGGACCGAAGCAGAGAGGAGAGCGGAGTGGAGAAGTGGCGTAACTGGATGATAGGGATGTGTCTGGTCAGCACGGCAGGCAGCGTATGGGCCGACTCGCTGGATCAGCAACGACAGCGCTATGCGCAGATCAAGCAGGCCTGGGATAACAAACAGATGGACCAGGTTGAGCAGCTGATGCCGACGCTGCAGGATTATCCGCTCTATCCCTATCTGCAATATCGCCTGCTGGCGCAGGATCTCGATCAGGAAGCGGGGCTGGCGATCAAAAACTTTATTCAGCAGTATCCGACGCTGCCGCCGGCAAAATCGCTGCAGACGCGGTTTGTGAATGTACTGGCGCACCGGCAGGACTGGCAGGGGATCCTGAGTTTTAGTCCGGATGAGCCAAAGCCGGTGCAGGCGCGCTGCAACTGGTATTACGCTAAATGGGCCACCGGCCAGCAGCAAACGGCGTTTGCCGGTGCGAAAAGCATCTGGCTGCGCGGATCGGCACTGCCCGCCGACTGTGACCGGCTCTTCTCGGTCTGGCAGGCGTCAGGCCAGCTCTCGCCGATTACCATTCTGGAGCGCATCCGGCTGGCAATGAAGGCGGGCAACGACAGCCTGGTGAACTACCTGGCGAAAATGCTGCCGGCAGATTATCAGACCACCGCCAGCGCACTGCTGGCCCTGCAGCAGAACCCGCAGACCGTAACGACCTTTGCCGCCACGCTGGGGCCGACCGACTTTACCCGCATGGCCACCAGCTACGCCTTTGCGCGCGTGGCGCGCGAAGATATGGATAACGCGCGCATGATGATCCCGCAGCTGGTCAACGCGCAGAAGATGAGTCAGGCAGAAGAACAGGATCTGAAAGAGGCTGTGGTATGGCGCATGATGGGAGCCGACCTGACCTCAGAGCAGGCGCGCTGGCGTGATGCTGTCGTGATGAACAGTGAATCCACCGCGCTTATGGAGCGTCGCGTGCGCCTTGCGCTGAGCGAAAACGACCGCCGCGGCCTGAACACCTGGATTGCGCGACTGCCGCCGGAAGCGAAAGAAAAAGATGAGTGGCAGTACTGGCAGGCCGATTTGCTGATAGCGCAGGGACGTAAAGAGGAGGCGGACGAGATCCTGCGTAAGCTGATGCAGCAGCGCGGCTTCTACCCGATGGTCGCGGCGCAGCGGCTTGGCACCGACTATCCGCTGAAAATTGATGACGCGCCGGCTGCGGACAACAGCATTGTGCAGGGGCCGGAGATGGCGCGCGTACGTGAGCTGATGTACTGGGGCATGGATAACCTCGCGCGCAGCGAGTGGGCAAACCTGATTGTCAGTAAAACCCGCACGCAGCAGCAGATGCTGGCGCACTATGCAAACCAGCAGGACTGGTGGGATCTGAGCGTGCAGGCCACGATCAGTGCAAAAATGTGGGATAGCCTGAAAGAGCGTTTCCCGCTGGCGTGGCGCAATCTGTATCAGCAATATACCGGCGATAAGGCGATCGATCCGAGCTACGCCATGGCGATCTCGCGTCAGGAGAGCGCATGGAACCCGAAAGCGCGCTCCCCGGTCGGGGCAAGCGGATTGATGCAGGTGATGCCGGCCACGGCCGCGCATACCGTGAAGATGTACAATATTCCCGGCTATGTGAACAGCAGCCAGCTGCTTGATCCGCAAACCAATATCCAGATTGGCACGCAGTATCTGGAGTATGTGTATCAGCAGTTCGGGCAGAACCGCATCTTCTCCTCTGCCGCTTATAATGCCGGTCCGGGACGGGTGCGCAGCTGGCGCAACAACAGCGGAGGCAAACTGGATGCCGTGGCCTTTATTGAAACGATTCCGTTCTCTGAAACGCGGGGTTACGTGAAGAACGTGCTGGCGTATGACGCCTATTATCGTTACTTCATGGGTAAACCTGACAAGATTCTCAGCGACAGCGAGTGGAATCAGCGTTACTGAGTGTGTTATGCTTCCGTACTCGTTAATGAGTACGGAAGCCGCTATGCCTTCATCCCTTTCTGAACAGTCCGCTGACGATCACTGGCTGCGTTTTATCGACCTGATGCAGCACGCATTTGCTGATGACCTGGCACTGCCGATGCTGCAGCTGATGATGACGCCCGACGAACGTGAATCGTTCGGTACGCGGCTGCGCATCATTGAAGCGTTAATCAACGGCGATATCAGCCAGCGTGAGCTGAAAAACGAGCTGGGCGTGGGCATCGCAACGATAACGCGAGGCTCCAACAGCCTGAAAGAAGCGCCGCCTGAACTCAGACGCTGGCTGGAAGCCCGGCTAATTACTGCTGATAAAGCGGATGAGTAAACGGGCAGAGTGCGAGGATCAGCGCCTGATGATAGACGCTGGAGCGGGTCAGCAGGCCCTGCGTAAAGGCGCCGATCGCGCCGCCCTTGTGTTTAATATTCTCTACGCCAGTCAGGCGTGCCATCTCCTCGCCCAGCTCGCGCCCGGCAGCTAACCCTGCCAGTACAACCGGCGGCAGCGTAAAACTGGCAGAGCGTGATTCACCGCGCTGCTGTGCATTTTCCACCACCATCCATGCAAACGCGCAGTCGCCCTCAATGCCCGCCTCAATAGCCACCCAGAAATCCGCCTCTGGCGCGGCCGCACGGGCATTAACTACGCGCTGACGTGCGCCGCGACGCGTTTCCGCATCGCTGAGCGGCTGAGCCGCCACGCCGCTCTCGACCGCTACCCCGCGAATATGGCAGGATCCCTCACCGAAAACGTCGCTGAACGCCTGCGCAACCGCGCGAATTTTTGCCGGATTGGTGGTGGCTGCGACAACATGGTACATAATGGGTTGAACCCTCAAGGCAAATTTGTCGCAGTATAACGGAAATCACGCATGTTACAGGTCTATCTTGTTCGTCACGGTGAAACGGTTTGGAATGCGGCCCGACGCATTCAGGGGCAGTCCGACAGTGCTCTGACGGATAAAGGTGAACAGCAGGCACGTCAGGTCGGTGAGCGGGTGAAAACGCTGGGCATTACGCACGTCATCGCCAGCGATTTAGGTCGCACCCGGCGTACGGCAGAAATTATTGCTGACGCCTGCGGCTGCCCGGTTACGCTGGATGCACGTCTGCGCGAGCTCAATATGGGCTGTCTGGAGCAGCGTCCGCTTGATGGCCTGACGGCCGAAGAAGAGCGCTGGCGCAAGGCGCTGGTGGATGGCACAGAAGCGGGGCGCATTCCTGGCGGTGAGTCAATGAGCGAGCTGGCGGCACGCATGCATGATGCGCTGAATGCCTGCCTCGATCTGCCAGCTGGCAGCCGGCCGCTGCTGGTCAGCCACGGTATGGCACTGGGTGCGCTGGTCAGTACCATTCTGGGGTTACCGGCGCACGCGGAACGCCGGCTGCGCCTGCGCAACTGCTCAATTTCACGCGTGGATCATCAGCAGAGCGCCTGGCTGGCCTCTGGCTGGATCGTAGAAACCGCCGGTGATGTCTCGCATCTCGACGCTCCGGCACTGGATGAGCTGCCAGGAGCGCATTAATGCGCCCCCTACGGAAAATGTAGGGGCGCCATTAATGGCGCCCGGGTTAATGCGCGTGCGGAACATGATGACGTCATTAATGGCGCCCGGGTTAATGCGCGTGCGGAACGTGATGACGCCATTAATGGCGCCCGGATTGATGTGCGTGCGGAACGTGATGACGTCATTAATGGCGCCCGGGTTAATGCGCGTGCGGAACGTGATGATGTTTTTACCGCGGCCAGGGTCCCCGTAGGGGCGCCATTAATGGCGCCCGGGTTGATGCGCATGCGGAACGTGGTGATGTTTTTACCGCGGCCAGGGGCGCATTAATGCGCCCCCTGCAGGCTTCTTGGGCGATTAATTAACGGGCTGCGGGCGGATCGGGATCAGGTATTCGCAGCGGATATCGGCCGGCGGTTCGCTGCGTTTTTTGCCGCCGTGGGTATAGAAGCGCTCAATATCCTGGCCCTGACGGCGGATCAATCCCAGCATCGGCATGCAGGTGCCGTAGAGCATCAGGATAAACTCCTGCAGTGCGACGCGCGGCCCTTCATAGCTGAACTGCACGTAGTCTCCTGCTTCCAGCGTCACGCGCTGGTTAGACTGCATGTCCAGCGCCTGCTGATCGACCGGAACCGCAGTGGTATAAAGGATCTCCTGCTCATCATCTTTCTCATGGCTGGCGCGTACCTGATGCAGGCCGTAAAGCACCGGCGGCACGGTATCGGTTTCCAGCAGGAACTGCTTCCAGAAGTGCACGCGCATCTCATCGCGATAGCGGGAGATCTGCTCCAGCGCGCAGGTGTAACTCTGCGTCTGCCCCACCAGAATCGTCTCCGGCAGCGTGACAAACTGTGCTTCTGGCACGGGCTGGTTATCCAGACGAATAGGCGGGCGGATACCGTAAGAGTTCCACTCAGATGAGCGACGATACCAGGCAGGCGTCTGATTAAACTGTTTCTTAAACGCGCGCGTAAAGGTCTGCTGTGAATCGAAGCGATACTGCAGAGCGATATCAAGGATAGGGCGGCTGGTCAGGCGCAGCGCCACCGCGGCTTTGGAGAGACGGCGCGCACGGATGTATGCCCCGATGGCATGTCCGGTAACCTCTTTAAACATCCGTTGCAGGTGCCATTTGGAGTAACCCGCTTTCAGCGCAACGTTATCAAGTGAAAGCGGCTGATCCAGATGGCTCTCCAGCCAGACAAGCAAATCGCGAATGATACCGGCTTGGTCCATAAAACATCCTCATAACTCTCTGGTGGCGCAACGATGAAGTCGTCGAATAATAGCACTAAATGCACAAACGCGCGGCGCTTGTGTGTTGATCAAGTGTGCTATATCAATGCGGGTGATAACCCGTTCAGGTTTGGTTCTTTTATCTGGTGACGGTACATTATCGCCACATCTCTTTCCTTTGCAATGGTAACCCAATGACAATAAATCGCGCTCTTATAGTCACGCTGGCAACTTTTATGTTCACCCCCGTCGCGCTGGCGGAGGAGATCGGCTCTGTTGACACCGTATTCAAAATTTTCGGCCCCGATCATAAAATCGTGGTCGAAGCGTTCGACGATCCGGACGTGAAAAATGTCACCTGCTATATCAGCCGGGCAAAAACCGGCGGCATCAAAGGGGGACTGGGGCTGGCTGAAGATACGTCGGATGCGGCTATCTCCTGCCAGCAGGTAGGGCCTGTAGAGCTTAGCGAGAAAATCGCACAAGGCAAGGCGCAGGGAGAAGTGGTGTTTCGCAAGCGGACATCGCTGGTGTTCAAAAAGCTGCAGGTGGTGCGCTTTTTTGATCAGAAACGCAACGCGCTGGTCTATCTGAGCTATTCCGATAAGGTCGTGGATGGATCACCGAAAAACGCGCTGAGCGCGGTGCCCATTATGCCGTGGCATTAAAGCCGTTAAAAAAAACGCCCGGACGGGCGTTTTTTTACTGTTTAACTTAATCCTGCAGTTCACCGCAGAAGCGATAGCCTTCGCCATGGATGGTGGCGATGATTTCCGGCGTATCGGGTGTTGACTCGAAATGTTTACGAATACGGCGAATCGTGACATCCACGGTACGGTCATGCGGCTTAAGCTCGCGACCGGTCATCTTCTTAAGCAGGTCGGCACGCGTCTGGATTTTGCCCGGATTTTCGCAGAAATGCAGCATCGCGCGGAATTCACTGCGCGGTAGCTTGTATTGCTCGCCGTTTGGGCTGATCAGCGAGCGGCTGTTAATATCCAGCTCCCAGCCGTTGAAGCGATAGCTCTCAACCTGACGACGCTCTTCACCCGGCATGGCCAGGTTCATGGTGCGCGACAGCAGATTACGCGCGCGAATGGTCAGCTCACGCGGATTAAAAGGTTTAGTGATGTAGTCATCAGCGCCAATTTCCAGGCCGAGGATCTTATCCACTTCATTATCGCGACCGGTCAGAAACATCAGCGCGACGTTTGCCTGTTCACGCAGCTCGCGCGCCAGCAGCAATCCATTTTTCCCTGGGAGGTTGATATCCATAATCACCAGGTTTACGTCATTGTCTGTTAAAACCTGATGCATTTCAGCACCATCAGTGGCTTCATAGACCACGTAACCTTCCGCCTCGAAAATGCTTTTTAGCGTGTTACGCGTGACCAGTTCGTCTTCAACGATAAGAATGTGCGGGGTCTGCATGTTTTGCTACCTAAAATTTGCCAACAAATCGAAAACAGGGCGTACAACCGTTGCCGCGACAAAATAAAAATGTGTCATAGGCGTGTGCGCAACCGGAGTACGAAATAATCTTCGGAATATACCATCCATCAGGTCAACGTCAGTGTCAGCTCAGCCGGTCAGAATGAATATCTGTGCGCCCCGTTGGGATCGGAATAGCGTTTATCCTAACCGCATTAACAGCAACCTAACAGCACCAGCAACAACCGATAAGCATAAAAACAACGCTTCGTTGACTTATATCAAAAGCAAGTGTAGCACGTTAACACTTTTATGAAAAACTTCTCCTGTATTGCCAGCTTAGCTCACAAAAAGCAGCATTTTCGCTACATTTAACCCGCGGTTTTAAACGCGTGCAAATTGCATAAATAGCTGGCGTAGTGCAATGAATTAACAGGGTTTATGTTTTATAACGCCATAATATTTGCCTGAGAGTGACAAATGTCTTCAGCACAATTTATTCCGGCAGTTTAACATTATTAACATTCCGCTTTATCACTGCATAACAATTGGTATTTTTATCACTGCATGCCACCATAGCGCACAGTGTTAATTTGCTACCGGAAAAATTATGTCTTTTCCCCTGATTTTGGTTTCACCCGCCCGCCCGGAAAATATTGGTGCCGCTGCCCGCGCAATGAAAACCATGGGCTTTACTGAGCTGCGCATTGTCGCCAGCGACGCATGGCAGGATCCGGCGGCGCGACGTGTTGCGCACGGCGCCGGTGAAATCCTCGACAGTGTCCGGGCTTACGCCACGCTGAGTGAAGCGCTGGCCGATGTCGATTTTTCTGTTGCCACCACTGCACGCAGCCGGGCGAAGTTTCGCTACTACGCTACGCCTGCACAGGTTGAGACTATTTTGCAGGAAAAGCGGCAGTGGCTGCCGCGCATTGCGCTGGTATTTGGACGTGAAGATAGCGGACTGACAAACGAGGAGCTGGATCAGGTCGACCTGCTGACCGGTATCCCGATGGCGGCGGATTATCCCTCCCTGAATCTGGGGCAGGCGGTCATGGTCTACTGCTATCAGCTCGCTTCACTTAATCAGGTCACCGTCACCCCGGCAGAAACGGCGAATGCGCTGCAGCTGCAGGCGCTGCGTCAGCGGTTTCAGCAGCTGCTTACCACGCTGGAGGTGAGCGATGACACTAAAATGGTGGACTGGATCGATCAGCGCATCGGTCTGCTGGAGCAGCGCGACAGCGCAATGCTGCACCGGCTGCTGCACGATGTGGAAAAAAAGCTGGCAGAGAATTACTCGGTAAAACCCTGAGTTGGTAGCTGCTGATCGGGCATCTCGCGTTTGTCGTAAACGATCTTAACAGCATTTGCCCGATTCAGCGCAGCACTGCCCGGCTGCAGGTTCACCCGCAAAAGACAAATTCGTTGACTTAACGTGTGCTTTGCTTTACTTCTGGAAGGCAGACGGACAAGACAAAGACAGACAGAAAAATCTTAATGCGTAACGACAGCCTGAACACCACAACAATTATTACCACCACCATTACCACAGGTAACGGTGCGGGCTGACGCATACAGGAAAAAATAAAAAAGAAGCCCGCACCTCAACAGTGCGGGCTTTTTTTTCGGCAAAAATTCAGGAGAGCTTTAATCATGCGAGTGCTGAAATTCGGCGGAACCTCAGTAGCCAACGCAGAGCGTTTTCTGCGCGTGGCGGACATTCTGGAAAGCAATGCGCAGCAGGGACAGGTTGCCACCGTGCTCTCTGCACCCGCAAAAATTACTAATCACCTGGTAGCGATGATTGAAAAAACCATCAGCGGCCAGGATCCCCTGCCGAATATCAGTGACGCTGAGCGCATTTTTGCCGATCTCCTGCAGGGACTCGCGGCGGCCCAGCCGGGGTTTGACGTTGATCGCATGAGCACTTTTGTTGCGCTGGAGTTTGCTCAGCTGAAGCAGGTGCTGCACGGTATCAGCCTGCTGGGACAGTGCCCGGATGCGGTCAATGCGGCTATCATCTGTCGCGGCGAAAAGCTGTCGATTGCCATTATGGAAGCGCTGCTGCAGGCGCGTGGTTATCCGGTAACCGTTATCGATCCGGTTGAGAAGCTGCTGGCCGTGGGGCACTACCTGGAATCCACCGTGGATATTCCTGAATCCACCCGCCGTATCACCGCCAGCCAGATCCCGGCCGATCATATGATCCTGATGGCGGGCTTCACCGCCGGTAATGAAAAGGGTGAGCTGGTGGTGCTGGGGCGTAACGGTTCCGACTATTCGGCTGCCGTGCTGGCCGCCTGTCTGCGCGCTGACTGCTGCGAAATCTGGACCGATGTTGACGGGGTCTACACCTGCGATCCGCGCCAGGTGCCCGATGCGCGCCTGCTGAAGTCGATGTCTTATCAGGAAGCGATGGAGCTCTCCTACTTTGGTGCCAAAGTACTGCATCCGCGCACCATTGCACCGATCGCACAGTTTCAGATCCCCTGCTTAATTAAAAATACCGCCAATCCGCAGGCGCCCGGCACGCTGATTGGCGGCGAAGGCGGTGATGATGAGAATCCGGTTAAAGGCATTACTCATCTTAACAATATGGCGATGTTTAACGTCTCCGGTCCCGGAATGAAAGGCATGGTGGGCATGGCCGCGCGCGTATTTGCCGCGATGTCACGTACCGGCATCTCCGTGGTGCTGATCACACAATCCTCCTCTGAATACAGCATCAGCTTCTGCGTGCCGCAGAGTGAACAGGCGCGCGCACGGCGCGTACTGGAAGAAGAATTCCATCTTGAGCTGAAAGAGGGTCTGCTCGATCCGCTGGATGTGCTGGAGCAGCTGGCGGTGATTTCAGTAGTAGGCGACGGCATGCGTACGCTGCGCGGCATTTCCGCCAAATTCTTTTCAGCGCTGGCGCGCGCCAATATCAATATCGTGGCGATCGCCCAGGGCTCTTCCGAACGCTCAATTTCTGTTGTGGTAAGCAATGACGATGTGACTACCGGCGTACGCGTTGTGCATCAGATGCTGTTTGCCACCGATCAGGTGATTGAAGTGTTTGTGGTCGGCGTGGGCGGCGTGGGCGGTGCGCTGCTCGATCAGCTGCATCGCCAGCAGGCGTGGCTGAAAGGCAAACATATCGATCTGCGTGTCTGCGGGATCGCGAATTCACGCGCGCTGCTGACCAATGTCCACGGTATCGATCTGAGTGACTGGAAAGGCGCGCTGAGTGAAGCGCGTGAGCCGTTTAACCTCGGACGTCTGATCCGGCTGGTAAAAGAGTATCACCTGCTCAATCCGGTGATCGTCGACTGTACCTCCAGCCAGGCGGTGGCCGACCAGTATGCAGACTTCCTTGCAGAAGGTTTCCATGTGGTGACGCCTAACAAAAAGGCGAACACCTCCTCGTGGAATTACTACCAGCAGATGCGGGCTGCCGCCGCCAAATCGCGCCGCAAGTTTCTTTATGACACTAACGTCGGCGCCGGTCTGCCGGTGATTGAAAACCTGCAGAACCTGCTGAACGCGGGTGATGAGCTGATTAAATTTTCCGGCATTCTCTCCGGCTCGCTCTCTTTTATCTTCGGCAAGCTGGATGAGGGAATGTCGCTGTCGCAGGCGACTACGCTGGCGTGCGAGATGGGCTTCACCGAACCCGATCCGCGTGACGATCTGTCGGGAATGGATGTGGCGCGCAAGCTGCTGATCCTGGCGCGTGAGGCGGGCCATCAGCTGGAGCTGAGCGATATCAATATCGAACCGCTTCTGCCTGCGAGCCTGACTGAACTGGCGGATGCGGATCAGTTTATGGCACGTCTGCCGGAGCTGGATAACGCCTTTGCAGCACGCGTCGCTCAGGCGCGCGACGAAGGCAAAGTGCTGCGTTTTGTCGGAGCGATTGCAGAAGATGGACGCTGCAGCGTTAAGATTGAGGCGGTAGACGGTAACGATCCGCTGTGCAAAGTGAAAAACGGTGAAAATGCGCTGGCGTTCTATAGCCGCTACTATCAGCCAATTCCGCTGGTGCTGCGCGGGTATGGTGCAGGGAATGATGTTACCGCAGCGGGCGTATTTGCCGATCTGCTGCGTACGCTGTCGTGGAAGTTAGGAGTTTAATAATGGTAAAAATTTATGCACCGGCCTCCATTGGCAACGTCAGCGTTGGCTTTGACGTGCTGGGGGCTGCGGTGTCGCCGGTGGATGGATCGCTGCTGGGCGATTGTGTGGCCGTCGAAGCGGCCGATCGTTTCAGCCTTGTGAATCGTGGTCGCTTTGTCAGCAAACTGCCTGACGATCCTAAAGAAAATATTGTTTATCAGTGCTGGGAGCGTTTCTGTCAGGCAATCGGCAAAGAAGTGCCGGTGGCGATGACGCTGGAAAAAAATATGCCGATCGGCTCCGGTCTCGGCTCCAGCGCCTGCTCGGTGGTAGCGGGTTTAATGGCGATGAACGAATTCTGCGGCAAGCCGCTCAGCGATACCGCGCTGCTGGCGCTGATGGGCGAGCTGGAAGGGCGTATTTCCGGCAGCGTTCACTATGACAATGTGGCTCCCTGCTTCCTGGGCGGCGTACAATTGATGATTGAAGAGCAGGGGATTATCAGCCAGCAGGTGCCCTGTTTTGATGAGTGGCTGTGGGTTATGGCGTATCCCGGCATCAAGGTTTCGACCGCGGAAGCGCGGGCGATTCTGCCGGCGCAATATCGTAAGCAGGATGTGATTAAGCATGGCCGCCTGCTGGCGGGCTTTATCCATGCCTGTCATACCCGGCAGCCGCAGCTGGCGGCTAAGCTGATGCAGGATGTGGTGGCTGAACCGTACCGCACTAAACTGCTGCCAGGGTTCGCCGCAGCACGGCAGGCGGCAGCCGACATCGGCGCGCTGGCCTGCGGTATCTCGGGCTCTGGCCCGACGCTTTTCGCTGTTTGCAATGAGAGGGCAACGGCGCAGCGGATGGCAGACTGGCTGAGCCAGCACTATCTGCAGAATGAAGAAGGCTTCGTCCATATCTGCCGTCTTGATACGGCTGGCGCACGTAAACTGGGATAACGTATGAAACTCTATAATCTTAAGGATCACAACGAGCAGGTCAGCTTCTCACAGGCAGTGAAACAGGGGCTGGGCTCGCAGCAGGGGCTGTTCTTTCCACTGGAGCTGCCGGAATTTGAACTGACTGACATCGATGCGATGCTGGAGATGGACTTTGTCAGCCGCAGCAGCAAAATCCTGTCTGCTTATATCGGAGATGAAGTCACCCCGCATCAGCTGGCTGAGCGGGTCAAAACGGCCTTTACGTTTCCGGCTCCGGTGGCGAAGGTCAGCGAAGATATCGCCTGTCTGGAGCTGTTCCACGGCCCGACGCTGGCGTTTAAAGATTTCGGCGGCCGCTTTATGGCGCAGATGCTCTCCTACGTTTCTGGCGCAGATGAGCAGATCACTATCCTGACCGCCACCTCGGGTGATACCGGGGCCGCCGTGGCACACGCCTTTTACGGTATGGAAAACGTGCGCGTGGTGATCCTCTATCCGCAGGGCAAAATCAGCGCCCTGCAGGAAAAACTGTTCTGCACGCTGGGTGGCAATATTGAAACTATCGCGATTGATGGCGATTTCGATACCTGTCAGTCGCTGGTTAAGCAGGCGTTTGATGACGAAGAGCTGAAAAAAGCGATTGGCCTTAACTCCGCTAACTCCATCAACATCAGTCGTCTGCTGGCGCAGATCTGCTACTACTTTGAGGCGGTCGCACAGCTGCCGCAGGAGCAGCGCAATCAGCTGGTGGTCTCGGTACCCAGCGGTAACTTTGGCGATCTTACCGCCGGCCTGCTGGCAAAATCGCTCGGTCTGCCAATCAAACGGTTTATCGCCGCAACCAACGCCAATGACACCGTACCGCGCTTTCTCGGCAACGGGGCCTGGCAGCCGAATGCCACCGTGGCTACCCTGTCAAACGCCATGGATGTCAGCCAGCCCAATAACTGGCCGCGCGTGGAAGAGCTGTTCCGCCGTAAAACCTGGCGTCTGACCGATCTCGCTTACGGTGCGGTTTCTGATGAGACGACGCAGGCCACGATGCGCGAGCTGGCCGATCTGGGTTATCTCTCCGAACCGCACGCGGCCATCGCTTATCGTCTGCTGCGCGATCAGCTGCAGGAGGGCGAGTATGGATTGTTCCTCGGCACGGCGCATCCGGCGAAATTCCGCGAGAGCGTAGAGGAGATTCTGGGACAGACGCTTACGCTGCCGCAGGCGCTGGCCGATCGTGCCGATTTGCCGCTGCTGTCTCACCAGATGCCGGCAGAGTTTGCCGCACTGCGCAAATTTCTGCTGCGGTAACAGAGCGGAGCATATTCATGGCAGCCAGTGGCGCATAAACACGCCAGGGGCGCATAAATGCGCCCCCTACGGATATCCCATCCCCCTGTAGGGGCGCCATTCATGGCGCCCGGGTTGATACGCGTATAAAACGTGATGACGCCATTCATGACGCCCGGGTTGATGCGCGTGCGAAACGTGATGACGTCATTAATGACGCCCGGATTGATGCGCGTACGAAACGTGATGACGCCATTCATGACGCCCGAACTGATGTGCACACGAAACGTGATGACGTCCCGGCATAAAACGATTTATGCCTGCTGCTGGCGCTTGAACACCAGCTCATTCCCCTGGCTGGCTGCCGCATCAAAACGGTATCCCTCCACGTCAAACTGCTTCAGCTGTTCTGCCTCTGTCAGACGATGCTCAATCACAAAACGGCTCATCAGCCCGCGCGCTTTTTTGGCGTAAAAACTGATGACTTTATAGTGTCCATCTTTTTCATCCAGAAACACCGGCTTCACCACATCGGCATCAAGTTTCGCCGGCTTTACTGCCCGGAAATATTCGTCTGAAGCAAGATTGATCAACACCCGATCGCCCTGCGCCTGTAGCGCACGATTCAGCGTTTCCGTAAGCGTATCGCCCCAGAAGCTGTAGAGATCGCGGCCAGCCGGATTGGCCAGGCGGGTACCCATCTCCAGCCGGTAGGGTTGCATCAGATCCAGCGGCCGCAGCAGGCCATACAGGCCGGAGAGCATACGCAGATGCTGCTGGGCAAAATCAAAATCCGCTTCACTAAAACGTTCCGCCTGCAGGCCGGTATACACGTCACCTTTAAATGCCAGAATAGCCGGACGCGCATTTTCCGGCGTAAAGTGCGGCTGCCACTGGTTAAAGCGATCGGCGTTCAGGTGCGCCAGCTTGTCGCTGATACGCATCAGCGAAGCGATATCAGCCGGAGAGAGGGCGCGCGCAACGTCAATCAGCTGCTGCGATTTTTCCAGCAGCTCAGGCCGGGTAAAGCGGGGGGTGGCAAGCGGGCTCTCATAATCCAGCGTTTTCGCGGGTGAAATCACCATCAGCATACCGGGTCTCCTTGTGCGCCTGCTTAAATATCAGGACATTAACGGAAAATTTATTGCGCGGAGTGTATCAAAAAAGCGGCATCAATCGGCAAATCGCTCCTATTTGTTAGCGCTATCGTAAAGGGCACGCCACGATGTTGCGCCGCTGATTGCGCGTGATATTATCGATTCAGCCTTTTATACCCTGACAGTCAACTAAAGAGAAAAGAGAACCATGACGGATAAACTTACTTCCCTGCGTCAGCTGACTACCGTGGTCGCCGACACCGGTGATATTGCAGCGATGAAGCTCTATCAGCCGCAGGATGCCACCACGAACCCTTCCCTGATCCTCAACGCTGCCCAGATCCCTGAATACCGCAAGCTGATTGATGAAGCGATCGGCTGGGCGCGTGAGCAGAGCAGCAACAAGGAAGAGCAGCTGGCGCTGGTCTCTGACAAACTGGCTGTCAATATCGGGCTGGAGATACTCAAACTGATCCCGGGCCGTATTTCAACAGAAGTGGATGCACGTCTCTCCTACGATACAGAAGCGAGCATCGCGAAGGCGCGCAGCCTGATTAAACTCTACAACGACGCGGGCATCAGCAACGATCGCATTCTGATCAAGCTCGCTTCAACCTGGCAGGGCATCCGCGCGGCGGAGCAGCTGGAAAAAGAAGGGATCAACTGTAACCTTACGCTGCTGTTCTCCTTCGCGCAGGCACGCGCCTGTGCGGAAGCAGGCGTCTTCCTGATCTCTCCTTTCGTGGGCCGTATTCTCGACTGGTACAAGCAGAACACCGATAAAAAAGAGTATGCGCCGCATGAAGATCCAGGCGTGGTCTCCGTGTCTGAAATCTACAGCTATTACAAACAGCATGGCTATGAAACCGTGGTGATGGGAGCCAGCTTCCGTAACGTGGGCGAAATCATCGAACTGGCGGGCTGCGACCGTCTGACTATCTCTCCGGGCCTGCTGAAAGAGCTGGCTGAGAGCGAAGGCAGCGTTGAGCGCAAGCTGAGCTACAGCGGTGAGATCAGCGAACGTCCGGCGAAAATGACCGAAGCGGAGTTCCTGTGGCAGCATAATCAGGATCCTATGGCGGTCACTAAGCTGGCGGAAGGTATCCGCAACTTTGCCGTTGATCAGGGCAAACTTGAAAAGATGCTTACTGAACTGCTGTAAGCCTGACGCCGTGGCGGTACCTTGCCGCCACGGTATTACGCATTTCTCTGCTCTGCGCTTTGTATTATCCTTTCTGCATCTCTCTTTTTTTGCCGCCACGCGGCTAACCACAGCGATACTCTTATGGACACTTTACGCATTGGATTAATTTCCGTTTCCGATCGCGCAGCAAACGGCATTTATCAGGATCAGGGCATTCCGGCCCTGGAGAGCTGGCTCAGCGGTGCACTGGCAACGCCCTTCGAGCTGGAGACACGTCTGGTACCGGATGAACAACCGATGATTGAGCAGGCGATCTGCGAGCTGGTGGATGAACGCTTCTGCCATCTGGTGCTGACCACCGGCGGTACCGGGCCGGCACGACGTGACGTAACGCCGGATGCGACGCTGGCGGTAGCGGATCGCGAAATGCCCGGCTTTGGTGAGCAGATGCGTCAAATCAGCCTGCAGTTTGTTCCCACCGCCATTTTGTCACGGCAGGTGG
The DNA here is from genome assembly GCF_046940275.1 of Pantoea sp. SIMBA_079. Taxonomy (NCBI): domain Bacteria; kingdom Pseudomonadati; phylum Pseudomonadota; class Gammaproteobacteria; order Enterobacterales; family Erwiniaceae; genus Pantoea; species Pantoea sp. SIMBA_079. The sequence goes on along the minus strand of NZ_JAWRYR010000007.1, from coordinate 166,649 downwards.
GGGTGATCCGCAAACAGTCGCTGATCCTGAATCTGCCCGGTCAGCCGAAATCGATCAAAGAGACGCTGGAAGGGGTAAAAGCGGAGGATGGCAGCGTCAGGGTGCCCGGAATTTTTGCTGCAGTGCCTTACTGCTTACAGCTGCTGGAAGGACCGTATATCGAGACGCATGCGGCAGTGGTAGCAGCATTTCGCCCGAAAAGCGCACGGCGTGAGACAAACCTCTGAAAATAAGGCTTTTCAGGCATAAAATTCAGCCTTGCTGGCGTGGTGCGGGTTTGCCGGTATAGTAACGTCTGCCCTACCTTTTCCGGCTCTGGATACCGCACCGTTATGGACTCGCTCACCTCGCATCGACTTAACCGGCAGGATTATAAAACCCTGTCGCTGGCTGCCCTTGGCGGGGCGCTGGAATTCTACGACTTCATTATTTTTATCTTCTTTGCTGCCGTTATTGGCGAACTTTTTTTTCCGCCGGATATGCCTGACTGGCTGCGTCAGGTGCAGACGTTCGGCATTTTTGCTGCCGGCTATCTGGCGCGCCCTTTGGGCGGCATTGTCATGGCGCACTTTGGTGACAAAGTTGGCCGGAAAAAGATGTTCAGCCTGAGCATTCTGCTGATGGCGCTGCCGACGCTGGCGATGGGCGCACTGCCCACCTATGCGAGCATCAGTATTGCTGCGCCGCTGCTGATGCTGCTATTGCGGATGCTGCAGGGCGCGGCTATCGGCGGTGAAGTCCCGGGCGCCTGGGTATTTGTTGCCGAGCACGTGCCGGAAAAGCGTACCGGCTTTGCCTGCGGCACGCTGACCGCAGGGCTCACCGCCGGTATTCTGCTGGGTTCGCTGGTGGCAACGCTGCTTAACACGGCCTTTTCTCCGGCGGAAATGCGTGATTATGGCTGGCGACTGCCGTTCTTTCTCGGCGGTATGTTTGGCCTGCTGGCGATGTACCTGCGTCGCTGGCTGCATGAAACGCCGGTGTTTCAGCAGATGCAGCAGCGTAAAACCTTGTCTGAACGGCTGCCGCTGCAGGCTATTTTGCTGCACCACAAGCGCAGTATCGCGATCTCAATGTTGCTGACCTGGCTGCTCTCCGCCTGCATTGTTGTAGTGATTTTAATGGCGCCTGCACTGATGCAGAAGCAGGGCGTACCGGCTGCGCTGAGCCTGCAGGCTAACAGCCTCGCCACGGTGATGCTGCTGATCGGGTGCGTGCTGGCAGGCTGGATCGTGGATCGCGCGGGTGCGGCGCGTACACTGATAGCGGGATCGCTGCTGCTGGCTTTCTGCAGCTGGCACTTTTTCCAAAACACCGGCAGCGCGCCGCAGATGCTGTTCTTCTGGTATGGCGTAGCGGGGCTGAGCGTCGGCGTAGTAGGCGTGGTGCCGTTTGTGATGGTGCGGGCTTTCCCGGCAGCGGTGCGTTTTACCGGGATCTCGTTCTCATACAACGTTGCTTACGCGATTTTTGGCGGCCTGACGCCCATCAGCGTGACGCTGATGATGCAGCTGACCCCCATGGCACCGGCCTGGTACGTGCTGGCGCTGGCCGCTATCGGTACAGGCGTTGGCTGCTGGCTCTGGCGTGATGCGCGTCAGACCACGGTGCACTCCTCCCGCTCATTATCCTGATCGTGCCACGGCGGGGCAGTGCTGCTCCGCCGCTGGTGTTGTACATTTTCCCGCCATTTGCCCCGTTGGGGTAAAAGAATCGAAATATTTTTTGCTTTTAACCCTTGATGCGCATCGAAGCGGCCCCATTTACTTGTCATCGGGCGTTGTGAAGCAGCAAAAAGCCTGCAGACGCAGTTGAAAGTGGCGGTAACGACCACATCTCTGCATCACAACCCAATTTGACAAAGAATTTACGTGGGAGACGTTTAGATGGGTAAGATTATTGGTATTGACCTGGGTACAACCAACTCTTGTGTGGCGATCATGGACGGCGGCAAAGCACGCGTCCTGGAAAACGCTGAAGGCGATCGCACCACGCCGTCAATTATTGCGTATACCGCAGATGGCGAAACGCTGGTAGGTCAGCCGGCTAAACGTCAGGCAGTGACCAACCCGCAGAATACCCTGTTTGCTATTAAGCGCTTAATTGGCCGCCGCTTCCAGGACGAAGAAGTACAGCGTGATATCAAAATCATGCCGTACAAGATCACAGGTTCTGACAACGGTGATGCCTGGCTGGACGTGAAAGGCCAGAAAATGGCACCGCCGCAGATCTCTGCTGAAGTGCTGAAAAAAATGAAGAAAACCGCGGAAGATTTCCTCGGTGAAGCGGTGACTGAAGCGGTCATTACCGTACCGGCTTACTTCAACGATGCACAGCGTCAGGCGACCAAAGATGCAGGCCGTATTGCAGGCCTGGATGTTAAGCGCATCATCAACGAACCAACCGCAGCAGCGCTGGCGTACGGTCTGGACAAAGGCCAGGGCAACCGCACTATCGCGGTTTATGACCTGGGCGGCGGTACTTTCGATATCTCTATCATCGAGATCGACGACGTTGATGGCGAAAAAACCTTTGAAGTTCTGGCAACCAACGGTGATACCCACCTGGGTGGTGAAGACTTCGACAGCCGCCTGATTAACTATCTGGTAGCCGAATTCAAAAAAGACCAGGGTATCGATCTGCACAACGATCCGCTGGCTATGCAGCGTCTGAAAGAAGCGGCTGAGAAAGCAAAAATCGAGCTCTCTTCTGCGCAGCAGACCGATGTTAACCTGCCATACATCACGGCAGATGCAACCGGTCCTAAGCACCTGAACATCAAAGTGACGCGTGCGAAACTGGAATCTCTGGTAGAAGACCTGGTCACCCGCTCCATTGAGCCGCTGAAAGTGGCACTGCAGGATGCTGGCCTGTCAGTTTCTGACATCAACGATGTCATCCTGGTGGGTGGTCAGACGCGTATGCCAATGGTGCAGGCGAAAGTAACCGAGTTCTTCGGCAAAGAGCCACGTAAAGACGTGAACCCGGATGAAGCCGTAGCGGTCGGTGCTGCCGTGCAGGGTGGCGTACTGGCAGGTGATGTAAAAGACGTTCTGCTGCTGGACGTAACGCCGCTGTCGCTGGGTATTGAAACCATGGGCGGCGTCATGACCGCGCTGATCAGCAAGAACACCACTATTCCGACCAAGCACAGCCAGGTGTTCTCTACTGCTGAAGACAACCAGTCTGCCGTGACCATTCACGTGCTGCAGGGTGAGCGTAAACGTTCCGGTGATAACAAATCGCTGGGTCAGTTTAATCTCGACGGGATCCAGCCTGCACCACGCGGTATGCCGCAGATCGAAGTTACCTTTGACATCGATGCCGACGGTATTCTGCATGTGTCAGCGAAAGATAAAAACAGCGGTAAAGAGCAGAAGATCACCATTAAAGCCTCTTCTGGTCTGAACGAAGACGAAATCGAAAAAATGGTGCGTGACGCGGAAGCGAACGCTGAATCTGACCGCAAGTTTGAAGAGCTGGTACAGACGCGCAACCAGGGCGACCAGATTGCGCACAGCACCCGTAAGCAGCTGGATGAAGCAGGCGACAAACTCTCTGCAGAAGACAAAGCACCTATTGAAGCTGCACTGACTGAGCTGAATACCGCGCTTAAAGGCGAAGACAAAGCGGCTATTGAAGCGAAAATGCAGGCGCTGATGGAAGTCTCCGGCAAGCTGATGGAGATGGCACAGCAGCAGGGCCAGGCAGACGCAGCGGACGCTGGTGACGCGTCAGCACAGAAACAAGATGACGTGGTTGACGCTGAGTTCGAAGAAGTTAAAGATAAAAAATAATTGCCCCTGACCGGGCGCGACGGCTGGCCTGACAGCCGTTGAAACCAGCACGGGCGTAGGAGTTTCTCCACGCCCGTGCAACTATGTTAAGGGCAGAACAAAATGGCTAAGAGTGATTTTTACGAGATCTTAGGCGTCTCAAAATCGGCTGATGAGCGTGAAATCAAAAAGGCTTATAAGCGCCTGGCGATGAAATATCACCCGGACCGCAATCCGGGCGACAAAGAAGCCGAAGCAAAATTTAAAGAAGTGAAGGAAGCGTACGAAATTCTGACGGATGCACAGAAGCGTGCGGCCTATGACCAGTATGGTCACGCAGCCTTTGAACAGGGCGGCGGTGGCGGCGGCTTTGGTGGTGGTGGCTTCGGCGGCGGTGGCGCAGACTTCAGCGATATCTTTGGCGACGTATTTGGCGATATCTTTGGCGGCGGTCGCCGTCAGCGTGCATCACGCGGTGCCGATTTACGCTACAACATGGAGCTGACGCTGGAAGAAGCGGTACGCGGCGTGACCAAAGAGATCCGCATCCCGGTACTGGAAGAGTGCGATGTCTGTCATGGCAGCGGTGCCAAAGCAGGCACGCAGCCGCAAACCTGTCCGACCTGCCACGGCGCGGGTCAGGTGCAGATGCGTCAGGGCTTCTTTACTGTGCAGCAGGCGTGTCCGACCTGTCACGGCCGCGGCTCGGTCATCAAAGATCCGTGCAACGCCTGTCATGGTCATGGACGCGTTGAGCGTCAGAAAACGCTGTCGGTGAAAATTCCGGCGGGCGTGGACACCGGCGACCGCATTCGTCTGAGTGGCGAAGGGGAAGCGGGCGAGCATGGCGCACCAGCGGGCGATCTCTACGTTCAGGTCTCGGTGAAGAAGCACCCTATCTTTGAGCGTGAAGAGAATAACCTCTATTGCGAAGTGCCGATCAACTTCGCGATGGCGGCACTGGGCGGGGAGATTGAAGTGCCCACGCTGGATGGCCGTGTGAAGCTGAAGGTGCCTGCTGAGACCCAGACCGGCAAGCTGTTCCGCATGCGCGGCAAAGGCGTAAAATCAGTGCGCGGCGGCGCCGTTGGTGACCTGCTGTGCCGGGTGGTGGTGGAAACGCCGGTCAGCCTGAATGATAAACAGAAAGCGCTGCTGCGCGAGCTGGAAGAGAGCTTTGGTGGCCCGAGCGGTGAAAAGAACAGCCCGCGTTCAAAAAGCTTCTTTGACGGCGTGAAGAAGTTCTTTGATGACCTGACGCGTTGATTCAGCGCCAGGGTTGCAGACGAAAAGCGGAGAGGTGACTCTCCGCTTTTTTATTGATTTTAAACTGGCGTAAAGACGCGGCAAGCGGCTTTTATCACAGGGTTAACGCGGTTACACTCCTTAACAAATTGTTTTTGCTCAGGAGGAGTTGTGAATAAGCCCCGTTCGATTAAAACGTTGCTGAAAAGCTTTATAGAAAGTGATGCCAGCAACGGCATGATATTAATCCTCGCTGCGGTCGCGGCCATGATTCTGGCGAATAACGCAGAGACAGCCGCTGGCTATCAGAACTTTCTCGCTGAGCCGGTGCAGATCCGCTTTGGCGCACTCGATATCAGCAAGAACCTGCTGCTGTGGATCAACGATGCGCTGATGGCGCTGTTCTTTCTGCTGATCGGTCTGGAAGTGAAACGCGAATTAATCAGCGGCGAGCTGGCCAGTCGCGATCGCGCGATTTTTCCGGTCATTGCTGCCCTTGGCGGTATGGTTGCTCCGGCGCTGATTTTCCTGTTTTTCAATCATGACAATGAGATTGCGCGCAACGGCTGGGCGATCCCGACCGCGACCGATATCGCATTTGCTCTGGGCGTGCTGGCACTGCTTGGCAGTCGTGTTCCTCTGGCGCTGAAGGTGTTCCTGATGGCGCTGGCCATCATCGACGATCTCGGCGCGATTGTGATTATCGCACTCTTCTACACCAGCGATCTCTCTGTGCTGTCACTGAGCGTGGCGGCAGCGGCGATTGTGGTGCTGGCCATACTTAATCGCTGTGGCGTGCGGAATATCGCCGTCTATATGCTGGTCGGGATGGTGCTGTGGACGGCTGTACTGAAATCAGGCGTGCACGCCACGCTGGCAGGCGTGGTAGTCGGCTTCTTTGTACCGCTGGAAGAGAAAGAGGGGCATTCACCGGCAGAGCATCTGGCGCACGGTTTGATGCCGTGGGTGAACTGGCTGATTCTGCCGCTGTTCGCGTTTGCTAACGCCGGGATTTCACTGAGTGGTATCACCTTTGGTGATGTGTTCTCACCAGAGCCGCTGGGGATTATTCTCGGGTTGCTGATTGGTAAACCGCTGGGTATTACGCTGTTCTGCTGGCTGGCCGTAAAACTGCGTCTGGCGGCGCTGCCGGGCGGGACAACGATACGCGATATCATGGCCATAGGCGTGCTGTGCGGTATCGGCTTTACCATGTCTATCTTTATCAGTTCGCTGGCCTTTGACGCCGCGCATGAAGAGCTGGTGACCTTCTCGAAACTGGGTATTCTCAGCGGCTCGCTGCTGTCAGCGGTGATTGGCTATACGCTATTGCGCGTTAAGCTGCGTTAACCGGAGAGGAGGCGTCAGCCTCCTTTTTACGCTGCCGGCAAACGACAGGCATAAAAAAACCGGCTATAAGCCGGTTCTTTCTACAAAGCGATAAACAGACAGGCGATTAAGCCAGTTTGTTGATCTGAGCCACCAGGTTTGCTTTATGGCGTGCAGCTTTGTTTTTGTGGATCAGACCTTTAGCAGCCTGACGGTCCACGATTGGTTGCATTTCGTTGAATGCGTTCTGCGCAGCAGCTTTGTCGCCGGTTGCGATAGCCGCGTATACTTTCTTGATGAAAGTACGCATCATAGAACGGTTGCTCGCGTTATGCTTGCGACGTTTCTCAGATGTTACGGCGCGTTTCTTAGCTGATTTGATATTAGCCAAGGTCCAACTCCCAAATGTGTTCTATATGGACAAATCAAAGGCCGAGGACTATGCCTTTTGCGCCTTCTTTTGTCAATGGATTTGTGCAAATAAGCGTCGTTTTAACCACGACACCCGCTTACGTAATTGATGGCGCAAGATTCTACCAGCAACCCCGCGCTGAATACAGTATTTCGCAACAAATTTCTTCAGTACGTGCGGTGATTTGTCGCTAAACAGCGGGCCAGAGGGCGCTTCAGCGCAGGAAAGGCGTGTATACGGGTTAACCTTAGCGCTATTCAAGGGTATAATCCGCCGATTTCCACCGGTTTGAGTCAGCCATGAAGTTAATCCGCGGTATTTATAATCTGAAACAGCAGCATCGCGGCTGCGTTCTGACCATTGGTAATTTCGATGGCGTGCATCGCGGTCATCAGGCACTGATGGCGCAGCTGATTGCCGAAGGACGTAAGCGCAATCTGCCGGTGGTAGTGATGCTGTTTGAACCGCAGCCGCTGGAGCTGTTTGCCGGCGAAAAAGCCCCTGCTCGTCTGACGCGGCTGCGTGAAAAACTGAGCTGGCTGCAGCAGGCCGGCGTTGATGCCGTGCTCTGTATCCGGTTTGATCGTCAGTTTGCAGCCTATCCGGCCCAGCGCTTTATCAGCGAGCTGCTGGTGGAAAAACTCGACGTGCGTTTTCTGGCGGTGGGCGATGATTTCCGCTTCGGCGCTGGTCGCGAAGGGGATTTCCTGTTATTACAGAAAGCGGGTGCGGAGTATGGCTTTGAGGTCATCAGCACTCAGACCTTCTGCGACAGCGGCAAGCGCATCAGCAGTACCGCTGTCCGTCAGGCGCTGGCGCAGGATGACTTTGCGCAGGCGCAGCAGCTGCTTGGCCATCCCTTCAGCATTTCAGGTCGCGTGGTGCACGGTGATGCACTGGGCCGTACCATAGGTTTCCCGACCGCTAATTTGCCGTTGCGCCGCGCGGTGACGCCGGTTAAGGGCGTGTTTGCCGTGGAAGTGCTGGGGCTGGGCGCACAGCCGGTGCCGGGCGTCGCCAACATCGGTACTCGCCCGACGGTAAAAGGTTTACGTCAGCAGCTTGAAGTTCATCTGCTTGACACACATATGGATCTCTATGGCCGCCATATTGAGGTGGTGCTGAAACAGAAGATCCGCGACGAACAGCGCTTTGCCTCGCTGGATGCGCTGAAAGAACAAATTGCAAAAGATGTGGTGACAGCCCGCCAATTCTTTGGGCTACAAACACCGGTTTAATGACCGACAGACGGAATCGAGAATCTGATGAGTGACTATAAATCTACCCTGAATTTGCCGGAAACGGGGTTCCCGATGCGTGGCGATCTGGCCAAACGCGAACCGGGCATGCTGCAGCGCTGGTATGATGACAATCTCTACGGCATCATCCGCGCCGCCAAAAAAGGGAAAAAAACCTTTATCCTGCATGATGGCCCTCCGTATGCAAACGGCAATATTCATATTGGTCACTCTGTTAACAAGATTCTGAAAGACATTATTGTTAAGTCGAAAGGCATGGCGGGATACGATTCGCCCTATGTCCCGGGCTGGGACTGCCACGGCTTACCCATTGAGCATAAAGTTGAGCAGATGATTGGCAAGCCGGGCGAGAAAGTCAGCGCGGCAGAGTTTCGGGCCGCCTGCCGCAGCTATGCTGCCGAGCAGGTAGAAGGGCAGAAAAAAGATTTTATTCGCCTTGGCGTGCTGGGTGACTGGGATCGTCCCTATCTGACCATGAACTTCCAGACCGAAGCCAATATCATTCGTGCGCTGGGTAAAATCATCGGTAACGGCCATCTGCATAAAGGCGCGAAGCCGGTGCACTGGTGCATGGATTGCCGTTCAGCGCTGGCGGAGGCGGAAGTTGAGTATTACGACAAAACCTCTCCCTCTATCGATGTGATGTTTAACGCGCTGGATGCCGATGCGGTGCGATCCGCCTTTGGCGTTAGCACCTCTGAGGGGCCGGTTTCACTGGTGATCTGGACCACCACGCCGTGGACCATGCCTGCTAACCGCGCAATTTCACTGCACCCGGAATTTGAATACCAGCTGGTGCAGATTGACGGTCGCAGCCTGATCCTCGCTAAAGACCTGGTGGAGAGCGTGATGAAGCGCGCCGGCATCAGCGAGTGGCAGGTGCTGGGCGAATGCCAGGGCGCAGCGCTGGAGCTGCAGCTGTTTCAGCATCCGTTCCTGACCCAGGTTCAGTCAAAAGTGGTACTGGGCGAGCACGTTACGCTGGAAGCGGGTACCGGTGCGGTGCATACCGCGCCAGGACACGGTCCGGACGACTACGTCATTGGTCAGAAATATGGTATTGAGACCGCTAACCCGGTAGCACCCGATGGCACCTATCTGCCGGGCACATACCCGTCGCTGGATGGCGTCAATGTCTTTAAAGCTAACGACATGATCGTTGAACTGCTGAAAGAGAAGGGTGCGCTGCTGCACGTGGAGAAACTGCTGCACAGCTATCCGCACTGCTGGCGCCACAAAACGCCGATTATCTTCCGGGCAACACCGCAGTGGTTTATCAGCATGGATCAGCAGGGGCTGCGCGCGCAGTCGCTGAAAGAGATCAAAGGCGTGCAGTGGATCCCGGACTGGGGCCAGGCGCGTATCGAAGCCATGGTCGCTAACCGTCCTGACTGGTGCATCTCGCGCCAGCGCACCTGGGGCGTTCCTATGGCGCTGTTCGTGCACAAAGAGAGCGAGCAGCTGCACCCGGACACGCTGGAGCTGATGGAAAAAGTGGCACAGCGCGTGGAGCAGGATGGCATTCAGGCGTGGTGGGATCTCGATCCGCGCGAGCTGATGGGCGATGACGCCGATCTTTACGTGAAAGTGCCGGATACGCTGGATGTGTGGTTTGACTCCGGATCAACCAGCTTCTCAGTGGTCGATGCACGCCCGGAGTTTGAGGGACACGCGCCGGATATGTATCTGGAAGGCTCCGATCAGCATCGCGGCTGGTTTATGTCCTCCCTGATGATCTCCACAGCGATGAAAGGCAAAGCGCCTTATCGCCAGGTGCTGACTCACGGTTTTACCGTGGATGGTCAGGGCCGCAAGATGTCAAAATCGATCGGCAACACCGTGGCGCCGCAGGACGTAATGGATAAGCTCGGCGCAGACATTCTGCGTCTGTGGGTCGCCTCTACCGACTACTCCGGCGAAATGGCGGTATCGGATGAGATTCTGAAACGTGCGGCCGACAGCTATCGCCGTATCCGCAACACCGCACGCTTCCTGCTGGCCAATCTGGCAGGCTTCAATCCGGCCACTGATTGCGTCACGCCGGAAGAGATGGTCGTGGTCGATCGCTGGGCGGTAGGACGCGCGCTGGCGGCGCAGCAGGATATCGTTGCTTCCTATGAGAACTACGATTTTCATGAAGTGGTGCAGCGCCTGATGCACTTCTGCTCTATTGAGATGGGTTCGTTCTATCTTGATGTGATTAAAGATCGTCAGTACACGGCGAAAGGCGACAGCCTGGCGCGTCGCAGCTGTCAGACCGCGCTGTGGCACATCGTGGAAGCGCTGGTGCGCTGGATGGCGCCTGTCATGTCCTTCACCGCCGATGAGATTTGGGGTCACCTGCCGGGCGAACGCGCGCAGTATGTCTTCACCGAAGAGTGGTATGACAATCTGTTCGGCCTTGCGGCAGATGAGCCGATGAACGATGCATTCTGGGCCGATCTGCTGAAAGTACGTGGTGAAGTCAATAAAGCGATTGAGCAGGCGCGCAGCGACAAGCGCATCGGTGGTGCGCTGGAGGCGACGGTCACGCTCTATGCGGAACCTGAGCTGGGTGCGAAGCTGCAGGCTCTGGGCGACGAGCTGCGTTTTGTGCTGCTGACGTCGGGTGCCACCGTAGCTGGCTATGCAGCGGCGAGTGACGACGCGCAGCAGAGCGATCTGCTGAAAGGGCTGAAAATTGCCCTGCATAAAGCAGCAGGCGAGAAGTGCCCGCGCTGCTGGCACTATACTACCGACATAGGCCAGAATCCGGAGCACGCCGACGTGTGCGGCCGCTGTTATTCCAACGTAGCCGGCGACGGTGAAGTACGGAAATTTGCCTGATGACTAAACTCAGTTCAACCGGACTGCGCTGGATCTGGCTGGTGCTGGTGGTGATCGGCATCGATATGGCCAGCAAGCTGTGGGTCATGAACAATATGATGCTGCATGAAACGCAGCCGCTGATGCCGTTTCTGAATCTGTTCTACGCGCATAACTATGGCGCCGCGTTCAGCTTCCTGGCGGATAAAGGTGGCTGGCAGCGCTGGTTCTTTGCCGGTATTGCCGTGGCGATTGTTGTGGCGCTGCTGGTGATGATGTACCGCAACCGCGCCAGCAACAGGCTCAGCAATATCGCGTATGCGCTGATTGTTGGCGGTGCGCTCGGTAATCTGTTCGATCGCGCCTGGCACGGTTTTGTCGTCGACTTTATCGACTTTTATGTCGGTAACTGGCACTTCGCCACCTTCAATATCGCTGACTGCGGCATCTGCATCGGCGCGGCGCTGGTCGTGCTGGAAGGGTTTTTCAGCCCCAATGGCAAAAAAGCAACATCCTGACGTCTGCTGCCTGCACGCCGGTAACGGGTGCAGGCGCGGGCATGATGAAAGAGAGAGTAAGGGTAACCGATGACAGAGACAGTTCAGCCCGATAGCGCGCTGCTGGTGCATTTCACGCTAAAGCTGGAGGATGGCTCCACCGCCGAATCCACCCGTGCTAACGGCAAGCCTGCGCTGTTCCGTCTGGGTGACGGCAGCCTGTCGGCGGCGCTGGAGCGCGAGCTGCTGGGGTGCAAAGCGGGCGATCAGCTCGCCTTCACGCTGGCACCGGAAGATGCGTTTGGCGCCAGCAGCCCGGATCTGATCCAGTATTTTTCGCGCCGCGATTTTATCGACGCGGGCGAGCCGGAAATCGGCGCAATCATGCTGTTCAGCGGCATGGGCGGCAGCGAGATGCCTGGCGTGATCCGCGAAATTTCCGGTGACTCAATTACCGTAGATTTCAATCATCCGCTGGCGGGGCAGCCTGTCCGGTTTGATATTGAAGTCCTTGAGATCGACCCGGCGCTGGAGGATAACAATGCAAATCCTGTTAGCTAACCCGCGCGGCTTCTGCGCCGGTGTGGATCGCGCTATCAGCATCGTTGAGCGGGCGCTGGAGATGTATGGCGCGCCAATCTATGTGCGTCACGAAGTTGTGCATAACCGGTATGTGGTGAGCAGCCTGCGCGAGCGTGGCGCGATCTTTATCGAAGAGATCGGTGAAGTGCCGGATGGTGCCATTCTGATCTTCTCAGCACACGGGGTTTCGCAGGCGGTGCGCGCCGAAGCAAAAGCGCGCGATCTGACGATGCTGTTTGATGCCACCTGTCCGCTGGTGACGAAAGTCCATATGGAAGTGGCGCGTGCCAGCCGCAAAGGGGTTGAAGCGATCCTGATCGGTCACGCCGGTCATCCGGAAGTCGAAGGCACCATGGGGCAATACAGCAATCCCAATGGCGGCATGTATCTGGTGGAGTCTCCGGAAGATGTGTTTAAGCTGACCGTCAAAGATGAGAGCAACCTCTGCTTCATGACGCAGACGACGCTGTCAGTTGATGACACGTCAGATGTCATTGACGCCTTACGTCAGCGCTTCCCGGCCATTATCGGACCGCGTAAAGATGACATCTGCTATGCCACCACCAACCGGCAGGAAGCGGTACGCGTGCTGGCACAGGACGCTGAAGTGGTGCTGGTGGTCGGTTCAAAAAACTCCTCTAACTCTAACCGGCTGGCTGAACTGGCACAGCGTGCGGGTAAGCTGGCAAAGCTTATCGACTCAGCGGACGATATTCAGGAGGAGTGGGTAACCGGCGTAGAGTGTATTGGCGTCACGGCAGGTGCTTCTGCGCCCGATATTCTGGTACAGCAGGTGATCCAGCGCCTGCGCGAACTCGGTGGTGAAGCAGCCATTGAGCTGATCGGCCGCGAAGAAAATATCGTATTCGAAGTGCCGAAAGAGCTGCGCGTTGACGTGCGTAACGTGCAATAAGCGCTTCGCATTTTATACCGTCTCAGGCCGACATTGTTCGGCCTTTTCTTTATGTACGGCGGCATGCCTCGTCACAACCAGCCGCCGGGATTGTTTTTACTGATAATGTCTCAGGGCTGTCCTGAAATTCTTATATCCCTTTTTTATTGTGGCGTGACGGTTAGCTGATGGTTAACCTGTTTACGCTTTGCATGCATAGTTTTGTATCAGGAATGAATAAATATGAGTGATATCCGCTTAGCTATTGTTGGTGCGCCGGGCCGCATGGGACGAAATCTGATTCAGGCCGCGCATCAGGCGGAAGGCGTGGCGGTGGGCGCTGCGCTGGCGCGCAGCGGCTCTTCACTGCTGGGTACAGATGCGGGTGAACTGGCAGGCATAGGTAAAACCGGCGTCATCATTACCGATGATTTACTGAGCGTGGTAAACGAGTTCGATGTGCTGATCGACTTTACCCGTCCGGAAGGCACGCTGGAGTATCTGGCCTTTTGCCGCGAGCATCATAAAGCGATGGTGATTGGCACAACCGGTTTCGACGATGCCGGAAAAGCCGCAATCCGTGCAGCGGCAGAGGAGATCGGTATTGTGTTCGCTGCAAACTTCAGCGTTGGCGTCAACCTGATGCTCAATCTGCTGCAGCAGGCGGCCAGAGTGATGGGGGAATATGCGGATATTGAAATCGTTGAAGCCCATCACCGCCACAAGGTTGATGCGCCTTCAGGAACGGCACTGGCAATGGGGGAAGCCATTGCGGACGCGATGGACTGGACGCTGGCGGAGCATGCGGTCTACGCGCGTGAGGGTCACACCGGCGAACGTAAAGCGCAGACTATTGGCTTTGCCACGGTGCGCGCCGGCGACATCATAGGTGAGCATACTGCTCTGTTTGCTGATGCTGGCGAACGCATAGAGATTAGCCATAAAGCATCCAGCCGGATGACCTTTGCAAAAGGCGCGATAAAAGCTGCTTTATGGGTCAGAAACGGTAAAAATGGGCTTTATGACATGCGTGACGTGCTGAATTTAGTGTGAGTTAAGTGTTGTGAGCCATCGTGATGTGGTTTTTCAGTCGCTAGTGCATTGATTGACAGGGCAATATAATTATTGCCCTTTATTTTATGTAAAAAACAGGTCTTCATTGGTTTTTTTTCTGCAATGCTTCTTTTTTTAGATGTTATCCGGGGTTTTTCTGCGCTGCTAAAGTTAAATTTGACCATTTGGTCAAAAATATTATGTGCATCAGGCCGGCTGGCTTTTATTTATGTCAGGCAACCGATTAATCAGCCTGTTAAGGTGCTGTTTTTACCCTCTTTGCGCTTTGTTTCTGTTATAGCCTCCGAAAAGCATAAAAAAACCGCCTTTCCGGGTAGACATCAGCAGGGGGGATCATTAGAATGCGCGCAATTTGCCAAAAATCGAGCAGTCAGGCGGTTTTTACATTGATTCAGGCCAGTATTATGAATTAATATGCATATATTATGACTGTTTATTCCCTGGAGGATGTTTTGATTAAGTCAGCGCTCTTGGTTCTGGAAGACGGAACCCAATTCCACGGTCGGGCCATCGGGGCTACGGGTTCGGCAGTGGGTGAGGTCGTTTTCAACACGTCAATGACCGGTTATCAAGAAATCCTTACTGATCCCTCCTATTCCCGCCAGATTGTTACTCTTACTTATCCCCATATCGGCAACGTTGGCGTCAATATCGCAGATGATGAATCGAATCAGATCCATGCTCAGGGCCTGGTCATTCGCGACCTGCCACTGATTACCAGCAACTTCCGCAGTGAAGAGAGCCTCTCTGCCTGGCTGCAGCGCAATAACATTGTCGGCATTGCCGATATCGATACGCGCAAGCTGACGCGTCTGCTGCGTGAAAAAGGTGCGCTGAACGGCTGCATCATTGCGGGTGACGCGCCGGATGCAGCGCTGGCGCTGCAAAAAGCGCAGGCGTTCCCGGGGCTGAAGGGCATGGATCTGGCGAAAGAAGTGGCCACCACTGAAACATACACCTGGCAGCAGGGGAGCTGGACGCTGAAGGACGGCCTGCCTGAGCAGCAGTCCGCTGACGCACTGCCATATCACGTGGTCGCCTATGACTACGGCGCCAAGCGCAATATCCTGCGCATGCTGGTAGATCGCGGCTGCCGCCTGACGGTGGTACCGGCGCAGACGCCAGCAGAAGAGGTGCTGGCACTCAATCCGGACGGCATCTTCCTCTCCAATGGCCCGGGCGATCCGGAGCCGTGTGACTACGCTATCCGCGCGATTCAGGCATTTCTGGAGACAGAGATCCCGGTATTTGGTATCTGCCTGGGTCACCAGCTGCTGGCACTGGCCAGCGGCGCAAAAACCGTCAAAATGAAGCTGGGCCATCACGGCGGCAACCATCCGGTGAAAGATCTCGATAACAATACCGTGATGATTACCGCGCAGAACCACGGCTTTGCCGTCGATGAGAGCCAGATACCGGCAAATCTGCGCGTGACGCATGTGTCGCTGTTTGACCAGACCGTGCAGGGGATCCATCGTACCGATAAACCCGCTTTCAGCTTCCAGGGACATCCGGAAGCGAGTCCTGGCCCGCACGATGCGGCGCCGCTGTTCGATCACTTTATCGAACTGATTGAAGCCTACCGTTCAAACGCGAAGTAATCAGGAGCCTCCGATGCCAAAACGTACTGACATAAAATCTATCCTGATCCTTGGCGCTGGCCCGATCGTTATCGGTCAGGCGTGTGAATTTGACTACTCGGGCGCGCAGGCGTGTAAAGCACTGCGTGAAGAGGGTTATCGCGTCATTCTGGTTAACTCCAATCCGGCGACCATCATGACCGATCCGGAAATGGCCGACGCGACCTATATTGAGCCAATCCACTGGGAAGTGGTGCGCAAAATCATTGAAAAAGAGCGTCCGGATGCAGTACTGCCAACCATGGGCGGGCAGACCGCACTGAACTGTGCGCTGGAGCTGGAGCGCCAGGGCGTGCTGGAAGAGTTTGGCGTGACCATGATCGGTGCCACGGCTGACGCTATCGATAAAGCAGAAGATCGCCGTCGCTTTGATGTGGCAATGAAAAGCATCGGTCTTGATACCGCCCGTTCGGGTATTGCTCACACCATGGAAGAGGCGCTGAAGGTTGCGGAAGAGGTTGGCTTTCCGTGCATTATTCGTCCCTCCTTTACCATGGGCGGCACCGGCGGCGGTATTGCTTACAATCGCGAAGAGTTTGAAGAGATCTGTGAGCGCGGCCTCGACCTCTCTCCGACCAACGAGCTGCTGATTGATGAATCGCTGATTGGCTGGAAAGAGTATGAGATGGAGGTGGTGCGCGATAAAAACGATAACTGCATCATCGTCTGCTCAATTGAAAACTTCGATGCCATGGGCATTCACACCGGCGACTCTATCACCGTGGCGCCGGCGCAGACGCTGACGGACAAAGAGTACCAAATCATGCGTAACGCCTCGCTGGCGGTACTGCGTGAGATTGGCGTTGAAACCGGGGGATCTAACGTACAGTTCTCGGTGAACCCGAAAGATGGCCGCCTGATCGTTATCGAAATGAACCCGCGCGTATCGCGCTCCTCCGCGCTGGCGTCCAAAGCCACCGGCTTCCCGATTGCTAAAGTCGCGGCTAAGCTGGCGGTTGGCTTTACGCTTGATGAGCTGATGAACGACATCACCGGCGGTCGCACGCCGGCGTCGTTTGAACCCTCTATCGACTATGTCGTGACCAAGATCCCGCGCTTTAACTTTGAGAAGTTTGCCGGCGCTAACGATCGCCTTACCACGCAGATGAAATCAGTGGGTGAAGTGATGGCGATTGGCCGCACTTTCCAGGAGTCGATGCAGAAAGCGCTGCGCGGCCTTGAAGTTGGTGCTAACGGCTTCGATCCGAAAGTGGATCTGGATGACGCCGACGCGCTGACCCGGATCCGCCGCGAGCTGAAAGATGCCGGCTCAGATCGCATCTGGTATGTCGCTGACGCGTTTCGTGCCGGTATGTCGGTGGATGGCGTCTTTAATCTTACCAATATCGATCGCTGGTTCCTGGTGCAGATTGAAGAGCTGGTGCGGCTGGAAGAGCAGGTTGCACGTGAAGGGGTTAACGCACTCGATGCCGGTTTCCTGCGTGCTCTGAAGCGTAAAGGCTTTGCTGATGCGCGCCTGGCAGCGCTGGCAGGCGTGGCGGAAAGCGAAATCCGCAAGCTGCGTCAGCAGTACAATCTGCACCCGGTTTATAAGCGCGTAGATACCTGTGCCGCTGAGTTCTCGACCGATACCGCCTACATGTACTCCACCTATGAGGAGGAGTGTGAAGCGAACCCGAATCAGGATCGTGACAAAATCATGGTGCTGGGCGGCGGGCCAAACCGTATTGGTCAGGGTATTGAGTTTGACTACTGCTGCGTCCATGCGTCGCTGGCGCTGCGTGAAGATGGTTATGAAACCATCATGGTTAACTGCAACCCGGAAACGGTCTCAACCGATTATGACACTTCCGACCGACTCTACTTTGAGCCGGTCACGCTGGAAGATGTGCTGGAGATTGTACGTATCGAGCAGCCAAAAGGCGTTATCGTGCAGTACGGTGGCCAGACGCCACTGAAACTGGCTCGTGCGCTGGAAGCGGCAGGGGTACCGGTTATTGGTACCAGCCCGGACGCCATTGACCGTGCTGAAGACCGTGAACGTTTCCAGCAGGCGGTCGATCGTCTGAAACTGAAACAGCCGGCTAACGCCACGGTTGCCACGCTGGAGCAGGCGGTAGAGAAAGCTGCCGGTATCGGTTATCCGCTGGTGGTGCGTCCTTCCTATGTACTGGGCGGCCGCGCAATGGAAATTGTCTATGACGAAGTGGATCTTAAGCGCTATTTCCAGACTGCAGTCTCCGTCTCTAACGATGCGCCGGTGCTGCTGGATCGCTTCCTGGATGATGCGGTGGAAGTGGATGTGGATGCTATCTGCGACGGCGAGCGGGTACTGATTGGCGGCATCATGGAACATATTGAGCAGGCGGGCGTGCACTCCGGTGACTCTGCCTGTTCTCTGCCCGCCTATACGCTGAGCAGTGAAATCCAGAACGTGATGCGTCAGCAGGTTGAGAAGCTGGCGTTTGAGCTCAACGTACGCGGCCTGATGAACGTGCAGTTTGCGGTCAAAGATAATGAGGTTTACCTGATTGAGGTTAACCCGCGTGCGGCACGTACCGTTCCTTTTGTCTCCAAGGCTACCGGCGTACCGCTGGCCAAAGTGGCTGCACGCGTCATGGCGGGCAAAACGCTGCTGGAGCAGGGCGTGACGGAAGAGGTCATTCCGCCTTACTACTCGGTGAAAGAAGTGGTGCTGCCGTTCAACAAGTTCCCGGGCGTCGATCCGATTCTGGGGCCGGAAATGCGCTCTACCGGTGAGGTGATGGGCGTCGGCCGCACCTTTGCTGAGGCCTTCGGTAAAGCGATGCTGGGCGCGCAGAGCAACATGAAGAAAAGCGGCCGCGCGCTGCTCTCGGTACGTGAAGGTGATAAAAAGCGCATCGTCGATCTGGCGGCTAAGCTGCAGAAGTTTGGCTTTGAGCTGGACGCAACCCACGGTACGGCAGTGGTGCTGGGCGAGGCGGGTATTAATCCGCGCCTGGTCAACAAAGTGCATGAGGGACGCCCGCACATTCAGGATCGCCTGAAGAACGGCGAATACACCTACATCGTTAACACCACGGCGGGGCGTCAGGCGATTGAGGACTCCAAGCTGATTCGCCGCAGCGCGCTGCAGTATAAAGTGCACTATGACACCACACTGAACGGTGGCTTTGCGACCGCGATGGCTCTGAATGCCGATCCCACAGAGAAAGTCATTTCAGTGCAGGAGATGCATGCGCAGCTGAAGGGCAAATAAGCGCAGCACCCGTAAAAAACAGCGGCCCCGGACGGGGCCGTTTTTTTTTGCCTGAAACAGAGCGGTCGTAGCAAACCTGCTGATTTGGCTTAACTTTTAGCTATTGGTGCTGCTGACTGCCTTTTTAAGATTTTTCGCACAAATTTATAACCCGCCATCCGGTAAGGGCACCGTACTATCTGGCGCGCTCAACCATAGAGCCTTTACCTTCACCGGAAAATATAAAATGAAAATGCGTGCTTTAACTCTTAGCGCAGTGGCTGCGTTGCTGATGGCTGCGCCTCTCGCCAGCCAGGCAGAAATTACTCTGCTGAAGCAGGATCCTCAGGCAGACAGCGCACTCGGGCGCCTTGGCTTTAAAGTGGGCGGCAGCATTCGCCCGCAGTTTATGCATCAGAATGGCGTAAATGACACATCCTACAAGCGTAACGGCTACGACGGCGGCTCGCGTTTTCGCTTTGGCGCAGACTACGCGATCGCAGAGGATCTGAGCTGGGTAGGCTACTATGAGCTGGGCGTTAATTTCCCGGCCTGGTGGGGCTGGGATCACCACTATGCCAGCGGCGCACGCGATACCTCACGCCGTCAGCTCTATACCGGTTTTAAAAGTGCCAGCCTCGGCGAACTCTATTTTGGTCAGCAGAACAGCGTCTATTACGATGTGGTTGGCGCAAAAACCGATATCTGGGATTACGATATGCTGGCCCAGGGCTCCGGCGTCGGTATCAACGGCGATTACGACGGCAGCTATCGCTCACGCAAAATGCTGAAGTACAAAACCCGTGCCGGCGCCGCCGATCTGTACGCCTCTTATCTGTTTGAGGATACCGAATATCTGCCGGGCAACGGCCTGCGCTACAAGCGCAACGGCGGTGGGTCGCTGGGCGTGAACTATCACATCAGCGATGAGCTGGCGTGGGGCACAGCGTGGAATTATACCCGTGCCACCGTGCGTAATCCGGGCACCGGCGACAGCGAGCGCTACGATCAGCATATCTGGGGCACCTCGGTCAGCTGGACGCCAGACAGCTGGACGCTGGCGGCAGGCGCCGGCTGGTATCAGAACTTTGCACCAACCCGCCTGAAAAGCGCAACACGCTACTTTGCGGATGACGCCTGGGGCATCGAGTATTTTGCCGGTTATAAATTTGCTGTAGGTGAGTATGCGGTGAAAACCCTTCAGCCTTATGTGATGGGCGATCGTCTGGAGTTCGCCAACGGACGTCACTATAAGCGTATCGATAATGGCGTGGGCGTCAGTGCGCAGCTCGACTACGGCTTCCGCGTTGATTATGAGTATGTCATTACCTCCGATACCAGCAAGTCGCTGGGCAACGTGAACCTGGTACGTCTGCGTTACGACTTCTGATGACTGCAGCGGCTCCCTGCGGAGCCGCTCAGTGCGTTTTTCTTTACACTCTCTCTGAAAACCTGCCGGTAACACCCCTGAGTTGTGCCAGTGGCGCAGGCGATCGTGGCGGCTCTCTCCGTTAATCGCAGTAAAGTCGGTGTAAAGCTCTGCCTGACAGCCTGAATCTGGCGGCAAAAGAGCTTTACGCAAATAGCACGGCTGGCCTATCGACGAAACTTTCGCCTTTACGTATCATTGCGCCAATTTTTTCCAGCAGGTTTTTAATCATGATTAGTCTGATCGCAGCACTGGCTGCGGATCGCATTATTGGTATGGAAAACGCCATGCCGTGGCATTTACCCGCCGATCTCGCCTGGTTCAAACGCAACACGCTGAACAAACCCGTGATTATGGGGCGTCTGACCTTTGAGTCGATTGGCCGTCCGCTGCCGGGCCGGCTCAATATTGTGGTCAGCAGCAAGCCCGGTACCCACGAAGGCGTGACCTGGGTGACTTCACCGGAAGCGGCGATTCAGGCTGCCGGTGACGCAGAAGAGATCATGGTGATTGGCGGCGGCCGTATTTATGAGCAGATGCTGCCCCGCGCCGATCGTCTTTATCTGACGCATATTGATGCCGAAGTGGAAGGGGATACACAGTTCCCTGATTATGAGCCGGATGAGTGGCAGTCGGCTTTCAGCGAGTTTCATGATGCAGATGCGCAGAATTCGCACAGTTACTGCTTTGAGATTCTGGACCGCCGCCGCTGATCGTTGCCAGGTGCGCATCAATGCGCACCCGCCCTGATTTATCCTTTATGAAGATCAGAAAAAGCCCCGCTGACATCGCGGGGCTTTTTTTATGGCGTGTTGCTCAGCGGAGGAGTCGCGGCGGCGCCTTCAGCGGCCAGTGCGGCTTCACGCCGGGAGCGCTGCACATAGTATTGCTGTGTTTCCCAGTGCAGCAGCGTCAGCGTGCCTCCCCAGCAGCAGCCGGTATCCAGCCCAATAACGTGTTCAGGTGTGCCTTTGCCCTCAAGCGAGGCCCAGTGGCCGAAAATCTGCGTGTAGTCGCTGCCCATTTTACCCGCCACGTTGAACCAGGGCCGCAGCGGCGGTGGAGCGGAGTCGGGGGCCTCTTTGCAGATCATATCCAGCTGGCCATTAGGAAAGCAGAAACGCATGCGCGTCAGTGCATTCGTACTGAATCGCAGACGCGCCAGGCCGCTCAGTTCCGGTGTCCAGTTGTTGGGCATATCGCCATACATCGCATCCAGAAACAGCGGATAGCTGTCGCTGGAGAGCACCGCTTCTACTTCGCGCGCGCACGCTTTTGCCGTCTCAAGATCCCACTGCGGGGTGATGCCGGCATGCGCCATGACGAGCTTTTTCTCTTCATCAACCTGGAGCAGCGGCTGGCGCCGCAGCCAGTTGATCAGCGCATCAGCATCGTCCGCCTCCAGCAGCGGCGTCAGGCGGTCTTTCGGTTTATTACGGCTGATGCCGGCAAAAACCGCCAGCAGGTGCAGGTCATGATTGCCCAGCACTATGCGTACGCTGTCACCCAGTGATTTTACGTAGCGCAGCACCTCCAGTGAACCGGGGCCGCGCGCCACGAGATCGCCGGTCAGCCAGAGTTCATCCTGCTGTGGATCAAAGTTTACCTGCGTCAGCAGCGCGCGCAGCTCATCATAACAGCCGTGGATATCGCCAATCAGATATGTACTCATGATATCAGTCCGGTAAAACACGCCGCCCGGACGAGCCGGGCGGGGGGATCAGTGAATGTGGGTTTGTACGGCGAGGCGAAACACCGGAATATCGACATTAAAGGCGGTGCCCTCTTCATCGATCATGACATAGTGACCCTGCATGGTGCCCATCGGCGTTTCCAGAATCGCGCCGCTGGTATACTGGTATTCGCCACCCGGCTCGATAAAAGGCTGCTCACCTACCACACCGTCGCCCTGAACTTCCGTTTCACGGCCGTTGCCGTTGGTGATCAGCCAGTAGCGGCTGCGCAGCTGAACGCGCGTGCGCCCGGGATTGCGAATAGTGATGGTATAGGCAAACACGTAGCGATCCTCTTCCGGTGAGGATTGCGACTCCACATACTGACTCAGTACCTGAACACAGACGCGCGCCATATCACTCATGCACTTAGTTCTCCGCTGTTTTTGCCTGATGGTTGCCCAGCCAGTTTGCCAGCTGACAATACTGCGCAACGCTGACGTTTTCTGCACGCAGCGAGGTATCAATATTTAACTCTTCCAGCGCACCTGCAGCAACCAGATGACCCAGGCTGTTACGCAACGTTTTGCGACGCTGACCAAAAGCCTCAGTGGTGATGCGGCTCAGGATCTTTACATCGCTGACCGGGTAAGGCGGCTGTGCATAAGGCACCAGCCGTACCACGGCAGAGTCTACTTTAGGTGGCGGCGTAAACGACTGCGGCGGCACTTCAAGAACCGGGATCACCTGACAGTAGTACTGCGCCATCACGCTGAGACGACCATATGCTTTACTGCCCGGGCCGGCAACCAGACGGTTAACCACCTCTTTCTGCAGCATGAAGTGCATATCTTTGATCGAACCAGTATAGCTGAAAAGATGAAACATCAGCGGCGTGGAGATGTTGTAGGGCAGGTTGCCAAACACGCGCAGCGGCTGCCCCTTTTCCTGCGCCAGCGCAGCAAAATCAAAGGTCATCGCATCCTGCTGATAAATGGTCAGCTTGGGACCGAGGAACGGATGGGTCTGCAGACGTGCCGCCAGATCGCGATCCAGCTCAACCACGGTCAGCGCGTCCAGGCGTTCGCCTACCGGCTCGGTCAGGGCACCGAGACCGGGACCGATCTCGACCAGCGCCTCCTGCTTTTGCGGATGAATAGCAGAGACGATGCTATCGATAATGTACTGATCGTTCAGGAAGTTCTGCCCGAAACGTTTACGGGCGTAATGCCCCTGATGGACGCGATTATTCATTACTGCTCTTGATCATAGTGATGGCGAGATTAAGCGCCGTGATAAAGCTGCCCGGCTCTGCCTGCCCAAGCCCGGCCAGTTCCAGCGCGGTGCCGTGATCGACAGAGGTTCGGATAAAAGGCAGGCCCAGGGTGATATTCACCGCGCGGCCAAAGCCCTGATATTTGAGGACCGGCAGTCCCTGGTCATGATACATCGCCAGTACCGCATCGGCATGTTGCAGATATTTAGGCTGAAACAGCGTATCGGCCGGCAGGGGCCCCGTCAGACGGATGCCCTGCTGGCGCAGCGAGTCCAGCGCTGGCGTAATAGTGTCAATCTCTTCACGCCCCATATGTCCGCTTTCGCCAGCGTGCGGATTGAGTCCGCAGACAAAAATATGAGGCTGCTGCAGGCCAAATTTCTGCTGTAAATCCTGATGCAGAATGGTGATGACTTCATGCAGGCTCTCACGCGTGATGGCGGCAGAGACATCTTTCAGCGGCAGGTGGGTGGTTGCCAGCGCCACCCGCAGCGACTCGGTTGCCAGCATCATAACCACGCGGTCGCCACCGGCACGATCGGCAAAAAATTCGGTATGGCCAGTAAACGGAATGCCGGCATCGTTGATCACGCCCTTATGTACGGGGCCGGTGATCAGCGCTGCAAACTCGCCCTGCAGCGCACCTTCACAGGCGCGTGCCAGCGTCTCAAGGACGTAGGCACCATTAGCCACGCAGAGCTGGCCCGGCACCACAGGCTGTGCGGTGTCGATCTGCAGCAGCGTCAGGGTTCCTGCCTGCTGCGGCTGCGGGGCGCGGTCAGGGTGCCACGGCAGCAGGGTAAGCGGCAGACCGAGCTGCGCAGCGCGCTGCCGCAGCACCTCGCCGTCAGCACAGACGACCAGTTCGACCGGCCAGTTACGCTGCGCCAGCAGCACCGTGAGATCGGGACCAATCCCGGCGGGTTCGCCGGGCGTGATCGCAACGCGATAGCTATCAGTTGCCATCAAGGATCTTCACGTAGGCGCTGGCGCGCTGCTCCTGCATCCAGGTCTGCGCTTCTTCCGCAAATTTGCGGTTGAACAGCAGACGATAGGCGCGCTCTTTCTGCGCCGCATCGGTTTTATCCACCTGGCGCGTATCCAGCAGCTGGATCAGATGCCAGCCGAATGAAGAGTGAACCGGCGCGCTGACCTGACCTTTCTGCAGCTTCAGCAGTGCGTCGCGGAAAGCGGGATCGTAAATGTCGGGGGAAGCCCAGCCAAGATCGCCGCCCTGGTTAGCCGAGCCCGGATCGTCAGAGAACTGTTTAGCGGCAGCGGCAAAGGTGGTTTTTCCGCTTTTAATGTCAGCGGCAAGCTGCGTAATTTTTTCACGCGCCTGATCGTCGCTCAGGATGGGCGAAGGCTTCAGCAGAATATGACGGGCATGTACCTCAGTGACCGAGATATTTTTGCTCTCGCCGCGCAGATCGTTAACTTTAAGGATATGGAAACCCACACCTGAACGAATCGGACCGACCACATCGCCTTTTTTCGCGCTGCTCAGCGCCTGCGAGAACAGCGTAGGCAGCTCTTCGATTTTACCCCAGCCCATGTTGCCGCCTTTCAGCGCCTGCGGATCGGCTGAGTAGGTCACCGCCAGCTTACCGAAATCGGTACCGCCTTTGATTTCTCCCACCAGCTGACGTGCCAGCGCTTCCTGATCGTCAACCTGCTGCTGCGTAGGGTTTTCCGGCAGCGGCAGCAGGATCTGACTGATGTTCAGCTCGGTGCCCTGTGAGTTCTGTGAACCCATCTGCGTTGCCAGCGTATCGACTTCCTGCGGCAGAATGGTGACGCGACGGCGCACTTCATTGTTGCGCACTTCAGAGATCAGCATCTCTTTACGGATCTGCGCACGGTAGTCGCTGTAGTTCATGCCATCGTAGGCGAGGCGACTGCGCAGCTGATCGACGCTCATACGGTTCTGCGCAGCGATGTTCTGGATCGCCTGATCCAGCTGCTGATCGCTGATCTGCAGGCCCGCTTTTTCACCCATCTGCAGGATAATGTTATCCATGACCTGACGCTCAAGGATCTGATGACGCAACGTACGGTCCTCAGGCAACTGCTGACCCGCCTGCTGCGCCTGGGATTTTACCGTGCGCATCATATTATCGACGTCACTTTCCAGCACCACGCCGTTGTTCACGACGGCGGCGACTTTATCGACTACCTGTGGGGCTGCGAAAGCGGTGCCGGCCGACATCGCCGCACCCAGAATCAGCATTCTCCAGTTCTTCATACTTTATCCATTATTGTTTCCGCACTGCGGGATCGCCTGTCAAACATCACAACATCAGAATGCGCGCTGATAGGGAATAATACCCTGACGCAGCATTTCATTAGTGCCTAAGCCGTAGTTGGAACTCAGGCCACGCAGCTCAATGTTGAATGAGATTTGGTTGTCATATTTACTGTCGTTGTTTTCCCAGCCGTTAATCTTGCGCTCGTAACCCAGACGAATAGCGTAGCAGCAGGAGCTGTACTGCACGCCTACCAGCTGCTCTGCCGGGCGACTGTTGCGGGTATCATAGTAGTATCCCCCCACCAGCGACCAGGCATCGGCAATCGGTACGCTGCCGGTTGCACCGACCTGCGAAATGCCATTTTTATAAATCGGATTGTTAATCAGGCTGGCGTTGTTACGCGCCTGCGCGACATATTCCGGGCTGCTGTAACGGTAGCTCAGCTGCAGCATGCGGTCGGCGTCACGGCGATACTCCAGGACCGTGTTACCCTGCGAAACGTTATCGAGACGGGTGTCATACTGCAGTCCGCCACGCACGTTCCAGCGATCGCTGATTTTCCAGTATGTGTCGCCAGCCCATACCAGGCTGCCGGTATCATCTTCTTTACTCGTCTGGTTTACGCCGGTACGCGACGGAGTAAACGAGTAGATTTGACCTACAGAAACGTTAAAACGTTCAACCAGATCGTTGTCATAAATGCGTGTTGTTACGCCGCTTGCCACTTCGTTCGAGGAGGCGATGCGATCGAGACCGCTATAGGTGCGATCGCGGAACAGGCCGGTATAGTCGGTCTGCAGCAGCGTAGAGTCGTAAGGATAGATGTTGCTCTGATCGCGATACGGAATATAGAGATACTGAACGCGCGGCTCCAGCGTCTGGGTATAGCCCTGCGACCAGTCCATATCCCGGTCAAATACCAGACGGCCATCCACTTTAAATTGCGGCAGCGTGCGGTTAACGGAATCTTTCAGCCGGCCACTGTTATTGTTGGTGGCATCGGGATTGAAGCGCGTGTTATAGCTTTCGATATTGTCCTGCTGATAGTGCGTTGCCAGCAGTTTTGCTTCGGTATCAAGGCTGGCCCAGCCGTTGGAAAGCGGCAGATTCAGCGTAGGCTCAATATGCAGACGCGTCGCTTCCGGCATCCGGTTGCTGACGTTGGTGAACTTCACCGCCTGTGCATAGACGCGGCCATCGAACGGACCGATATCATTCTGGTAAGCGTTAACGTCAAGCTGCGGTGCCGCCCGGTAGACGTTGGCAGAACTGGTGTTGCCGAAGACCTGGAAATCTTTGGTCGACAGCGTCGCATCCCAGTTGGTATCCGCGTAGCCGATGCTGAATTTCTGCGTCGCATAGTTATTGGTCGAGCTGTAATATTTCGAGTCGATATCGTTGAAATAGTAGGGATCGCTGACCTTGGTATAGTCCGCCGCAAAGCGCCAGTGCTGATCGTAAACGCCTGAGTGGCGCCAGAAGAAGAGCCAGCGCTTAGAGTCCTGATCGTCTTCAATAGAAGAGCGCGCCGCGCGATCTTTCTCATACTGCTTATCGGACGGCAGGTAATCCAGCTCCATCAGACCGGCACCGAATACCGTGAGGTAGCGGAACTCCGTTTGCAGCTGCGTACCGCGCTTGCTCATATAGTGCGGCGTCAGTGTGGCATCCGCCTGCGGTGCAATATTCCAGTAGTACGGCAGCATAAACTCGAAGCCGTTACTACTGCCATATTTCGCATTGGGGATCAGGAAACCGGAGCGACGACGATCGCCAATCGGCAGCTGCAGATAAGGGCTGTAAAACACCGGCACATTGCCGAGTTTAAAGCGCGCATTCCAGATCTCTGCCACTTCTTCCTGACGATCCTGAATCACTTCTGAACCCGCCACGCTCCAGCTGTTAGAGCCTGGCAGACAGGAAGTGAAGGTGCCATTTTCGAGAATGGTATACCGGTTATTGCCACGCAGCTTCATCTGATCGGCATCGCCGCGTCCCTGGCGACCCACCATCTGATAGTTACCGTTCCAGACATTAGTGTCTTTGGTATTCAGATTGGACCAGGCTTTCGGACCTTTCAGGATGACCTGGTTATCGTCATAGTGCACATTACCCAGCGCATCCACGGTACGTACCGGCGCGGTCTGGCCTTCCTGCTGACGCTGATGCAGCTGCATTTCGTCAGCGCGCAGACGGCTGTTACCCTGCTGCACATCGACATTGCCGGTAAACACCGCATCGTCCGGATAATTGCCTTTTGCCGAGTCGGAATTAATGGTTACCGGCAGGGAGTTAGCGTCACCATTGATAACCGGGCGGTTGTAGCTTGGCACGCCCAGCATACACTGCGACATCAAATCGTCGGCCAGCGCGTGCTGACTATAAAGTGCGGCACCAATCATGGTCGCCAGCAGGGTAGGTATACGTTTTTTCATACGCGGTTTCGATAATTCCATGGACACTGGCATCATGCCGACAATCCGGACAGAGACTAACTTACCGCCCGGCGTAGTGCCAGCGTTAATCCTTTTCTGTCTGCGTTGCCGTTAGGCGCGGAGATAAATGACAGGTATGATAATGCAATTTTCAGCCGCAAGCATGGCGAATTGAGGAGTTTATGCGCTACTGGGGAAAAGTTATTGGTCTTGCGCTTGGCGTGATGTCGGGCGCGGGGTTCTGGGGCATTGTCCTGGGTCTGATCATTGGTCATCTGATTGATAAAGTGCGCAGCGTAAGAGGGCAGGGTTACTTTGCCAATAATCAGTCGCGGCAGACGCTGTTTTTCAGCACGACGTTTCAGGTCATGGGTCATCTGACCAAATCAAAAGGGCGCGTCACAGAAGCGGATATTCAGATTGCGTCACTGTTTATGGATCGCATGCAGCTGCACGGAGATGCCCGCACCGCCGCTCAGCGCGCGTTTCGCGAGGGCAAGCAGAGCGACTATCCGCTGCGCAACAAGCTGCGTGAACTGCGCAGCGCCTGTTTTGGCCGCTTTGATCTGATTCGGATGTTTCTGGAAATTCAGATTCAGGCGGCGTTTGCGGATGGTTCGCTGCATCCGAACGAGCGGCAGGTTCTGTATGTGATCGCCGAAGAGCTGGGGATCTCACGCCAGCAGTTCGATCAGTTCCTGCGCATGATGGAAGGCGGGCAGCAGTTTGGCGGCGCGGGCACCTCAGGCGGCGGCTGGCAGCAGGCGCAGCGGGGACCCACGCTGGAAGACGCCTGCAGCGTACTGGGCGTGAAAAGCAGTGATGATAACGCCACAATTAAACGCGCCTATCGCAAGCTGATGAGTGAACATCATCCCGATAAGCTGGTGGCAAAAGGCCTGCCGCCGGAAATGATGGAGATGGCGAAACAGAAAGCGCAGGAGATTCAGGCCGCATATGACCTGATCCGCAAAGAGAAAGGATTTAAATAGCCCGGCCATCCCGCCCTTATTACCTGAAAAAGGGCGGGATGACGCGAGTCAGAACTCTGCCGGCTGACGAAATGTCATGCTGTTGCCAAATGCCGGATGGGTAATGGTCAGCGACTCCGCATGCAGCTGCAGACGGGCAGCCATCGCCAGCGCCGCTTCATGCGCATAGAAACGATCGCCAAGGATTGGATGTCCCAGTGCCAGCAGATGCACGCGCAGCTGGTGTGAGCGTCCGGTAATGGGCCTCAGCAGCACGCGAGCACTGTTATCGGCTGCATATTCCAGCACCTCATACTCCGTCTGGGCTGGTTTCCCCAGCTCATGACTCACCATCTGCTTTGGCCGGTTGGGCCAGTCGCAAATCAGCGGCAGATCGATCAGGCCCTTTTCCGCTGCCGGGTGTCCCCAGACGCGTGCCACATAGTGCTTTGACGGCTCGCGCTCGCGAAACTGGCGTTTCAGCTCGCGCTCAGCTGCCTTGTTCAGCGCCACCACAATCACGCCGCTGGTCGCCATATCAAGACGATGGACTGACTCCGCGGCAGGATAATCACGCTGGATGCGCGTCATCACGCTATCCTTGTGCTCCTCCAGCCGGCCCGGCACCGACAGCAATCCGCTCGGTTTGTTGACCACCATAATGTGCGCGTCCTGATACAGAATATGCAGCCAGGGTTCGAGCGGCGGATTGTAGGGTTCCATCAGCATGTCAGCCTCGCCCGCTTACTGGTGCGTTACAACGATCAGACGCAGCGCATCCAGTCGCCAGCCCGCATCGCTCAGGCTTGCCAGCACCTGCGCACGATTGCTCTCCAGCGCCTCAACCTCATCGTCACGGATGTTGGGATTGACGGCGCGCAGTGCTTCAAGACGCGACAGCTCAGCGCTCAGCTTTTCATCCGCTTCCGCTTTCGCCGCGGCAATCAGCGCCTGCGCTTCCGGCACCACAGCCTGCTCTGCCTGCGTCAGAATGGCGTGCACATCCTGCTGGACGGCGTTGACCAGTTTACTGCCGGTGTGGCGATTAACGGCGTTAAGCTGGCGGTTGAAGCTTTCAAACTCCACTTTACCTGCCAGATTATTACCCGCGCGGTCCATCAGCATGCGCACCGGCGTCGGCGGCAGAAAGCGGGTAAGCTGCAGCTGTTTTGGTGCCTGCGCCTCGACCACATAGATCATCTCAACCAGCAGCGTTCCGACCGGAAGCGCCTTGTTTTTCAGCAGCGACAGGGCGCAGCTGCCGGTATCGCCGGAGAGGATCAGATCCAGTCCGTTGCGGATCAGCGGATGTTCCCAGGTAATGAACTGCGTATCTTCGCGTGACAGGGCCTGATTACGGTTAAACGTAATCGTACAGCCATCTTCCGGCAGGCCAGGAAAATCAGGTACCAGCATGTGATCGGAAGGGGTCAGAACGATCAGGTTGTCGCTGCGATCTTCCTGGTTGATACCGACGATATCAAACAGGTTGAGCGCAAAGTTTACCAGCTCAGTATCATTATCCTGAGCGGCAATGGTATCCGCCAGCGCCAGCGCCGCTTCGCCGCCGTTGGAGTTCAGCTCCAGCAGACGGTCGCGGCCCTGCTCCAGCTGCGCTTTCAGGGTGTCGTGCTGCTTACGGCTTTTCAGGATGAACTCATCCAGACCCTGCGGGTTTTCCGGTGCCGCCAGGAACTCAATCAGCGGGTTATATTCAGCGTCATAAATAGCGCGTCCGGTAGGGCAGGTGTGCTCAAAGGCATCCAGTCCTTCGTGATACCAGCGCAGCAGAACCGCCTGTGCAGTTTTCTCCAGCCACGGCACCATGATCTGGATATCGTGCAGCTGACCAATTCGATCGAGACGCCCGATACGCTGCTCCAGCAGATCGGGATTGAACGGCAGATCGAACATCACCAGCCGGCTGGCAAACTGGAAGTTACGGCCTTCAGATCCGATTTCCGAACAGATCAGGACCTGCGCTCCCTCTTCCTGTGAGGCGAAGAACGCGGCCGCGCGATCGCGTTCGATAATCGAGAGCCCCTCATGGAATACCGCCGCGCGAATACCTTCACGCTCGCGCAGCACCTGTTCCAGCTGCAGCGCAGTGGCCGCTTTGGCACAAATCACCAGCACTTTCTCTTTGCGGTTGCTGGTGAGATAGCCCATCAGCCACTCAACGCGTGGATCAAAGTTCCACCACGTGCCGCTGTCGCCTTCAAATTCCTGATAGATCTGCTCCGGGTAAAGCATGTCCCGGGCGCGCTCTTCCGGCGACTTGCGGGCCGCCATAATGCCGGAGACTTTGATTGCTGTCTGATACTGTGCCGGCAGCGGCAGCCGGATCTGCTGCAGCTCGCGCTTGGGAAAGCCCTTCACGCCGTTACGGGTGTTACGGAACAGGACGCGGCTGGTGCCGTGGCGATCCATCAGCATCGACACCAGCTCTTTACGCGCATCCTCTTTGCCATCGCGATCGCTGTTAGCAACCTGCAGCAGCGGTTCAATATCCTGTTCGCCAATCAGCTCATTGATCAGGTTCATCTCTTCTTTGCTGATCGGCTGATCGGCCAGCAGGGAGCTGACGGCGTCGGCCACCGGGCGATAGTGCTGCTGTTCGGCGACAAACTGGCTGAAATCATGAAAGCGGTCAGGATCGAGCAGGCGCAGACGGGCAAAGTGACTCTCCAGCCCCAGCTGTTCCGGCGTGGCGGTAAGCAGCAGTACGCCCGGCGTGTTTTCCGCCAGCTGTTCAATCACCTGATACTCGCGGCTCGGGGCCGCTTCACTCCACGCCAGGTGGTGCGCTTCATCCACGACCAGCAGATCCCACTCCGCCTCTGCCAGCAGTGCCAGACGCTGTTTATTGCGGCGCACAAAGTCGAGCGAGCAGATAATCAGCTGTTCCGTTTCAAACGGATTGTCGCTGTCGTGCTGCGCTTCGGTATAACGATCGTCATCAAACAGCGCAAAGCGCAGGTTAAAGCGACGCAGCATCTCCACCAGCCACTGATGCTGCAGCGTTTCCGGCACCACGATCAGCACGCGATCGGCGCGCCCTGCCAGCAGCTGCTGCTGGATGATCATGCCCGCTTCAATGGTTTTACCCAGGCCGACTTCGTCTGCCAGCAGCACGCGCGGCGCGTGACGGCGACCCACGTCGTGCGCGATATGCAGCTGGTGCGGAATAAGGTTGGTGCGCATGCCGCGCAGGCCACTGACGGCAAGACGATACTGCTCGCTCTGATATTTGCGCGCGCGGAAGCGCAGGGCAAAGCGATCCATGCGATCGAGCTGACCGGCAAACAGGCGATCCTGCGGCTTGCTGAAGACCAGCTTGCTGTCCAGCATCACTTCACGCAGCACCACATTGCTCTCTTCGGTGTCAGAGCGCGTACCGATATACGTCACCAGCTCATTTTCGTGCCGCACTTCATCAACCAGCATCTGCCAGCCTTCATGGCTGGTGACGGTATCACCCGGATTGAAAATCACGCGGGTGACCGGAGAATCATGACGGGCATAGAGGCGGTTTTCGCCGGTTGCGGGAAACATCAGCGTGACCATGCGCGTATCCAGCGCCACGACCGTGCCCAGTCCCAGTTCACTTTCCGTATCACTTATCCAGCGTTGACCCAGTGTAAATACCATATATTTTTTGCTCGATTCTCTGAATGACTTGAAGACGTTCGCCCGCTCTCAGGCAATAACAAAGCGCCAGACAGATGTCTGGTCAGATTGTTCATACTGAAATACAGGAAGGGCGCTATGGTACTGGATGGCAGGGCATTCGTCACCTGTCAAAAAAGCCCCAGCTGCCCGGTGATCAGTGTAGCAAAGTCGTCGCCGACGAAGGGCAGAATGCCATCCGCTATCGGCTGCAGCTGTTTGCTGACGTAGTGATCGTAGTCGAGTGGCGTGGTACGCACCTCCAGCGGCTCCGGCCCGGCGGTCGCCATCACATAGCGAATGGAACCGCCTTTCTGGTACTGCAGCGGACGCTGCAGTCTGCGGTTATATTCATCTGCGAGACGCGCCGCGCGCACGTGCGGCGGCACATTGCGCTCATACTCATGCAGCGGCCGCCGCAGGCGTTTTTTGTAGACCAGCAGATCGTCAAGCTGGCCGGCCATCAGCTGTGCGACCGTTTCACGGATATAGGCCTGCCAGGGCTCCCCGCGGAAAATGCGGCCATAGAGCTGCTGCTGAAACTGCTGCGCCAGCGGCGTCCAGTCAGTACGCACGGACTCCAGCCCTTTAAACACCAGACGCTGCTGCGCGCCGCTGCCGGTCAGCCCGGCATAGCGCTTTTTACTGCCCTGTTCGGCGTTGCGAATGGTGGGCATCAGAAAACGGCTGAAGTGCGTCTCATATTCCAGTTCCAGCGCGCTCTTCAGGCCGAGCGTCTGCTGCAGATGCTGCTGCCACCAGCGGTTGATCAGCGTGACCAGCCGCTCGCCGGTGGCCGCCGCCTGCTCCTCGCTATATTTGCCCTGCAGCCAGACAAACGTGGAGTCGGTGTCACCGTAAATCACCGTAAACCCTTCGGCCTCAATCAGCGCCCGCGTCTGCTGCATGATGGCGTGACCGCGCAGCGTGATTGAGGAGGCGAGGCGTGAATCAAAAAAGCGACAGGCGCTGGTGCCCAGTACGCCATAAAAGGCGTTCATGATGATTTTCAGCGCCTGTGAGAGCGGCGCATTGCCGTCTCGCTTTGCAGCTTCACGCCCCTGCCAGATCTGCGCCACAATCTCAGGCAGACAGTGGATATGACGCGAGAAACGTGCTTCGCGAAAGCCGGGAACAGAATCAGCGTCAGACGGGTGCGCCAGGCCCTCAACCAGCCCGACGGGGTCGATCAGGAAAGTCCGGATGATCGACGGATAGAGACTCTTGTAATCCAGTACCAGCACCGAGTCGTAGAGGCCGGGGCGGGAGTCCATTACGTAGCCGCCCGGACTCGCTTCTGGTGCCACGTCGCCCTGGTTGGGTGCCACGTATCCCGCGCGATGCATGCGCGGAATATAGAGATGACTGAACGCCGCAACCGAACCGCCGTGGCGATCCAGTGCCAGACCGTTAACGCTGGCACGCTCCAGTAAAAAGGGCATGATGGCGGTATGGTGAAAAATACGCGTAACCAGCTCGCAATCTTTCAGGTTATAGGTGGCGAGCGCGGGTTTATCATGAGCAAAGCGCCAGTTGATCTCCTCCATGCGCTGCCAGGGATTATTGATCGCTTTACCTTCCCCCAGCAGTTCACGCGCAACAGATTCCAGGCTGAAAGAGGGAAAATCCCAGTAGGCAGATTTCAGCGCTTCAATGCCGTCGATCACGACGCGACCGGCGAGCTGGGCGGTAAATATGCCAGGTTTAAAGCCGTGCTCACGCCACTCCAGCGGCTGCTGCTGACGGCCGAGACGCAGCGGAATGCCGTAGCGATCGGCATGCTTTTGCAGCACGCGCAGGTCGAACTGCACCACGTTCCAGCCAATAACCACATCGGGGTCGTGCCGCACGAACCAGGCGTTAAGCTGCTCCAGCAGCTGCTGGCGGCTCTCAACGTAGATCAGTTCAAAGCTGAGCGCGCTGGCGTCGCCGTTGGGCGGACCCAGCATATACACCTGACGCTGACCGCATCCCTCCAGCCCGATACAGTAAAGCTCGCCACGTTCGGTGGTTTCAATATCCAGCGACACCCAGCGGAGGGGCGGACGGTAGTCAGGATGCGGCTTCAGGCGGGCGTTGATCAGGGTATCACCGCGCGGCTCGCCGCTGAACCAGACCGGAGCGGTAATAAAGCGCTCCATCAGATAGCGCTCGGGCGGCCGGATATCGGCTTCATAAACGCTGATGCCGTTCTCCCGCAGGCGTTTCTCCAGCTGCTGCAGCTGACGATGGCTGCGGCAATAGAGGCCAAACACCGGACGGCGCTGAAAATCTTTCAGCGTCAGCGACTGCAGACGGGCATAAGTTTCATCGCGGATCAGCGCTTCGGTCTGACGACGAAACGCTTCGGGAATAAACGCCACTGACTCCTGCGCGGGCAGCACCAGCCGCTGCGGCCCGGCATCGGTTGCCAGCCACAGCGTGATCTCGCTGCCTGAAGGGGTATCCCGCCAGTGGCGGGTCAGCAGATAGCCTGCGCGCGGTTCTGTCACGGTGACTCCGGAGAAGAAATTATGTGCAGTATATCATGGATGTTTATACAGTGTCGGCAACTCTCTGCAGCGCAGCGGGAAAAGCTTGACGCCCTGACCCGGGCTCAGGACAATCCAGCCTTCATATTCCGCAGAGGATAGCTATGGAAGCCTGGATTCAACATCTGTTTACGCAATCGCTGGAGTACGCGCTGTTCGCCGTCGCTCTGGTGACCTTCCTTGAATCACTGGCGTTTGTAGGTCTGCTGCTGCCAGGTACGGTGCTGATGGCCAGCCTGGGGGCGCTGGTGGGCAGCGGTCAGATTG
The DNA here is from genome assembly GCF_046940275.1 of Pantoea sp. SIMBA_079. NCBI lineage: Bacteria > Pseudomonadati > Pseudomonadota > Gammaproteobacteria > Enterobacterales > Erwiniaceae > Pantoea > Pantoea sp. SIMBA_079. The sequence goes on along the minus strand of NZ_JAWRYR010000007.1, from coordinate 131,457 downwards.
GCCTCTATCCGGCGTGGGCAGCGGGGCTGGTTGGCTGCCTGCTGGGCGACTGGATCTCCTACGGCATTGGCTGGAAGTTTCAGGGGCCGCTGCACCGCTGGAAGTATCTGAAAAAGTATCAAAACCTGCTGGATAAGACCGAGCATGCGCTGCATCAGCACAGCATGTTTACCGTGCTGGTGGGCCGTTTTGTCGGTCCGACACGCCCGCTGATCCCGCTGGCGGCAGGGATGCTTGAGCTGCCGGTGCGGAAGTTTCTGCCGCCCAATATCATTGGCTGTATTTTATGGCCGCCCGCCTATCTGCTGCCGGGGATCCTGGCCGGTGTGGCGATTGATGTGCCGCAGTCGCAGGGTGACAGCTTTAAATGGCTGCTGCTGCTGGTCACCATTCTGCTCTGGCTGGGCGGCTGGCTGCTCTGGCGCTGGTGGCGCAGCGATAAAACGCGCGACTGGGCCACACGTTACCTGCCGAAAGCGCGCCTGCGCTGGCTGGCGCCGCTGATGGCCGTAGCGGGCAGCGCCGCGTTTATCGCGCTGCTGTTTCATCCGATGATGCCTGTTTTCCTGCAGCTGCTCTGGAAAGTCTTCTTCGCTTAAGCTGGCGTAATGCCCAGGCGCGCGGCGGCGCTGCTCTCACCCCGAAGCAGCGCTGCCGTCTCACCATCCCACTCGATCCGGCCATCCACAATCACCAGACTGCGTGCGGCAATCTGCTGCGCATCCTCCAGACTGTGCGACACCATCAGCAGCGTGATATTGCGTGCGTCACACACCGTGCGCACCAGCTGCAGCATTTCGCGGCGCAGCGCCGGGTCGAGCGCGGAAAAAGGCTCATCCAGCAGCAGTACCGGCTGGTTGCGCAGCAGGCAGCGAGCCAGCGCTACCCGCTGCCGCTGGCCGCCGGAAAGCTCGCCAGGCAGACGCGACAGCAAATCGTGCAGTCCGGTCTGATGGGCAATCTCCTGTAACTGCTGCTGCTGGTCACGCGTCAGCTTCAGGCCCGGATGCAGCCCCAGAGCCATATTCTGCTGCACCGATAGGTGCGGAAACAGGTTGTTCTCCTGAAACAGCATCGATACCGGACGCGACGCCGGTACGCTGCGGGTGTGATCGCAGCCGTTGATCAGCAGCGTGCCGTGGCTGACCGGCAGAAAGCCGCCGATCAGGCTCAGCAGCGTGCTTTTACCGGCGCCGCTCGGGCCAAGTATCGCCAGCCGTTCACCCGCCCGGGCGCTGAAGCTGAAACGCATCGGCAGATGCTGATAAAGGTAAGTAAGATCAGTGAGTGTCAGCATGGCGTCCCGGCAGTTTTTCCATCAGAGTAAAAAGTAACAGGCAGAGCAGCAGCAGCAGCAGGGCGGTCGCCGCACCGTCGGCACCGCGATAGGCGCCGATCTGCTGATAAAGATACCAGGGCAGGGTGCGGAAATCGGCGTTGCCAAACAGCGCCACTACGCCAAAGTCGCCAATCGAGAGCACACAGGCAAAGGCGAGCGCCTGCGCCAGCGGACGCTTCAGCAGCCGCAGCTCAATCAGCTTCAGGCGATTGAGGCCGGAGAGACCGAGCGAGGCGCAGAGCGGCGCGTAGCGTGCGGCGATATCGCGCATCGGGTTTTCCAGCACTTTCATGGCGTAGGGAATGGCGATCAGCGCATTGGTAAAGATCACCAGCCCGTCGGCCCGCGCCGGCAGTCCGGAGGTGGCGGTAAACAGCAGGAAGAAGCCGCTGGCCAGCACGATGCCCGGCATCGCCAGGATCAGCATGCCGCTCAGCTCCAGCGCCTGTGCGCTCACCCGATGCTGGCGCTGGCGCAGCTCGCGGCTGCTCCACAGCAGCATCATCGTCAGGATCACACAGAGTGCGCCCGCGCCCAGCGCGATACGCAGCGAGGTCAGGGTGGCCTGCCAGAGCGCCGGCTGCTGCAGCGCACCGGCTACACCGCCGCGCACGCCATCAGCGACCACCGCCGCCAGCGGGGGCAGCAGCAGCAGCAGCGCAAGCGTAATCAGCAGCGTGTCGCTGATACGCGCGCGCCAGCTATCCTGCGGATCGCGCCAGCCCTGCAGCTTCTGGCTGCCGGCCGGGATCGCTTTACTGAAGCGCTGACTGAGCAGCACCAGCAGCAGACAGCAGCTAAGCTGCAGCAGCGCCAGCAGCGCGGCGCGGCCGGGATCGTAATCAAAACTCAGCGCCTGGTAGATCGCCAGCTCCAGCGTGGTCGCCTGCGGCCCGCCGCCCAGCGCCAGCACCGTGGCGAAGCTGGCAAAGCAGAGCATAAAGATCAGCGCCGCCGTCGGCAGGATCTGCCGGCGCAGCCAGGGCCACTCCAGCAGCCGGAACAGGTTCCAGCCGCGCAGCCCAAGCTGCGCCGCCAGCTGACGCTGTTCCGCCGGAATGCTCTCCAGCGCCTGCAGCAGCATGCGCGTCGCCAGCGGCAGGTTAAAAAAGACGTGCGCCAGCAGGATACCCTGCAGGCCATAGGGAGAGAAGTGATAGGGAACGCCCAGCAGCATGCAGAGCTGCGCCAGCCAGCCGGTACGCCCGTAGACGCTCAGCAGGCCAAATACCGCCACCAGCACCGGCAGCACCAGCGTCATCGCGCATAACCGCAGCAGCAGCGTACGGCCCGGGAAGCGGCGGCGGTAGAGCGCGCGCGCCAGCAGCACAGCCGGCAGCACCGAGCAGAGTGCCGAGAGCAGCGCCTGCTCAAAAGAGAACGCCAGCACGTGGTGCAGATAGCTGTCGCTGAGCAGAGCGCGCATATCCGGCAGCGGGGCCGCCGTCAGCAGCGCCCCCAGGGCAAGCAGCGCCACGGCACACAGCAGCAGCGCGCTCAGCGCGCCGGGGATCAGCCAGCCTGGCATTAGCGGCTGACAGCCCGCTGCCAGGCGCTGATCCACGCGGCGCGCTGGTCAGCCACTTCTGCCGGTGAAAACTGCAGCGCTTTTTGTGGCACCTTCAGCGCCTGATAGCCCGCCGGTAAATCGCTTTTGATCACCGGGTACATCCAGTTGCCGGTGGGGATCGTCTGCTGGAACGCGGGGCTGACGATAAACTGCATGAAACGCTGCGCCAGCGCCGGCTGTTTGCTGCCCGCCAGCTGCGCAGCGACTTCCACCTGCAGATAATGCCCCTCGCTGAAGGTGGCAGCGGCGTAATTCTCTTTCTTCTCTTCAATAATGTGGTAGGCGGGTGAAGTGGTATAGCTCAGTACCAGATCGCCTTCGCCCTTGAGAAACAGGCCGTACGCTTCGCTCCATCCTTTGGTGACGGTAACGGTTTTGGCCGCCAGTTTCTGCCACGCCGCGTCGCTGCGATCGCCAAACACTTTTTGCATCCAGAGCAGCAGACCCAGGCCCGGCGTGCTGGTGCGGGGATCCTCATAAATAACCCGCCACTTCTGCGGGCTTTCAACCAGCTCCTGCAGACTCGCGGGCGGATTCTTCAGGCGGTTTTTGTCATACACGAAGGCGAAGTAGCCGTAATCGAAGGGGATAAAGGTGTCGTTCTGCCAGCGCTCAGGCAGCTGCAGCGCCGCGGTATCGACCTGACTTTTGGCAAACAGGCCGGTTTCTTCCGCCGCCTGCAGCAGATTGTTATCGAGTCCCAGCACAACGTCGGCTTTGCTGTTTTTTCCTTCCATGCGCAGACGGTTGAGCAGCGAGACGCCATCCTCAAGCGCCACGTAGCGCAGCTCGCAGCCGCACTCCGCTTCAAACGCTTTTTTTACCGCCGGGCCTGGCCCCCATTCAGCAGCGAATGAATCATAGGTATAGACAGTGAGCAGGGGTCTGGCAGCAAATACCGGCGCAGACAGCAGTAGCAGGACAAGCAGAACGTTCTTTAACACTTTGCGCTCCTTGAGGAGAGGATAGGGGTGAGTCGCAAAGGATCTGAGGCTGGCACATCTCAAATCCCTACGCCGGTATTAACCGGATCAGGTTCGACGGGTTTCTCTCAGCCTGACGACGCAGGCACCCCGTTGAGAACGGCTTAGTGTAGACATTTCCGCGGCGGCGTGAAAGCGTCATAATGCCGGCGGCGCAAACCAGGCAGATTTGAAATCGAACCAGCCCAGCGTGTTCAGCCGTACGCCGCGCATGCTGCGCTGACCTTCCAGCAGCAGCCAGTGGTGAAACAGCGGATGCAGCCAGTCCTGATCCACCAGCTGGCGCGCCCATTCAGCCAGCGGCAGACGTTTCTCACGCCAGCGCGCTGCATCCTCATGCCACGCCAGCGGAATACAGTGCTGCATCAGCGGCAGCTCATAGAGCTGCGCAAACAGCGCATACTCCAGCGGCAGAGTAAAGTTAACGCTGCCGAGCCAGATATCGCTTTCACCGGCACCGGCAAACCACGCTTCATAGCTCACCACCCGGGTGACCAGCTCCACCCCCTGCTGCGCGAGCAGAGGACGCAACGCGCTGGCGATGCCTTCATGCTCAACGTGGTCGCTGTACCAGCTTAATGTCAGCCGGGTCAGACCGTCCGGTTTATCCGCTGCCCGCCGATCGCGGCGATGGTGCCAGCGCGGCAGCAGACCCCAGGCGGGAAACCAGTAGCGCTGATAGCCGGGATCGGCATGATGCAGCAGGGTAACGGGATTAAGCAGATCGCTGACCCAGCGGCGGAACGGCGCATGGCGTCCCCAGGCGGATCGCTGGTCAAACAGCAGAAAGTAGCAGCCCTCCTCCAGACGGCTCTCCTCCGCGATCTCATCCGCCTCGCTGCCCTGCAGCTTTACGCCAGCGTAGACCAGCTCGTCACTGACTTCCGGCAGTACCCAGATTGAGACCTCATCAATCAGCGCCCGGTAACCAAAGTAGTCATCAAATGCGGCAATTTTCAGCTGCGTCTGCTGATTGCGCAGCACGCTGTAAGGGCCGCAGCCGGCAGGCTGACGGGCAAAGTCGGGCATTGCCGGCCATTCGCGCGGCAGGATCATGGCGCTGACGCTGCCCAGCAGCCATGGCAGCCAGCTGTCAGGCTGGGTCAGAGAGATATCCAGCGTCCAGGGTGCCGGGGAGTGCAGCTGCGCAATATGTGCAAACAGCGGCAGGGCAGCGCTGCGCTGCAGCGAATCAAGGATATCCGCCATCTCCAGCTCGCGCCCGTGATGAAAGCGGATGGCCGGGCGCAGATAAAAGCGCCACTGCCGTGCGGAAAGCTGCTGCCAGTGGTGAGCAATATCCGGTTCAATTTCCCCGTTTTCCTCATTTATGCGCGTCAGGCCGCTGAAGATCTGCCGGGCCAGGTGCGTTTCCGAGCGGCGCAGCGGTGAGGCGGGCAGCAGGTTTTGCAGCGGACGGTAGTAGAGCACGCGCAGGATATGTTTGCCCTGACGCACGCTGCGCCCAAGGTGGGCAGCAATCATCTGCCGCACCTGCGCTTTGTCACCCACCAGCTGAACCAGCTGGTCAATACTGTCCTGATCCAGCAGCGCCTCAGCCCGCTGCTGCTGCAGCGCCAGCCCGGTACAGCAGAAGCGCAGCTGCGAGCGCTTTCCGCGTCCCGCCTCAGCCTGCCAGGTCAGCCAGCCCTCATGCTGCATCGCCTGAAGCAAATTGCGCATATGGCGCCGTGAGCAGTGCAGGCTGCTGGCCAGGGCGTCAAGCGTCGTCGCCTGATCCTGACCTTCACACTGCTGCCAGAGCCGAATAAAGTGCTGCTGCAGACGAGCTGAGGACATAAAAGGGGAACTCCATGGCGATTTCGCTCAGTGTTTGTTTCTCTATAATAGGGGCATACTGACAGCCAATGGAAGAGCGGGAGGCGCCCGGTCCGGGTGGCGCTCAACCAGCGGTGTCGCCTGTGCGGCACGTTTTTCTGAGTAGGGTGCAATTACACCGCCAGCAGATTTTCTCTGCTGGCTTTTTTCATGGGGGTATGAAATCGTCTACGCTCTTTCGCTACTCTTTTCTGTTTTTTCAAAGGGATTACTGCATGAAGTCGCTGTTAACGCGGCAGCGCCGCCCCGATCCGGTCTATCTCGCTTTTATGGCTGTCACCTTTATGGCAGGCGTAGCGGGTGCGCTGCAGGCACCAACCCTCAGCCTGTTTCTGACCCGCGAGGTGCAGGTGCGGCCCTTCTGGGTCGGGCTCTTTTTCACCATTAATGCGCTGGGCGGCATTGTGATCAGTATGCTGGTAGCAAAGCGCTCTGACACGCGCGGCGACCGGCGGCATCTGATCCTCTTTTGCTGCCTGATGGCCATTCTGAATGCGCTGCTGTTTGCGTTTAACCGCCACTACGCCACGCTGATAAGCCTGGGCGTGCTGCTCTCTGCGCTGGCCAGCGTCGCGATGCCGCAGATATTTGCACTGGCGCGGGAGTACGCGGACGCATCCGCGCGCGAAGTGGTGATGTTCAGTTCGGTGATGCGGGCACAGCTGTCGCTGGCGTGGGTCATTGGTCCGCCGCTCTCTTTTGCGCTGGCGCTTAATTTCGGCTTTGTGACGCTGTTCGCCGTAGTGGCAGGAATGTTTTTACTGAGTATGCTGCTGATCTGGCGCGGCCTGCCGTCGGTGCCGCGCGTGGTGGCGACGCCGGAGCAGCTGCTGCTGCAGGTCAGCCCGTGGAAAGATGCGCAGGTGATGCTGCTGTTTATCGCCTCAGTAATCATGTGGGCGTGCAACACCATGTACTTTATCGATATGCCGCTCTATATGAGTAATACGCTGGGGCTGCCGGAAAAGCTGGCGGGCCTGCTGATGGGAACAGCCGCCGGGCTGGAGATCCCGATTATGCTGCTGGCAGGCTTTTACGCGAAGCGCGTCGGCAAGCGCGCGCTGATGCTGCTGGCGGGTGTGGCAGCGGTTATCTTTTATCTTGGGCTGGTGCTGTTTACGTCAAAAGCCGCGCTGATGCTGCTGCAGCTCTTCAATGCCGCGTTTATCGGTATTATCGCCGGCATTGGCATGCTCTGGTTTCAGGATCTGATGCCCGGGCGGGCGGGCGCGGCAACGACGCTGTTCACCACCTCCATCTCCACCGGACTGATCGTGGCCGGGCTGCTGCAGGGGATCCTGAGCGAGCGTTTCGGGCATGAATCGGTTTATCAGGTGGCGCTGGGTATGTCCGTGCTGGCGCTGCTGCTGGTTGCGCGGGTGCGCGATGTGAAGCCGGCGACGGAGGCCGGCGCGTAAAGCGTGCCGCAACCTGACGTTGGTTGCGGCGTTGAATAACTAACGCAGGAAGGCGGGCTGCTGCTGCTCGTAGCGCGCTATCGATTCTTCATGCTGCAGCGTCAGGCCGATGCTGTCCAGGCCGTTAATCATGCAGTGGCGGCGGAAGCTGTCGATCTCAAACGTATAGACTTTGTCGCCCGCGGTGACCGTCTGCGCTTCCAGATCCACCGTGAAGCGCATGCCCGGACTGGCGTTAACCAGCTGGAACAGCGCCTCCACTTCCTCTTCGCTCAGCCGTACCGGCAGCAGCTGATTGTTAAAGCTGTTGCCATAAAAGATATCGGCAAAGCTCGGCGCAATCACGACATGGAAACCGAAGTCGGTCAGTGCCCAGGGGGCGTGCTCACGGGAGGAGCCGCAGCCAAAGTTCTCGCGCGCCAGCAGAATGCTGGCACCGGCAAACTCAGGCTTGTTAAGCACAAAGCTGGCGGTAGGCTGCGTGCCGGCGTCATCGTCAAAACGCCAGTCGTGAAACAGGTGGGCACCAAAACCGGTGCGGGTGACCTTCTGCAGAAACTGCTTCGGGATAATGGCATCGGTATCCACGTTGGCCGCATCCAGTGGTGCGACAATACCGGTGTGCTGCGTAAATTTAGTCGCCATCGCTTAAGCTCCCTGAGTCAGTTCACGAATATCGGCAAAACGGCCGGAGACCGCCGCGGCGGCAGCCATCGCCGGGCTGACCAGGTGCGTACGACCGCCGCGCCCCTGACGCCCTTCAAAGTTGCGGTTGCTGGTCGAGGCGCAACGCTCACCCGGATTCAGGCGATCGTTGTTCATGGCGAGACACATAGAGCAGCCCGGCAGACGCCACTCAAAACCCGCCTCAAGAAAGATTTTATCCAGACCTTCCGCTTCCGCCTGCGCTTTAACCGGGCCGGAACCTGGCACCACCATCGCGACCACGCCGGGTGCCACTTTGCGCCCTTTAGCAATCGCCGCGGCGGCGCGCAGATCTTCAATGCGTGAGTTAGTGCAGGAGCCGATAAAGACTTTATCGATAGCCACATCGGTCAGCTTCACGCCCGGCTGCAGGTTCATGTAAGCCAGCGCTTTTTCAGCAGAGGCGCGCTCAACCGGATCGGCAAACGAGGCCGGATCGGGTATCGCCTGATCCACCGCCATCACCTGACCCGGGTTGGTGCCCCAGGTCACCTGCGGAGCAATGTCGGCAGCGTTCAGCGTCACCACGCTGTCGAATACGGCGTCCGGATCGGACTTCAGCGTGCGCCAGTAGGCTACCGCCTGCTCCCAGTCGTTGCCTTTTGGCGCAAACTGCTTATCTTTCAGGTAGGCAAACGTGGTGTCATCCGGTGCCACCAGGCCCGCTTTTGCGCCCATCTCAATCGCCATGTTGCACAGCGTCATACGACCTTCCATGCTCAGCGCTTCAATCGCCGGGCCGCAGAACTCCACCACGTAGCCGGTGCCGCCGGCGCTGCCGGTTTTACCGATGATCGCCAGCACGATATCTTTCGCGGTAATGCCCGGCGCAGCGGCGCCCGACACATTGATTTTCATGGTTTTGGCACGACCCTGCTTCAGCGTCTGGGTGGCAAACACATGCTCGACTTCAGAGGTGCCAATACCAAACGCCAGTGAACCAAAGGCGCCATGCGTGGCAGTATGTGAATCACCGCAGACAATGGTCATGCCCGGCAGGGTCATGCCCTGTTCCGGCCCGATGACGTGCACAATGCCCTGGAAGGGATGGTTCAGATCGTAGAGCTGGATGCCGAACTCGTCGCAGTTCTTCATCAGCTCCTGCATCTGAATACGCGCCATTTCACCCGATGCGTTGATATCTTTGGTCTGGGTTGAAACGTTGTGATCCATCGTGGCAAACGTTTTTTCCGGCTGACGCACTTTACGTCCGTGCGCGCGCAGGCCATCGAACGCCTGCGGTGAAGTCACTTCGTGGATCAGGTGACGGTCGATATAGAGCAGTGGCGTTTCATCGGGTGCTTCGTGAACGACATGTGCGTCAAATAACTTCTGGTATAAGCTTTTCATTTTTATTTTTCTCCGGCAATAAAGCCCGCGATGAGGCTACCCATTTCATCCGTACTGACTGCAGGACCGTCGCCCGCCAGATCGCGGGTGCGGTGGCCCGCCTCCAGCGCCTGGCTTACCGCCTGTTCAACAGCATCAGCGGCGTCGGCGGCGTTCAGGCTAAAGCGCAGCAGCATCGACAGCGACAGGATTTGGGCAATCGGGTTAGCGATATTTTGTCCGGCGATATCCGGCGCAGAGCCGCCAGCAGGTTCAAACAGACCAAAACCTTCTTCGTTCAGGCTGGCTGACGGCAGCATGCCCATTGATCCGGTAATCATGGCGCACTCATCAGAAAGAATGTCGCCAAACAGGTTTGAGCAGAGCAGGACATCAAACTGCGACGGATCTTTGATCAGCTGCATGGTGGCGTTATCGATATACATATGCGCCAGCTGTACGTCAGGGTACGCTTTTGCCACTTCATTCACGATCTCACGCCACATCACTGAACTTTGCAGCACGTTAGCTTTGTCGATTGAGGTGACATGACAACGACGCTTACGCGCGGCTTCAAACGCATTACGTGCAATGCGCTCAATCTCAAAGCGATGGTAAACCTCGGTATCAAACGCCCGCTCGTGCGCGCCACTGCCTTCGCGTCCTTTTGGCTGGCCAAAATAGATGCCGCCGGTGAGCTCACGTACGCAGAGAATATCAAACCCGCGCGCCGCGATATCACTGCGCAGCGGGCAGAATGCTTCAAGACCTTTGTAGAGCGCGGCCGGGCGCAGATTGCTGAACAGTCTGAAATGCTTGCGCAGCGGCAACAGCGCGCCACGTTCAGGCTGGCCAGCCGGCGGCAGATGCTCCCACTTCGGGCCGCCAACAGAGCCAAACAGAATGGCGTCTGCCTGCTCAGCTCCGGCTACGGTCGCGGGCGGCAGAGGTTCACCGTGACGATCGATGGCGATACCGCCAACATCATATTCGCTGGTGGTGATACGCATGCCGAAGCGGGTACGCACCGCGTCGAGCACTTTCATCGCCTGCGCCATCACTTCCGGGCCGATTCCGTCGCCTGGCATGACCGCAATATGATATGAATGAGTCATAGTTACACCGTTTCCTTCTGTTCTTTAAATTTACGCTGCAGTTCTTTTTCGACCTGTTTTGCCCGCCAGATATTGTTGAGTGCGTTAATCATCGCTTTGGCAGAGGATTCAACAATATCGGTTGCCAGGCCTACGCCGTGGAACTTGCGTCCGTTGTAATTCACCACGATATCCACCTGGCCCAGGGCATTTTCACCGTGACCTTTCGCCGTCAGCTTGTAGTTGACCAGCTCAGCGTCAAAGCCAGTAATGCGGTTGATTGCCTGATAGACTGCGTCAACCGGGCCGTTACCGGTGGCCGCATCCGCTTTGGTCTCCTCACCGCAGCCGAGCTGGACTGAAGCGGTGGCCGTGACACTGGAGCCGGTCTGGACGTTGAATTCGTTGAGCTGGAAAAACTCCGGTTCTTCATGCTGTTTATTGATAAAGGCCAGCGCTTCCAGATCGTAATCAAATACCTGACCTTTCTTGTCGGCCAGCTTCAGGAAGGCGTCATACAGCGCGTCGAGGTTGTAGTCCGCTTCTTTGTAGCCCATCTCTTCCATACGATGTTTTACCGCCGCGCGTCCGGAACGGGAGGTAAGGTTCAGCTGAATTTTGTGCAGACCGATCGATTCAGGCGTCAGAATCTCGTAGTTTTCACGGTTTTTCAGCACGCCATCCTGATGAATGCCGGAAGAGTGCGCGAACGCATTTGAGCCGACCACCGCTTTATTCGCCGGAATCGGCATGTTGCAGATCTGGCTGACAATCTGGCTGGTGCGGTAAATTTCCTGATGGTTGATAGCGGTGTGAACATTCATGATCTGCTGGCGGGTTTTGATCGCCATGATCACCTCTTCCAGCGCACAGTTACCGGCGCGCTCGCCCAGACCATTCAGCGTACCCTCAACCTGACGCGCGCCCGCCAGTACCGCAGCAATAGCGTTGCCGGTGGCCATGCCTAAATCATCATGGGTGTGCACCGACAGAATCGCTTTGTCGATGTTAGGCACGCGGTTAACCAGCTGTCCGATAATATTGGCGTACTCACCGGGCAGGGTATAGCCAACGGTATCGGGAATATTGATGGTGGTAGCACCGGCGCTGATGGCGGCTTCAACCATGCGGCAGAGATCGTCAATCGGCGTGCGCCCGCCATCTTCACAGGAGAACTCCACGTCATCGGTATAATTGCGTGCGCGTTTTACCATGTGCACCGCACGCTCAATCACTTCCGGCAGAGTACTGCGCAGCTTGGTCGCGATATGCATCGGTGAGGTGGCAATAAAAGTATGAATACGGAACGCGTCGGCAACGCGCAGTGATTCGTAAGCGGCATCGATATCTTTTTCGACACAGCGCGCCAGCCCGCAGACGCGGCTGTTTTTGATCGTACGCGCAATAGTCTGTACCGATTCAAAATCACCGGGAGAAGAGACCGGGAAACCCACTTCCATTACGTCCACGCCCATTCTTTCCAGCGCCAGGGCGATCTGCAATTTTTCTTTAACACTCAGGCTGGCCTGTAATGCCTGCTCACCGTCGCGCAGAGTGGTATCGAAAATAATAACTTGCTGGCTCATGGTTATCTTCCTTTTGCATTAACTTCGCCGGAGCAACGAGCATAAAAAAACCCGCGCAGTGGCGCGGGTTTTTAACTTTCAGCGGGTTGGAATCAGTTGTTGATTTCGCCCACGAGTCTACCGCGCAAACTGGATGCGTTTAGTAGTAGACCGAGTAGGCGGAAAGAACGAAACATGAATCAGACCCCATAAAATGTGTGCTGTACATATTGGTACTGGATTAGCGATGTGATGTCAACCCTGCATCAGGGGCTATTTTACTTACGCTAAAAGCGCGATCTGCTGTAAATATTGGCATGGATGGAGGATCGCGAAGAAATATCGTCTTGCATCTTATAGCGCTACATAATGCGCGCTATCATAAAGCGCTCATCTCGATTAACTACCTGATTTTGCTATTTTATTTTAATTTCATCTATAGTTAAAAATATAAGCCTTAGCCTGCAAGGCAGAATAATATAATGCTGGCAGTGATTTTTAACGTTAATCACGCGGGAAAGATCCGTGTTAAAAACATTGTGGGCTGACGCAGCGGACGATAACAAAAATATATTTCTTACAACTCGCTGAAAATAATCTTCAGACCAGCATATTCCTCTGAATTTATGCCTGCCGATCAGTTTATTCATCGTACCCTGACCCGGCACATCAGAGGCTTACTTGTCCGGGAACGCGCGTCGCAGGGCCTGGCGGTTTGCAGCCCGCAGGCTCTGCGGTTATGGTAATCGTCCTACTCTTAAAAGAATTCATTCAGGTAGATTCCCGATATCTGGAAGGCGGAAATGAATTCCTTCTTCTGAGCATAAACATAAGATTTTGATCTTAATTGGCGATAAGGGAACAGATGCGACACCGTGCGCTGGACAGCGCTGCCCGTCGCGGCTGTTTCTGACGCCTGGAGGCAGAAAATGGAGATGTTGTCAGGAGCCGAAATGGTCGTCCGTTCGTTGATCGATCAGGGCGTAAAGCAGGTATTCGGTTATCCGGGCGGAGCAGTGCTTGATATCTATGATGCGCTGCAGACGGTCGGTGGAATTGACCATGTACTGGTGCGTCACGAACAGGGCGCAGTGCACATGGCAGATGGTCTGGCACGGGCAACCGGCGAAGTTGGCGTCGTGCTGGTCACGTCTGGCCCGGGGGCGACGAACGCCATCACCGGTATCGCGACCGCCTATATGGATTCGATTCCACTGGTGATCCTGTCAGGTCAGGTGCCCTCATCGCTGATTGGCTATGATGCGTTTCAGGAGTGCGATATGGTCGGTATCTCCCGGCCGGTGGTCAAACACAGCTTCCTGGTAAAAAGCACAGAAGAGATCCCTACGGTGCTTAAGAAGGCCTTCTGGCTGGCGGCCAGCGGGCGTCCCGGCCCGGTAGTCATCGATCTGCCTAAAGATATCCTGAATCCGGCGAATAAACTGCCGTATGCCTGGCCGGAAAGCGTCAGCATGCGCTCGTATAATCCGACGCTGCAGGGCCATAAAGGTCAGATCAAGCGCGCACTGCAGACGCTCTTGGGTGCGCATAAGCCGGTCATTTATGCCGGCGGCGGTGCTATTACGTCGGGATGCGAAGCGGAACTGCGCCAGCTGGCTGAGCAGCTTAATATTCCGGTAACCACTTCACTGATGGGACTGGGCGCGTTTCCCGGCACGCACCGTCAGTGTGTCGGCATGCTTGGCATGCACGGCACGTATGAAGCCAACATGACCATGCACAACGCCGATTTGATCTTTGGCATCGGCGTCCGCTTTGACGATCGCACCACCAACAATCTGGCAAAGTATTGCCCGAATGCGACCATCATGCACATTGATGTGGATCCGACGTCGATCTCCAAAACGGTCAGCGCAGATATCCCGATCGTTGGCGATGCGAAACAGACGCTGGTACAGATGCTGGAGCTGCTGGCGCAGAGTGAAACACAGCAGCAGCACGACAGTCTGCGCGACTGGTGGCAGAACATTGAAACCTGGCGCAGCCGCAAGTGTCTGGAATTCGATCGCAGCAGCGATAAGATCAAACCGCAGGCGGTAATAGAGACGGTTGCCCGCCTGACAGGCGGCGAGGCTTATGTGACTTCTGATGTCGGACAGCATCAGATGTTTGCTGCCCTCTATTACCCGTTTGACAAACCGCGTCGCTGGATCAACTCCGGTGGCCTTGGCACCATGGGCTTTGGACTGCCGGCTGCGCTGGGCGTGAAGATGGCACTGCCGGAAGAGACGGTGATTTGTGTTACCGGGGATGGCAGTATCCAGATGAACATCCAGGAGCTGTCGACCGCGCTGCAATACGATCTGCCCGTGCTGGTACTTAACCTGAATAACCGTGTCCTCGGTATGGTGAAACAGTGGCAGGATATGATCTATTCCGGCCGCCATTCTCAATCCTATATGGAGTCGCTGCCTGATTTTGTCCGTCTGGCTGAGGCGTATGGTCACGTCGGTATTGCCATTCAGCATCCTGCCGAGCTGGAAGAGAAGCTGCAGCTGGCGCTGGATACGCTGGCAAAAGGGCGGCTGGTATTTGTGGATGTCACGGTTGATGGCAGCGAGCATGTCTATCCGATGCAGATTCGGGGCGGCTCAATGGATGAAATGTGGTTGAGCAAGACGGAGAGGACTTAATTATGCGTCGTATTCTATCGGTGCTGCTGGAGAATGAATCGGGCGCCTTATCCCGCGTGGTCGGACTCTTCTCCCAGCGCGGTTATAACATTGAGAGCCTGACCGTTGCGCCTACCGACGATCCGACTCTGTCGCGCATGACTATTCAGACCGTAGGCGATGAAAAAGTGATTGAGCAGATTGAGAAGCAGCTGCATAAGCTGGTGGATGTGCTGCGCGTCACTGAACTGGGGCAGGGCGCTTACGTTGAGCGTGAGATCATGCTGGTAAAAATTCAGGCCAGCGGATATGGCCGTGAAGAAGTGAAACGCAGCGCAGAGATTTTTCGCGGACAAATTGTTGATGTCACACCAACGCTTTACACGGTTCAGCTGGCAGGCACCAGCGATAAGCTTGATGCGTTTCTCAGCAGCGTGCGGGAAGTGGCAGAGATTGTTGAGGTGGCGCGTTCGGGGATCGTTGGCGTGTCACGCGGCGAGCGCATCATGCGTTAATCCCGCTCCGTTATCACCGTAGTTTACTCTAACCCGGCGTAATGCCGGGTTTTTTTATTTTATGCGCCGGCTTCGTTTGCTGATGAAAAGCGGTTGCTCAGGCCGGTTTTCTGCGGTTAGATGTAACAAAGATTTTATCCACAGCTACGTTGCGGATATCTCCGCCAGCTCTGGCTTATCGACATGAAGGTGTTATCGTGAAACTGGATGAAATTGCGCGTCTGGCCGGCGTCTCGCGTACTACTGCCAGCTATGTGATCAATGGCAAAGCGCGGCAGTATCGTGTCAGCGACAAAACGGTTGAGAAAGTAATGGCGGTGGTGCGTGAGTATAACTATCACCCCAATGCGGTCGCCGCAGGCCTGCGCGCAGGGCGCACGCGCTCTATCGGACTGGTGATCCCCGATCTCGAAAATACCAGCTACACGCGTATTGCCAACTATCTGGAGCGTCAGGCACGCCAGCGCGGCTATCAGCTGCTTATCGCCTGTTCAGAAGATCAGCCTGATAACGAAATGCGCTGTATCGAGCATCTGCTGCAGCGTCAGGTCGATGCAATCATCGTTTCTACCTCGCTGCCGCCGGAGCATCCGTTTTACCAGCGCTGGATAAACGACCCGCTGCCGATTGTGGCGCTGGACCGGGCGCTGGATCGTGAACACTTTACCAGCGTTGTGGGGGCCGATCAGGATGATGCACGCGCGCTGGCTGCTGAATTGCGTCAGCTTCCGGTGAAAAACGTACTGTTTATGGGCGCGCTGCCGGAGCTTTCCGTGAGTTTTCTGCGCGAAATGGGCTTTCGCGAAGCCTGGCAGGATGATGAGCGTTCAGTCAGTTATCTCTATTGCAACAGTTTTGATCGCGCGGCGGCTGCCGCACTGTTTGAACACTATCTGGATGAAAATCCGATGCCCGATGCGCTGTTTACCACCTCGTTTGGTCTGCTGCAGGGCGTAATGGATGTCACGCTGAAACGAGAAGGGCGACTGCCGAAAGATCTGGCGATCGCCACGTTTGGCGATCATGAATTACTCGATTTTCTTGATTGTCCGGTACTGGCGGTGGGACAGCGGCATCGCGATGTGGCAGAGCGGGTTCTGGAGCTGGTGCTGGCTTCACTTGATGAACCACGTAAACCTAAACCCGGGTTAACGCGTATTCGCCGTAACTTATTTCATCGCGGGCAATTAAGCCGTCTGACAAAATGAGTCAGCGGGCATGATAATGCCCGCCATTTTATTCAGTATCTGGCGGGCAATTAATTATCCGACGTAAAAAAGCGTAAATAACAGCCATTAATTATCACAAAACAGAGATCAATTTAATCTTGCTGGGTAAAAGTTAGTCATTTTTGATCCCCATCAACAGGCGCTTGCGCTGGGCTTCCTTTCAGAAATCCCCTAAAATGCCGCCGCTGTCGCATAACCCTGCTCTGGCGTACTTAAGCCAAATCTGAATCAAATTTAATCATATTTGAAGTGAGCAGATATTTTTATACTGTTATTCATCGGTTTAATTTTGCTTTGCCATTCCGCGCGCTTTTTTATTTCGCTTTCCGCTTATTTTTCCGGGATGTAAAGAGTGATATTCACCTGCCGTTGCGGCTTGACAATGTTTTCATCGGCTCCGTAAACTCGTTTCGTGGTAAAAAGTGGGATAAAGTGGTGAAAACGGTAGCTGAGGAGTCAGGCTGGCATGTTCCGCGGGGCAACGTTAGTCAATCTCGACAGTAAAGGGCGGTTAGCGGTTCCGGTGCGCTATCGCGAATTACTGATCGCAGAGTCTCAGGGTCAGATGGTCTCTACTATCGACCTGCACCAGCCCTGCCTGCTGCTTTATACCCTGCCCGAATGGGAAATCATTGAGAAAAAACTGGCTCGCTTATCGAGCATGAATCCGGCAGAACGACGCGTACAGCGTCTGCTGCTTGGACATGCCAGCGAATGCCAGATGGATAGTGCAGGCCGGTTGCTGCTGGCAAATACCTTGAGGCAGCACGCAGGACTGAAAAAAGAAGTGATGCTGGTTGGGCAGTTCAACAAGTTTGAATTGTGGGATGAACAGACCTGGTATCAACAAGTCAGGGATGATATTGACGCAGAACATTCAGCTCAGGAACCTTTATCTGAGCGGTTGCAGGACTTATCGCTATAGCTATGCAGGAAAATTTTAAACATACCACGGTGCTGCTGGATGAGGCGGTAAACGGCCTTAATATCAGGGAAGACGGCATTTACATTGACGGCACCTTTGGTCGCGGTGGCCACTCACGCCTGATCCTTTCGCAGCTTGGCGAGAATGGACAGCTGCTGGCCATCGATCGCGATCCGCAGGCAATTGCGGCGGCCGCTGAGATCAACGATCCACGCTTTTCCATTGTGCACGGCCCTTTTTCAGCGCTGGCAGATTATGTCGACGCGCGCGGGCTAACCGGGAAAATCAGTGGCGTCCTGCTTGATCTGGGCGTCTCTTCGCCGCAGCTGGACGACGCCGAACGCGGCTTCTCGTTTATGCGCGACGGTCCGCTGGATATGCGCATGGATCCCACGCGAGGTCACTCTGCTGCTGAGTGGCTGCTGCACGCAGAAGAAGCTGATATCGCCTTTGTGCTGAAAACATACGGTGAAGAGCGTTTCGCAAAGCGTATTGCACGTGCCATCACAGAGCGTAATCGGGAACAACCGATGACGCGCACCAAAGAGCTGGCTGACGTCATTGCCGCAGCAACCCCGGTCAAAGACAAATTTAAGCACCCGGCTACGCGCAGCTTTCAGGCTATTCGTATCTGGATTAACAGCGAGCTGGAAGAGATTGATACCGCTCTTAAAGGCGCGCTTTCTGTTCTGGCACCGGGCGGCCGTTTATCCATCATCAGCTTCCATTCTCTTGAAGATCGCCTGGTGAAACGTTTTATGCGCGATCAAAGCCGCGGTCCGCAGGTTCCGGCGGGTATTCCGATGACGGAAAGCCAGCTGAAAGCGCTGGGCGGACGCGAGCTGAAAACGCTGGGCAAACTGATCCCGGGTGAAGCAGAAGTGCGGGAAAACCCGCGTGCGCGCAGCTCGGTGCTGCGTATTGCTGAAAGGACCGCGCCATGATTGGCAATGAGCGGCACAGTCTGCCCGGCGTGATCGGCGGAGACTTGCTGCGCTTTGGCAAGATCCCGGTGTTGTTATTGATTGCCGTACTGGTCTCTTCTGTACTGGTCGTGACCACAACACATAAAACGCGCCTGTTAACGGCGCAGCGCGAACAGCTGGTGCTGGAGCGTGATGCGCTGGATATCGAATGGCGTAACCTGATTCTGGAAGAGAACGCGCTTGGCGATCACAGCCGGGTAGAGCGGATCGCAACCGATAAGCTGCAGCTGCGGCACGTTGATCCTTCTCAGGAAAATATTGTGGTGCAGAAATAAGGAATCGCAGACCTCAATGAGCGGCGCAGGCAAAACGCTGAAGTTAAAAAAACAGGAAGATAAGGCCAGCTTTGTAAGCTGGCGTTTTGCTTTGCTGTGCGGCTGTATTTTACTGGCGCTGGGTGGGCTGCTGTCGCGCGTCGCCTGGCTGCAGGTAATCAAGCCCGATCGGCTGGTTAAAGAGGGCGATCTGCGCTCGCTGCGCGTGCAGGAAGTACCGACAGCGCGTGGCATGATCAGCGACCGCGCCGGACGTCCGCTGGCCGTCAGCGTGCCGGTCAATGCTATCTGGGCCGATCCCAAAGAGCTGATTGGTCACGGCGGCGTTACCCTGGACAGCCGCTGGAAAGCGCTCTCAGATGCGCTGTCGATCCCGCTGGATCAGCTGGCCGCACGCATCAACGCTAATCCCAAAGGGCGCTTCATCTATCTGGCGCGTCAGGTTAACCCGGCCATTGGCGACTATGTGAAAAAACTGAAGCTGCCGGGTATTTATCTGCGTCAGGAGTCGCGCCGCTACTATCCGGCCGGTCAGGTCACTGCGCATCTGATTGGTTTCACCAACATTGACGGACAGGGCATCGAAGGGATTGAGAAAAGCTTCGATAAATGGCTGACGGGTGCGCCAGGCGAGCGTACGGTGCGTAAAGATCGCTTCGGGCGCGTGATTGAAGATATCTCGTCGGTCGACAGCCGTGCCGCACACAATCTGACGCTGAGTATTGATGAGCGGCTGCAGGCGCTGGTGTATCGCGAACTCAACAACGCGGTCGCCTTTAACAAAGCGGAGTCGGGCACGGCGGTGCTGGTTGATGTCAGCACCGGTGAAGTGCTGGCAATGGCAAACAGCCCTGCTTACAACCCGAATAACCTCAGCAATACGCCAAAAGATGTCATGCGTAACCGCGCCATCACCGATATTTTTGAGCCCGGTTCAACGGTGAAACCCATGGTGGTGATGACCGCGCTGCAGCGTGGGGTGGTGAAAGAGAACAGCGTACTGAATACCGTGCCGTACCGCGTAAACGGTCATGAGATCAAAGACGTGG
This sequence comes from Pantoea sp. SIMBA_079, assembly GCF_046940275.1. Classification (NCBI taxonomy): domain Bacteria; kingdom Pseudomonadati; phylum Pseudomonadota; class Gammaproteobacteria; order Enterobacterales; family Erwiniaceae; genus Pantoea; species Pantoea sp. SIMBA_079. The sequence goes on along the minus strand of NZ_JAWRYR010000007.1, from coordinate 112,003 downwards.
CACGCTATAACGAACTGACCCTGACCGGGGTCTTGCAGAAGTCGAGTAACGTCGGAGTTTCACGTCTGGCGTTAGCGATGCCCTCCTCAGCGCTGGTAGAGACTTACGCGCGCTTTGGACTGGGAAAACCGACCAATTTGGGGCTGGTCGGGGAAAGCAGTGGCTTATACCCTCAAAAACAACGGTGGTCTGACATAGAGAGGGCCACCTTCTCTTTCGGCTACGGGCTAATGGTAACGCCGTTACAGTTAGCGCGAGTCTACGCAACGATTGGCAGCTATGGCATCAATCGTCCCCTCTCCATTACCAAAGTGGATCCGCCAGTTGCGGGTGAGCGCGTCTTTCCGGAGAACCTGGTCAGAACGGTGATGCATATGATGGAGAGCGTGGCGCTGCCTGGCGGTGGTGGTGTAAAAGCCGCTATCAAAGGATATCGCATTGCGATTAAAACCGGCACCGCGAAAAAAGTGGGTCCCGATGGCCGCTACGTCAATAAATATATCGCCTACACCGCCGGTGTGGCGCCCGCCAGCCAGCCGCGTTTTGCGCTGGTCGTGGTGATTAACGATCCGCAGGCCGGTAAATATTATGGCGGTGCAGTCTCTGCGCCGGTGTTTGGCGCCATTATGGGCGGCGTATTACGCACCATGAATATTGAGCCGGATGCACTGCCTGTCGTGGACAAAAACGAATTAGTGAAGAACAGAAATGAGGCATCAAGTGACAGATCGTAACCTGCGCGACTTACTGGCCCCCTGGGTGGCTGGCGCGCCGGCGCGTCCCCTTCGTGACATGACGCTGGACAGCCGCGCGGCGGCGGCCGGCGATCTGTTTATCGCCGTAGCGGGCCATCATGCAGATGGCCGGCGCTTTATCCCGCAGGCCATTGCGCAGGGCGTTGCTGCTGTGATTGCCGAAGCGGAAGGCGAAGCCAGCGACGGCGATATCCGTGAAATACACGGCGTGCCGGTGATCTATCTGGCGCAGCTGCCGCAGCGCCTCTCGGCGCTGGCGGGGCGTTTTTATCAACAGCCGGGCAACAAGCTGAAGCTGGCAGGCGTGACCGGAACAAACGGCAAGACCACGACCACCCAGCTGATCGCGCAGTGGGCTAATCTGCTGGGCGAGACGGGCGCAGTTATGGGCACCGTGGGTAATGGTCTGTATGGCCAGCTGCTGCCAGCAGAGAACACCACCGGATCGGCGGTTGAGGTTCAGCATATTCTGCACGACTTAGTCGGGCAGGGCGCTACCCTGGCGGCGATGGAAGTCTCGTCGCACGGCCTGGTACAGCACCGCGTAGCGGCATTACCGTTTGCTGCTGCGGTGTTTACCAACCTGAGCCGCGATCATCTCGACTACCATGGCGACATGCAAAGCTATGAGTCAGCCAAGTGGCTGCTCTTTTCTGAACATCAGATTGGTGACGCAATCATCAATGCTGATGATGAGACCGGCTACCGCTGGCTGCAGCAATTGCCCGATGCGGTCGCCGTGACCATGGAAAATAACCTGCCAGCCAGCTGGCACGGGCGCTGGCTCAATGCCACTGAGGTTACGTACCACGACAATGGTGCACGCGTGCGCTTCAGCTCCAGCTGGGGTGAAGGCACGTTCAACAGCCGCCTGATGGGCGCCTTTAACGTCAGCAATCTGCTGCTGGCGCTGGCTACGCTGCTGACCATGGACTATCCGCTGGAAACCTTAGTGGCAACCGCTGCAGAACTGCAGCCGGTATGCGGCCGCATGGAAGTATTCAGCGCACCGGGCAAAGCCACCGTTGTGGTGGATTATGCGCATACTCCGGATGCGCTGGAGAAAGCGCTGGAAGCGGCGCGTCTGCACTGTAAGGGCCAGCTCTGGTGCGTCTTCGGCTGCGGCGGCGATCGCGACAAAGGCAAACGTCCGCTGATGGGGGCGATTGCTGAACAGTTTGCTGACGTTGTGGTGATCACCGATGACAACCCGCGCAGCGAAGAACCCGCCGCGATTGTGGACGATATTCTGACCGGGCTGCTTGATCCTGGCCGCGCGCGCGTGGTGCCAGGCCGGGCACAGGCGGTGACCAGTGCCGTGATGCAGGCGAAAGCTGACGATATCGTGCTCGTCGCCGGTAAGGGACATGAGGATTATCAGATTATTGGCAATCGTCGTCTCGACTACTCGGACCGCGATACGGTCGCCCGACTGCTGGGAGTAATGGCATGATCCCGATTACGCTGCAAACGCTGGCTGACATCAGCGGCGGCACGCTGCACGGCAGCGATGCAACCCTGCATGAAGTCACCACTGACACCCGTAAAGTCACGCCAGGCTGCCTGTTTGTGGCGCTGGTGGGTGAGCGTTTTGATGCGCACGATTTTGCTGAACAGGCGATGAACAGCGGTGCGCAGGCGCTGCTGGTCAGCCGGCCGTTACCGGTTGCGCTGCCACAGGTGGTGGTGGCTGACACGCGCATTGCGTTCGGCCAGCTTGGTGCCTGGGTACGCCAGCAGTCAACTGCGCGCGTTGTTGCGCTGACCGGCTCCTCGGGTAAAACCTCAGTGAAAGAGATGACGGCGGCGATTTTACGCCAGTGCGGTGAAACGCTCTACACTGCCGGTAACCTGAACAACGACTACGGCGTGCCGATGACGCTGCTGCGCCTGACGCCGGCACATCAGTACGCAGTCATTGAACTGGGCGCTAACCACCAGGGTGAAATAGCCTATACCACCGCGCTGGTGCAGCCGGAGACCGCGCTGGTCAACAACCTGGCGGCGGCTCACCTCGAAGGCTTTGGTTCACTGGCAGGCGTGGCGAAAGCGAAAGGCGAAATTTTTGCCGGTTTGCCGCTGCACGGCACGGCCATTGTGAACGCGGACAGTCACGATCTCCCTAACTGGCAGCCCTATTTTGCCGGCAGAACGCTGTGGCACTTTTCACCGCAACCGCTGACGGACGCGGAGTTTCGCGCCAGCGATATCGTACTGCGACCTGACGTGACCTGCTTTACGCTGCACACGCCGCGCGGAGAGATCGCTATCGAACTGCCGCTGCCGGGCCGCCACAATATCGCTAATGCGCTGGCCGCTGCGGCGCTGGCCCTGTCGGTAGATGCGCCACTGACGGCTATTCAGGCTGGCCTGAAAACGCTGCAGCCGGTGCCGGGACGTCTGTTCCCGGTTCGTCTCTCGGCAACACAGCTGCTGCTGGATGACAGCTATAACGCGAACGTGGGATCGATGACGGCCGCTGCGCAGGTGCTGGGTGAGATGCCAGGCTTCCGCGTTATGGTGGTGGGGGACATGGGTGAGCTGGGTGACGAAGCGGAAGCGTGCCACCGTCAGGTGGGTGCCGCAGCACTCGCTGCTGGCGTGGACGCCGTGCTCAGTACGGGGCAGCTCAGCCATTTTATCAGCGACAGCAGCGGCAAAGGACAGCATTTTGCCAGCAAAGCCGCACTGATCGCGCATCTGCAGGCGCTGCTCGCGCAGCATCCTGAGATCACTATTTTAGTTAAAGGTTCACGTAGTGCCGCCATGGAGCAGGTAGTACAGGGACTGAAGGAGAAAGGAACATGCTAGTCTGGCTGGCCGAACATCTGGTCGCATTTTATTCCGGTTTTAACGTCTTTTCCTATCTGACGTTTCGCGCCATTGTCAGCCTGCTGACCGCTCTGTTTATCTCATTATGGATGGGACCGCGCCTGATCGCCTGGCTGCAGAAGCTGCAGATTGGTCAGGTGGTACGTAATGATGGCCCGGAGTCGCATTTCAGCAAACGCGGCACGCCGACCATGGGCGGCATTATGATCCTGACGTCAATCACGATCTCCGTACTGATGTGGGCCTATCCCTCTAATCCCTATGTCTGGTGTGTACTGGTGGTACTGCTGGGCTTTGGCGCCATTGGCTTTGTTGACGACTACCGTAAAGTGGTGCGCAAAGATACCAAAGGACTCATCGCGCGCTGGAAATATTTCTGGATGTCGGTGATCTCACTGGGTGTGGCATTTGCGCTGTTTGTGGCCGGCAAAGATACGCCTGCTACCCAGCTGGTCGTACCCTTCTTTAAAGATGTGATGCCGCAGCTGGGACTGTTTTATGTGGTGCTGGCCTACTTCGTTATTGTGGGCACCGGTAACGCCGTGAACCTTACCGATGGTCTCGATGGCCTGGCGATTATGCCAACGGTGTTTGTCGCCGCTGGCTTTGCGCTGGTCGCCTGGGCAACCGGCAACGTGAAGTTTGCTGAGTATCTGCACATTCCCTATCTGCGCCATGCCGGCGAACTGGTGATTGTCTGTACTGCGATCGTCGGGGCCGGGCTCGGTTTCCTGTGGTTTAACACCTATCCGGCGCAGGTTTTCATGGGTGACGTAGGGTCACTGGCGCTGGGCGGCGCGCTGGGCACGCTGGCGGTGCTGCTGCGTCAGGAGTTTCTGCTGGTGATTATGGGTGGCGTGTTTGTGGTTGAAACGCTGTCGGTGATCCTGCAGGTCGGCTCCTTTAAACTGCGCGGCCAGCGTATTTTCCGCATGGCGCCTATTCATCACCACTATGAACTCAAGGGCTGGCCGGAGCCGCGCGTTATCGTGCGCTTCTGGATTATTTCGCTGATGCTGGTGCTGATTGGCCTGGCTACGCTGAAGGTGCGTTAATCATGGCTGACTATCGGGGCAGAAACGTTGTCATTATCGGGCTGGGTATTACCGGCCTCTCCTGTGTCGATTTCTTCCTGGGGCAGGGCGTGACGCCGCGCGTTATGGATACCCGCGTCTCACCACCCGGCCAGGATAAGCTGCCGGCGCAGGTGGCGTGTCATACCGGCAGTATCAACAGCGACTGGCTGATGGCCGCCGATCTGATTGTGGCCAGCCCCGGCATTGCGCTGGCGCATCCGGCACTGAGCGAAGCAGCGGACGCCGGAATTGAGATTGTGGGAGATATTGAGCTTTTCTGCCGCGAAGCGCAGGCGCCGGTGGTAGCCATCACCGGCTCCAACGGTAAAAGCACGGTCACGACGCTGGTGGGCGAAATGGCCCGTGCAGCGGGCTGGGCTGTGGGCGTCGGGGGCAACATTGGCCTGCCGGCGCTGACGCTGCTGAAATCGCCCGCGCAGCTCTATGTTCTTGAGCTCTCCAGCTTTCAGCTGGAAACAACACACAGTCTGAAAGCGGCGGCGGCTACGATCCTCAACGTGACCGAAGATCATATGGATCGCTATCCGCTGGGTATGCAGCAGTATCGCGCCGCCAAGTTACGTATTTATGAAAACGCAGCAATTTGTGTCGTCAATGCCGATGATGGCCTGACCATGCCGGTCCGCGGTGCCGATCGGCGCTGTATCAGCTTTGGCGTCGACCTGGGCGATTATCATCTGACCCGGCAGCAGGGCAGCACCTGGCTGCGCGCTCGCGGCGAAAAGATCCTGAACACCGCTGAGATGAAGCTGGTGGGGCAGCACAATTACACCAATGCGCTGGCTGCGCTGGCGCTGGCGGATGCAGTGGCTATCCCGCGCGCGTCAAGCCTGAAAGCGCTGACGACCTATAGCGGTCTGCCGCACCGCTTCCAGTTAGTGCATGAAGCGCGCGGAGTGCGCTGGATCAACGACTCCAAAGCCACCAACGTTGGCAGTACCGAAGCGGCGCTGCAGGGGCTGCAGGTAGCGGGTACGCTCTGGCTGCTGCTCGGCGGCGATGGTAAAGGCGCGGATTTCTCTCCGCTTGCGCGTTATCTGCAGGGCGACAATGTCCGTTTGTTCTGCTTTGGCCGCGATGGCGATGCGCTGGCCGCACTGCGACCAGAAGTGGCGACACGAACCGAAACGCTGCAGCAGGCGGTCGCACAGATTGCCGCGGCGGCTCAGGCTGGTGACATGGTGCTGCTTTCGCCCGCCTGTGCCAGCCTCGATCAGTTTCGTAATTTTGAGCAGCGCGGCGATCTCTTCGCGCAGCTGGCGAAGGAGTCAGGCTGATGCGTATACCCGGAACTGCCCTTGCCAGTTTCCTGTCCGTGCGTCTGCGCGACTGGGTCATGGGCGCGCGCGACGGCGACGATGCGCCGGTGGTGCTTTACGATCGCACGCTTTTATGGCTGACGTTTGGTCTGGCCATTATCGGGTTTGTCATGGTGACGTCTGCCTCCATGCCGGTAGGACAGCGTCTGAACGACGATCCCTTCTATTTTGCCAAGCGCGATGCGTTTTATATCCTGCTGGCACTCGGTATGGCGCTGGTTACCCTGCGTATTCCGATGGATTTCTGGCAGCGCTACAGCAACGCCATGCTGGTAGCGTCGGTGCTGATGCTGCTGATTGTACTGGTCGTGGGCAGCTCGGTTAACGGTGCATCGCGCTGGATTGCGCTGGGGCCGCTGCGTATTCAGCCTGCGGAACTCTCAAAGCTCTCGCTGTTCTGCTATCTCGCCAGTTATCTGGTGCGTAAAGTGGAAGAGGTGCGTAATAACTTCTGGGGTTTCTGTAAGCCGATGGGCGTGATGGTGATCCTCGCCGTACTGCTGCTGGCCCAGCCGGATCTGGGGACCGTGGTGGTGCTGTTTGTGACCACGCTGGCGATGCTGTTCCTCGCGGGCGCCAAACTGTGGCAATTCCTTGCGATTATCGGCTCCGGTATCTTTGCCGTGGTGCTGCTGATTATCGCCGAACCCTATCGTATGCGCCGCGTCACCTCGTTCTGGAATCCCTGGGAAGATCCGTTTGGCAGCGGCTATCAGCTGACGCAGTCGCTGATGGCGTTTGGCCGCGGTGAATTCTGGGGGCAGGGGCTGGGGAATTCCGTGCAAAAGCTGGAGTATCTGCCGGAGGCGCACACCGATTTTATCTTCTCGATAATCGGCGAAGAGCTCGGTTATGTCGGTGTGGTTTTAGCCCTGTTAATGGTATTCTTCGTCGCTTTTCGCGCGATGTCGATCGGCCGTCGCGCCCTTGAACTTGACCAGCGCTTTTCCGGCTTTCTCGCCTGTTCAATTGGCGTCTGGTTTAGCTTCCAGGCGCTGGTTAATGTCGGTGCGGCAGCCGGTATGCTGCCGACAAAAGGCCTGACGCTGCCGCTGATCAGTTACGGGGGCTCGAGTCTGATTATTATGTCGACCGCCATCGTATTTTTACTGCGTATCGATTATGAAACGCGCCTGGCGAAAGCGCAGGCGTTTACCCGAGGTGCCCGATGAGTAGCAAACGGCTGATGGTCATGGCTGGCGGAACCGGCGGACACGTGTTTCCCGGCCTGGCCGTGGCACATCATCTGATGGAGCAGGGCTGGCAGGTACGCTGGCTGGGAACGGCTGACCGGATGGAAGCGGAACTGGTGCCGAAACACGGCATTGAGATCGACTTCATTCGCATCAGCGGGCTGCGTGGCAAAGGCATCAAAGCGCTGCTGCTGGCCCCGGTGCGTATTATCAACGCCTGGCGGCAGGCCCGCCGCATCATGAAACAGTGGCAGCCCGACGTGGTGCTGGGCATGGGTGGCTATGTCTCCGGGCCGGGTGGTCTGGCGGCATGGAGCTGCGGTATCCCGGTGGTGCTTCACGAGCAGAACGGTATCGCGGGACTCACCAACAAATGGCTGGCAAAAATTGCTACTAAAGTGATGCAGGCGTTTCCCGGTGCGTTTCCGGCGGCGGATATCGTCGGTAACCCGGTGCGTACCGATGTGCTGGCGCTGCCGTCGCCGGCTGAACGCCTGCGCGATCGCAGCGGCCCGCTGCGGGTGCTGGTTGTTGGCGGCAGTCAGGGCGCACGGATCCTGAATCAGACGCTGCCCCAGGTTGCTGCCGAACTGGGCGATGCCATTACCCTCTGGCATCAGACTGGCAGAGGCGGCCAGGCGATAGTGCAGCAGGCGTATCAGGCTGCGGGTCAGCCACAGCATAAGGTCACCGAGTTTATCGACGATATGGCCGCTGCCTACGCCTGGGCGGACGTGGTGGTGTGTCGTTCGGGTGCGCTGACGGTCAGCGAAATTGCGGCGGCAGGTCTGCCGGCTATTTTCGTGCCGTTTCAGCATAAAGATCGCCAGCAATACTGGAATGCGCTGCCGCTGGAAAACGCGGGCGCGGCCAAAATTTTTGAGCAGCCGCAGTTCACTGCGGAAGGGGTAGCGGAGACGCTGCGCCAGTGGGACCGCGCGACGCTGCTGACCATGGCTGAACAGGCCCGTCAGGTTGCGATCCCGGATGCCACCGAACGCGTTGCCCGTGAAGTGGCGCGCGCTGCAAAGTAAATTTTCGGGCCTGATGAATAGGCCTGCATCCGTATACGGGTGCGAACAGGAAAACAGGTAACAGAGAGCGATGAATACACAACAACTGGCAAAACTGCGTTCAATTGTGCCCGAGATGCGACGCGTCCGGCACATCCACTTTGTTGGCATCGGCGGTGCCGGCATGGGCGGTATTGCCGAAGTGTTGGCGAATGAAGGGTATCACATCAGCGGATCCGATCTGGCGCCCAATCCGGTGACCCAGCATCTCGCTTCGCTGGGGGCGACTATCTATTTTAACCATCGTCCGGAGAACGTCACCGACGCGAGCGTGGTCGTGGTTTCAACCGCGGTGGCGCAGGATAATCCGGAGCTGGTGGCTGCCCGCGAGCAGCGTATTCCGGTGATCCGTCGCGCAGAGATGCTGGCAGAGCTGATGCGTTTCCGCCACGGCATCGCCATTGCCGGTACGCACGGTAAAACCACGACTACCGCGATGGTCACCAGTATCTATGCGGAAGGCGGGCTGGATCCGACCTTTGTTAACGGCGGCCTGGTGAAAGCGGCAGGCACGCATGCGCGGCTGGGGACCAGCCGTTACCTGATTGCTGAGGCGGACGAGAGCGACGCCTCTTTCCTGCATCTGCAGCCGATGGTGGCGATTGTGACCAACATCGAAGCGGATCATATGGATACTTATCAGGGCGATTTTGAGAACCTGAAACAGACTTTTATCAATTTCCTGCACAACCTGCCGTTTTATGGCCGCGCGGTGCTTTGCGTGGATGATGTCGTGATCCGCGACCTGATCCCGCGCGTGGGTCGCCAGATTACCACGTACGGCTTCAGCGATGATGCGGATGTGCGGGTAGAGAACTATGAGCAGCGCGGTGCGCAGGGACATTTTACTCTGCGCCGTCACGATAAGCCGCTGCTGCAGGTCACCCTGAATGCGCCTGGCCGCCATAATGCTCTTAACGCCGCGGCGGCCGTAGCGGTCGCCAGCGAAGAGGGCATTGAGGATGAGGCCATTCTTGCGGCGCTGGAGAGCTTCCAGGGCACCGGACGCCGGTTTGACGTGCTGGGTGAGTTTGATACGGCTGCCGTAAACGGCAAGCCGGGCAGCGCAATGCTGGTTGACGATTACGGTCATCACCCCACCGAAGTGGATGTCACCATTAAGGCCGCGCGCGCTGGCTGGCCGGATAAAAAGCTGATGATGGTTTTCCAGCCGCACCGCTATACCCGCACCCGCGATCTGTTTGACGATTTTGCCAATGTGCTCTCCCAGGTGGATGTGCTGCTAATGCTGGAGGTTTATCCGGCCGGAGAGGCACCGATTCCGGGCGCCGACAGCCGCTCTCTGTGCCGGGCGATCCGCAGTCGCGGCAAAGTCGACCCGATTCTGGTGGCTGAGCATGACGCACTGCCGGATGCGCTGGCCCCCCTGCTATCAGGTGATGATTTAGTGATTGTGCAGGGCGCGGGGAATATCGGCAAAATTGCACGCCGGCTGGCTGATAATCAGCTGCAGACTGTACCGGGTCAGGAGGCGCGTCATGGCTGATAAAGTCGCCGTATTAATGGGCGGCACCTCAGCAGAGCGCGAGGTGTCACTAAAGTCAGGCAGCGCGGTGCTGGCTGGCCTGCAGGAAATGGGTATTGATGCGCACGGTGTGGATACCCGTGATGTATCGGTACTGACGCTGAAACAGCAGGGGTTTACCAAAGCCTTTATCGCGCTGCACGGGCGCGGTGGTGAAGATGGCACGCTGCAGGGCGTGCTGGACTTTATGCAGCTGCCCTATACGGGCAGTGGCGTGATGGCCTCTGCTATCACCATGGATAAACTGCGAACCAAGCTGCTCTGGCAGGGCAGGGGACTGCCGTCAGGCAAATTTGTCTGGCTGACCCGTGAACAGTATCAGCAGGGGATCGATGCGCAGACCGTGAACGCTATCGGGGCGCTGGGTTTACCGCTGTTTGTTAAGCCGAGCTGTGAAGGCTCCAGCGTAGGTATCAGCCGGGTTGACGACGCTGACAGCCTGCCAGCGGCGCTGGATGAAGCATTTCGCCATGACAATGATGTGCTGATTGAAGCTTTTTTAAGCGGTGATGAATATACCGTGGCAATTGTCGGGGAAGAAATCCTGCCATCCATTAAAATTAAAACAGCCAGCGCTTTCTATGACTATGAAGCAAAATACATTTCTGACGATACTCAGTACTTCTGTCCCAGTGGTCTGAGTGCGGAAAAAGAAGCGGAACTGCAAAAGCTGGTGCTGGCTGCCTGGCAGTCGCTGGGCTGCAGCGGCTGGGGGCGTGTGGATGTCATGACCGACAGCAAAGGCGATTTTCAGCTGCTGGAGGTGAATACGTCGCCGGGCATGACCAGCCATAGTCTGGTCCCGATGGCAGCGCGGCAGGCGGGTTACAGTTTCCCGCAGCTGGTGACGCGCATTCTGGCGCTGGCTGACTGATATGTCTCAGGCAGCGCTACGCGTACGCAATCGCGAACCTCAGGAGCGAGCCCGCACCGGGCGCAGCAACGGCGCACGGCTGTTTGGCATTGTGTTTCTGCTGCTGGTGCTGGGCACCATGATAGCCGGTGGTCTGGTGGTGCTGAAGTGGATGAATGACGCTTCACGTCTGCCGCTATCGAGGCTGGTGGTAACGGGGCAAACCCATTACACCACGCATGACGATATTCGCCAGGCGATTCTGTCACTGGGTGCCCCCGGGACCTTTATGTCGCAGAATGTGGACATCATTCAGCAGCAGATTGAACGATTACCCTGGATTAAACAGGTCAGCGTGCGTAAGCAGTGGCCTGATGAGCTGAAGATAAATCTGGTGGAGTATGTTCCGGTTGCACGCTGGAACGACTCGCACATGGTAGATGCCGATGGCGTCTCCTTCAGCGTTCCGGCCAGCCATGTCGGCAAAGAAAATCTGCCGATGCTCTATGGACCGGAAGGCAGTGAAAAAGAGGTGCTGGCGGGCTATCACTCCCTGCGGGATGTGCTCCAGGCCAGCAAGTTTACCCTGAAGGTCGCGTCGATGACGGCGCGTCGCTCATGGCAGCTGGTCACCGGGGACGATATCCGAATCGAACTGGGGCGGAGCGATACCATGAAGCGTCTGAACCGTTTTATTGAGCTCTATCCGGAGCTGCAGCTGCAGGGCCAGAATGAAAGCAAGCGTGTTGATTATGTTGATCTACGCTATGACTCTGGCGCCGCAGTAGGCTGGGTTCCGGCACCGATTGAGCCACAGGACAGTAATCAGCAACAGAACCAGGCACAGGCTAAACCATAATGATCAAGGCAACGGACAGAAAACTGGTAGTAGGACTTGAAATTGGCACCGCGAAGGTTGCCGCCCTGGTTGGAGAAATTCTGCCCGATGGTATGGTCAATATTATCGGGGTGGGCAGCTGCCCGTCGCGCGGTATGGACAAAGGCGGCGTAAACGATCTGGAGTCGGTGGTGAAGTGCGTACAGCGCGCTATCGATCAGGCGGAACTGATGGCAGATTGCCAGATTTCGTCAGTCTACCTGGCTTTATCGGGCAAACACATCAGCTGTCAGAACGAAATCGGGATGGTTCCGATTTCCGAAGAGGAAGTGACTCAGGATGATGTGGAAAACGTTGTCCATACGGCTAAATCGGTGCGTGTACGCGATGAGCATCGCATTCTGCATGTTATTCCGCAGGAATACGCCATTGATTACCAGGAGGGCATCAAGAACCCGGTGGGCTTATCCGGTGTCCGTATGCAGGCCAAAGTACATTTAATCACCTGTCATAACGATATGGCGAAAAATATCGTGAAAGCAGTTGAACGATGCGGGCTTAAAGTTGACCAATTGATTTTTGCCGGACTGGCTTCCAGCTTTTCTGTCCTGACCGAAGATGAACGTGAGCTGGGCGTCTGTGTTGTCGACATCGGTGGCGGTACAATGGATATCGCGGTATACACCGGCGGCGCACTGCGTCACACCAAAGTTATCCCCTATGCCGGGAACGTTGTGACCAGCGACATCGCCTACGCGTTTGGTACACCGCCTACTGACGCCGAAGCGATCAAAGTCCGCCACGGCTGTGCGCTGGGATCGATTGTCGGCAAAGATGAGAATGTAGAAGTGCCAAGCGTAGGTGGACGCCCGCCGCGCAGCCTGCAGCGTCAGACGCTGGCTGAAGTCATTGAGCCGCGCTACACCGAACTGCTGAATCTGGTGAACGACGAGATTCTGCAACTGCAGGAACAGCTGCGCCAGCAGGGTGTGAAGCATCATCTTGCTGCCGGTATTGTATTAACCGGCGGCGCGGCGCAAATTGAAGGTCTGGCAGCCTGCGCACAGCGTGTATTTCATACGCAGGTGCGTATTGGCCAGCCGCTGAACATTACCGGCCTGACCGATTACGCTCAGGAGTCATATTACTCTACGGCGGTCGGCCTGCTGCACTATGGTAAAGAGTCACACCTGAACGGTGATGCAGAAACAGAAAAACGTGCTTCGGTTGGCAACTGGTTTAAACGAATCAACAGCTGGCTGAAGAAAGAGTTTTAATTTTGATAAAAGGAGATCATGCTGGCAATGTTTATGATCTCCAGGCGAACAGGCACATAACGGAGAGAAATCATGTTTGAACCTATGGAATTAACCAATGACGCGGTGATTAAAGTCATCGGCGTCGGCGGTGGCGGTGGCAACGCCGTAGAGCACATGGTGCGCGAGCGTATCGAAGGTGTGGAATTCTTTGCTGTAAACACGGACGCTCAGGCGTTACGTAAGACAGCGGTCGGCCAGACGATCCAGATCGGGACCAATATCACCAAAGGTCTTGGCGCAGGGGCTAACCCGGAAGTCGGTCGTACCTCAGCGGAAGAAGATCGCGAAGCACTGCGTTCTGCGCTGGATGGGGCAGACATGGTGTTTATCGCAGCCGGTATGGGAGGCGGTACCGGTACCGGTGCGGCACCTGTTGTCGCTGAAGTGGCGAAAGATCTCGGTATCCTGACCGTTGCCGTCGTGACCAAGCCGTTCAATTTTGAAGGCAAAAAACGTATGGCGTTTGCTGAGCAGGGTATTGCTGAGCTGTCCAAACACGTTGACTCCCTGATCACCATCCCGAATGACAAATTGCTTAAAGTACTGGGTCGCGGTATCTCACTGCTGGACGCTTTTGGCGCGGCAAACGATGTACTGAAAGGTGCGGTGCAGGGTATTGCAGAACTGATTACCCGTCCGGGCCTGATGAACGTCGACTTTGCAGACGTGCGTACCGTGATGTCAGAAATGGGTTACGCCATGATGGGTTCTGGCGTGGCGTGCGGTGAAGATCGTGCTGAAGAAGCCGCTGAAATGGCGATTTCCAGTCCGCTGCTGGAAGATATCGATCTCTCTGGCGCGCGTGGTGTGCTGGTTAACATCACCGCCGGCTTCGATCTGCGTCTGGATGAGTTTGAAACCGTGGGTAACACCATCCGCGCCTTCGCTTCTGACAATGCGACCGTGGTTATCGGTACGTCACTGGATCCAGAGATGAACGACGAGCTGCGTGTCACCGTGGTGGCCACCGGCATCGGTATGGATAAGCGTCCGGAAATCACCCTGGTGACCAATAAACCTGCTTCACAGCCGGTTATGGACCACCGCTATCAGCAGCACGGCATGGCGCCGCTGCCGCAGGAGCAGAAGCCAGCAGCTAAAGTTGTGAATGAGCAGCCGGCCGCTTCCGGTAAAGAGCCTGACTATCTTGATATTCCAGCATTCCTGCGTAAACAGGCAGATTAAGAATAAGCTGATAATTGGGATTTCCCGCTCTTTGTGCTAAAGTCTTCGCCCGCTGGTAATTTATACTGGCGGTCGGATGGTAATATTGCGAGATAATGCGATGATCAAACAAAGGACATTAAAACGTATTGTTCAGGCGACTGGTGTCGGTTTACATACCGGCAAGAAAGTCACGCTGACTTTACGCCCTGCGTCGGCTAACACCGGGGTCATCTATCGTCGCACTGACTTGAATCCACCGGTTGATTTTCCGGCTGATGCAAAATACGTGCGCGACACCATGCTGAGTACCTGCCTGGTGAACGATGAAGGCGTACGTATTTCAACAGTTGAACACCTGAACGCCGCGCTGGCGGGTCTGGGTATCGATAACATTATTGTGGAAGTCGATGCGCCGGAAATTCCAATTATGGATGGCAGCGCCGCACCTTTTGTCTATCTGCTGATGGACGCGGGCGTGGAAGAACTTAACAGCGCGAAAAAATTTGTGCGCGTTAAGCAGGCGGTACGGGTAGAAGATGGTGATAAGTGGGCTGAGATCAAACCTTATAACGGTTTCTCGCTCGATTTCACTATCGATTTCAAACATCCGGCTATCGATTCAAGCTCGCAGCGTTACCAGCTCAACTTCTCGGCTGAGGCGTTTGTCCGCCAGATCAGCCGTGCGCGCACCTTTGGCTTTATGCGTGAAATCGAATATCTGCAGTCTAAAGGCCTGTGCCTGGGCGGTAGTTTAGATTGTGCGATAGGTCTTGATGATTTCCGCGTGCTGAACGAAGATGGCCTGCGCTTTGAAGATGAGTTTGTCCGGCACAAAATGCTGGATGCTATCGGCGACCTGTTTATGTGTGGTCACAACGTGATTGGCGCCTTTTCGGCGTTTAAATCAGGTCATGCATTGAACAACAAGCTGCTGCAGGCTGTTCTGGCGAAACAGGAAGCCTGGGAATGGGCCACCTTCGAAGATGAAGCTGAGCTGCCGCTGGCATTTAAAGCACCTAATTTAGTACTGGCTTAACAGCCTGTAATAAAAACGGCGGATACCCTGACACTCTCTCCGGTCAGCGGTATCCGCCGTTTTTTTTCGCCTGTCTGATGGCGTGGAAGCCCGCCCGCAAAATGCTGTCCTGTCTGATGAAATGCTGAACGAAAAGCGTGAAATCCGCTGTAAGCCGCCTGATCTCTGCTGTGGAAGCCGTACATAAGTGCTATTATCTGGCGCTCATATAAGCGGGCTGACAGCATGTCAGCCGCACGGATGTGTTATTAACGTTGCGGACGGATTGTGATCGGAATTTTTTCACGCTGGCGACAATTAGGCAGGCGCTATTTCTGGCCACATCTCCTGCTGGGGATGGTGGCGGCCAGTCTTGGCCTGCCTGCCTGCGCGCAAAATGCCGAGCCTTCCGCTAACGATTCTCCTGTCAGCAGTCTGTTTACCGGCAATGTGGTTCATTTTGATCACCTGATCCGGCTGCAGGAGAGCGCCCGCCGGCCTGGCGCTAATGTCGATTACTGGCATCAGCACGCTATCCGCACGGTGATCCGCCATCTCTCATTCAGCCTGTCTCCGGTTACTGAAGCCGAAGCTGAGATTGCGCTGCCGCTGGCTGTACAGAAGCTGGCACTGATTGATTCGCTGCAGGCGCTGCTGACATCGCCTGTACAGCCTCAGCCCGCGCATCTGACTCTGCTGGACGCCTGTTATCATCCTCCGATGGCGCATGCCGCTGCCGACTGGCAGGCTACCAGCAATGGTATCCGCGCCGGACCTTTCGTTGCCTGATTACACTCCTTTTCCCCCTTTTTAAGAGTTAACCGGCCGCGATAGACCGGCTGATAAGAGAATAATTAAACATGTTAATCAAACTGTTAACGAAAGTATTTGGCAGCAGTAACGATCGTACACTGCGCCGCATGCGCAAAGCGGTAGATGTCATCAATAAGATGGAACCTGAGTTCATCAAACTGTCAGACGATGAGCTGAAGGCCAAAACCAATGAATTCCGCGCCCGTCTGGAGAAGGGTGAAGCGCTGGAGAGCCTGATCCCGGAAGCGTTCGCCACCGTACGCGAAGCGAGTAAGCGCGTCTTTGGTATGCGCCACTTTGACGTGCAGCTGATTGGCGGCATGGTGCTGAATGAGCGTTGCATCGCGGAGATGCGTACCGGTGAAGGTAAAACGCTGACCGCTACGCTGCCCGCCTACCTGAACGCGCTGAGCGGTAAAGGCGTGCATGTTGTGACCGTCAATGACTACCTGGCACAACGTGATGCGGAGAACAACCGCGCGCTGTTTGAATTCCTGGGCCTGAGCATCGGTATTAACCTGCCTGGCATGCCTGCGGTTGCCAAACGTGAAGCTTACGCGGCTGATATCACGTACGGCACCAATAACGAATATGGCTTTGACTACCTGCGCGACAACATGGCATTCAGTCCAGAAGAGCGCGTACAGCGTAAACTGCACTATGCGCTGGTGGATGAAGTTGACTCCATTCTGATTGATGAAGCGCGTACGCCGCTGATCATCTCTGGTCCGGCAGAAGACAGCTCCGATCTCTACATCAAAGTAAATAAGATCATCCCGCACCTGGTCCGTCAGGAAAAAGAAGATTCTGATAATTTCCAGGGCGAAGGCGACTTCTGGGTTGATGAAAAAGCGCGTCAGGCGCACATGACCGAACGCGGTCTGGTCAAGGTTGAAGAGCTGCTGGTCAGCCAGGGCATTATGGAGGAGGGTGAATCACTCTACTCGCCAACCAACATTATGCTGATGCATCACGTTACCGCCGCGCTGCGGGCGCACGCGCTGTTCACCCGGGACGTTGACTATATCGTTAAAGAGGGTGAGGTCATCATTGTTGATGAGCACACCGGACGTACCATGCAGGGGCGCCGCTGGTCTGATGGTTTGCATCAGGCTATTGAAGCTAAAGAAGGCGCAGATATCCAGAATGAGAACCAGACGCTGGCGTCCATCACCTTCCAGAACTACTTCCGCCTCTATGAGAAGCTGGCCGGTATGACCGGGACGGCGGACACGGAAGCATTTGAATTCAGC
The DNA here is from genome assembly GCF_046940275.1 of Pantoea sp. SIMBA_079. Taxonomy (NCBI): domain Bacteria; kingdom Pseudomonadati; phylum Pseudomonadota; class Gammaproteobacteria; order Enterobacterales; family Erwiniaceae; genus Pantoea; species Pantoea sp. SIMBA_079. Next base: position 94,930 of record NZ_JAWRYR010000007.1, on the reverse strand, counting down.
TCCATCTACAAACTCGACACTATCGTGGTGCCAACCAACCGTCCGATGGTGCGTAAAGACATGGCCGATCTGGTCTACATGACCGAGAAAGAGAAGATCGATGCCATTATCGAAGATATTCGCACCTGTACGGCAAAAGGCCAGCCGGTGCTGGTGGGGACCATTTCGATTGAAAAATCAGAAGTGGTCTCTAACGAACTGACGCGTGCCGGGATTAAGCACAGCGTGCTGAACGCCAAGTTCCACGCCAGCGAAGCCGATATCGTGTCACAGGCAGGCCAGCCGGGAGCGGTGACTATCGCGACCAACATGGCGGGTCGTGGTACCGACATCGTGCTGGGCGGCAGCTGGCAGGCTGAAGTGGCTGCGCTGGAAGCGCCGTCTGAAGAGCAGGTGCAGGCGATTAAAGAGGCGTGGAAACTGCGTCACGATGCCGTACTGGCCTCAGGCGGTCTGCATATTATCGGTACTGAGCGTCATGAATCGCGTCGTATCGATAACCAGCTGCGCGGCCGTGCCGGTCGTCAGGGCGATGCCGGCTCCTCTCGCTTCTACCTCTCTATGGAAGATGCGCTGATGCGTATCTTCGCCTCCGATCGCGTTTCAAACATGATGCGCAAACTCGGCATGAAGCCGGGCGAAGCGATTGAACATCCGTGGGTGACCAAAGCGATTGCTAACGCGCAGCGCAAGGTTGAGAGCCGCAACTTCGATATCCGCAAGCAGCTGCTGGAGTATGATGACGTTGCAAACGACCAGCGTCGTGCTATCTACAGTCAGCGTAATGAACTGCTGGATGTCTCTGACGTCTCTGACACCATCAACAGCATTCGTGAGGATGTGTTCAAGGCGACAATCGACACCTATATTCCGCCGCAGTCGCTGGAAGAAATGTGGGATGTACCGGGGCTGGAAGAGCGCCTGCGTAACGATTTCGATCTCGATCTGCCGGTTGCTGAGTGGCTGGACAAAGAACCGGATCTGCATGAAGAGACGCTGCGTGAACGTATCATGACCCGCGCACGTGAAAGCTATGCGGCGAAAGAAGAGGTTGTGGGCACCGAAATGATGCGCAACTTTGAAAAAGGCGTGATGCTGCAAACGCTGGATTCGCTGTGGAAAGAGCATCTGGCGGCGATGGACTATCTGCGCCAGGGTATCCACCTGCGCGGCTATGCCCAGAAAGATCCCAAGCAGGAATACAAGCGTGAATCCTTTGCCATGTTTGCGGCGATGCTGGAGTCACTGAAGTATGAAGTGATCAGCACGCTGAGCAAAGTTCAGGTACGGATGCCGGAAGAGGTTGAAGCGATGGAGCAGCAGCGTCGCGAAGAAGCTGAACGCCTGGCACAGCAGCAGCAGCTGAGCCATGTGGATGATGAAACCGCCGCCGCCGAGGCGCTGGCAGCGCAGGGCGGTGAGCGTAAAACAGGGCGTAACGATCCCTGCCCGTGTGGTTCGGGCAAAAAGTATAAGCAGTGTCACGGCCGTCTGGCCTGACCCTGAAAAGGAGCCTGCGGGCTCCTTTTTTTTGGCGCTGTGACGCTGTTCAGGCCGGGTTATTAACATCCGCGCTGCGCTGTTTTACACTCTGCGCTCTTTACTAATAAAGCGGGATCAACTCTATGAAGCACCTGCAGGTTGCAGTCGGCATTATCCGTAATGCCAGCCGCCAGATCTTCCTTGCGCAGCGCGCAGCCAGCTCTTATATGGCAAACAAATGGGAATTCCCCGGCGGAAAGATTGAACAGAATGAAAGCGCGGAACAGGCGCTGAAGCGTGAGCTGATGGAGGAAACCGGTATTGAGGTGACCCGTGCAACCGCAATCGGTCAGGCTGACCACGCGTATGATGATCTGCGCGTCACGCTGCATTTTTTTCTGGTGGAAGCGTGGCAGGGTGAGCCGTGGGGACGCGAGGGACAGCCACAGCGCTGGGTGGCGCAGCGCGATCTTATTGCAGAGGAGTTTCCGGCTGCAAACCATGCGCTGATTGCCCGTCTGGTGGCCGACGAACTCTGAAACAGGGGCATCATGCCCCTGCTGCTTTACTGCTGCTCTTCACTCCACTCATCGCTGTCGGTCTGGTCGCCACTGCTGGGAATGCGTTTTTCCTCTGCGGCCCATTCACCAAGATCAATCAGCTGACAGCGTTTGCTGCAGAACGGACGCCACGGGCTCAGCTCATCCCACATCACATCTCTGCCGCAGTTCGGGCAGGGTACGGTAATCATCTCTTCCGGCATAATATCCTCTAACAGCAGGCCAGTTCAAAATTCAGGCGGGCAGGCACCACGCCCTGTTCGCTATCCAGCGGCAAAAAACGAATAGCGTAGCGGCTTTTATGACCTGAAATCTGCGGATAGAGCGCATCTTCCAGCGTCAGCCGCAGCCGCAGCAGGTCTGCGCCTTCAGCATTGTCCTGATAAAAGCCATTCAGGCTGGTCTGATGACGAAATACGCCAGACTGACGGATAAGATCAAGGATCATCGTCAGGCTGTTGAGCAGCGGCTCAAGCGAGGCCAGCCAGCCAGCTACCTGCGTATCACGCAGCGCCTGCTCCTGGTGCAGCCAGATGTGCAATCCGGGCAAATCGAAACTGCAGCAGCCGCCGGGGATACTGAGACGCTGACGCACCAGCGATATCAGCCGATCGTCACGCAGATGCTGGCCCATGCGCGGTGCGTTCAGCAGTTCAGCAGAGAGCTGTTTAAGGCGGTTGCTGAGCTGGCTTACCGTCTGCTCATCCACGCCGGGAACATCCAGCCAGGCGCGCAGTTTTTGCTGCTGACGCTCCAGCTCCTTGAGCAACTCAGTCCGCATATCGCCGCGCTCAAAAATATCCAGCAGGTCAGCAAGAATGCGAAATACGCCCAGTGCGGCAACGGAATGGTTTACCGGTACCGTTTCATGCAGCTGATTGAGTAAAAACTCGACGCGCAGCCAGGTGCGCATCTTCTCATTCAGCGGATGCTCAAACAGAACAACTGTACTCATTATCTCAATCCCGTCCGGTTGCAGCCAGGCGCAAATAACGCTGGTGAAGTTCAGCAACCCGCGGCAGCACCTGTTCAGGTGTGCCGCTATTATCAATAATATCATCGGCGCAGGCGAGGCGCTGTTCGCGGCTCACCTGCGCGGCAAGAATACGTTGTGCCTGGCTCAGCGACACGCCGTCGCGCTGACGCGTACGCTGCAGCTGAACAGCCTCATCAACATCGACCACCAGCACGCGATCGGCCTGTCGTTGCAGATTGTTTTCAATCAGCAGGGGGACCACCCACAGCACATAAGAGGATGACGCCTGTGCCCTGAGCTGCTGGGTGCGGGCATTAATCAGCGGGTGCAGCAGCTGATTAAGCCAGTTTTTTTCCTGCGGCTGCTGAAAAATAATCTCCCGCAGCCGGGCGCGATAAAGCGTGCCTTCTGCCGTCAGAATGGATTCGCCATGGCGTTTTACAATCGCCTGTAATGCTGGTGTACCCGGCTCTACTACCTCGCGGGCGATCACATCAGCATCAATGATCTCTACGCCCAGAGCGGCAAAAGCGTTAGCGACAGTGCTTTTACCACTACCAATGCCTCCGGTTAGCGCAACGGTAAACAGCATATTTTTCTCCCGGTATTCAGCGCATCAGAGGGCGGCAGTCTCTCAAAAATGAGAAAAGGATCACATTCTTAGCGATCGGTCAGATTTACAGGATTGTAGCGTAAGTAAAGTGAAATTCGCACCCTTGCCACCGCCGTTATGGCGCGTATGATAACGACACTGGAGCCGTGAGCGCTACCCGAACTGCGGTTCGTTTTCACTAACCAGGACCCTCTGCTATGCGTATTGAAGAAGATATCAAACTGGGCTTCAAAGATGTGTTAATCCGCCCGAAACGCTCGACGCTCAAAAGCCGTTCTGATGTTGAACTGGCACGCACCTTCACCTTTAAGCACTCCGCTCTGGAGTGGCATGGGGTACCGGTTATCGCAGCAAACATGGATACCGTTGGCACGTTCACCATGGCAGAAGCGCTGGCCGGTTTTGAAGTACTTACTGCGGTTCATAAACACTATAGTATTGATGCATGGCAGGCGTTTATCCAGCGCGTGCCCGCGTCCGTGCTGAATTACGTCATGGTTTCAACCGGGACCTCAGAAGCGGATTTCACTAAACTGAATGCGATTCTCGCCCTGTCGCCGCAGCTGAAGTTTATCTGCATCGACGTGGCGAACGGTTATTCAGAGCACTTTGTGGCATTTCTGCAGCGCGCGCGTGAACGCTTTCCGGATAAAACCATCTGTGCCGGTAACGTCGTGACGGGAGAGATGGTAGAAGAGCTGATTCTGTCAGGTGCGGATATTGTTAAAGTGGGTATCGGCCCGGGATCGGTCTGCACGACCCGCGTGAAAACCGGCGTAGGTTATCCGCAGCTGTCAGCGGTGATTGAGTGCGCCGATGCCGCGCACGGTCTGGGCGGACAGATTGTCAGTGACGGCGGCTGTTCCGTGCCGGGTGATATTGCCAAAGCGTTTGGCGGCGGGGCTGACTTTGTCATGCTGGGCGGTATGCTGGCGGCGCATGATGAGTGTGAAGGCACGCTTGTGGAGGAGCAGGGCGAGCAGTTTATGCTGTTTTACGGCATGAGTTCTGAATCGGCGATGAAGCGCCACGTGGGTGGCGTAGCGCAATACCGGGCAGCAGAAGGCAAAACCGTACGCCTGCCGCTGCGCGGACCGGTGGCAGAGACCATCAAAGACATTCTGGGAGGCCTGCGTTCAGCCTGTACCTACGTTGGCGCTGAACGTCTGAAAGAGCTGACCAAGCGTACAACGTTTATCCGTGTGGCAGAGCAGGAGAACCGCGTGTTCACACGATAAACCCTCTGTGCGGGCGCAGCAGGCGCCCGCTAGCGTATGACCTCTCCCAGACCAAACACCGGCAGATACATGGCGATCACCAGCGTGCCAACGATCGCCCCGATCACCAGCATCATCGCCGGTTCAAGCGCAGCAGCCAGCGCCTCTGCCCGGTTTGAGGTTTCCGTTTCATGCCACTCTGCCAGCCGGGCCAGCATGATATCAAGCGCGCCAGCCTCTTCACCGGCGCCTGTCAGCTGGGCACAGAGCGGTGTAAACAGCGTATGCTGCTGCAGCGCCTGGTGCAGCGGCGCACCGGCAGCGATATGCGCCTGTAGCGCTACAATCGCTTCGCGCCACACCCGCGCCGTCAGCGTCATTTCTACTGTCTGCAGACTGTGCAGCAGCGTAAGTCCTGCCTGCTGCGTCAGCTGTAAAATGGCATAAATCTGGCTGAGCTGCGCACCACGCCAGAGCGGGGCGATCAGCGGCAGGCGCAGGATAAAATGCTGTAAGCGTCGCTGCCAGCGATCGGAGCGCCGTGCAATCTGCCGTGCTGCAATCGCACAGCCGGCAGCAACCAGTAACAACGGCAGTGCGGTCTGCTGCATGCCCTCTGACAGCGCCACAACGCCTGCGGTAAAGGCGGGCAGTGGTGCATCAAAGCTGGCATAGACGGCAATAAACTCCGGCAGTACAAATAACAGCATGCCGGCACTGACCGCCAGCGCCACCAGCAGAATAAAGATCGGATAGCGCAGGGCTTTGCCGACTTTCTGGCGCAGCTGACGCTGCTTTGCCTGCTGCTGCGCCAGCCGCAGACAGCAGCTGTCGAGCTGTCCGGTGGCCTCGCCTACCTGCATCAGTGCGGAAAACAGGGGCGGGAAAAGGTCAGGCCACGTACGCAGAGCCTGCGAAAACGCCTCTCCGGCCAGCACCTGCTGCTGCAGGCCTGTAAGCACCACGCGCCATCCGGCATGCGGGTGCCCCTGCGCCAGCAGCATCAGACTTTCAGCCAGGGGTAATCCCGCTTTTAGCAGCGTAGCCAGCTGATGCATCAGCTCAATTTTTTGCTGCCATTTCCAGTCACGTCTGCGCCAGCAGCGGCCGCGTTGCCAGCTAACAATCAGCATGCCGCGATCGGCGAGCTGATGCAGCAGGGCAGCCCGATCGCGCAGCAGCGACTCCCCTGTCTGCAACTCGCCCATGGTGTCCAGCGCCTGCCAGCTGAAGTGATAACGTTTAGCCATTGTCCAGACCTACCACGCGCTGCATCTCTTCAAATGATGTGTCTCCCCGGCTTACCGCTTCCAGACCCGCGCTCAGCAGCGTTTTCATTCCCTGTTCACCGGCGAGCATCAGGACATGCTCCAGCGGCATATCTGAAGAGATGGCATTCTGCAGCCTGCTGTTAACCGGCAAAATTTCAAACAGCGCGAGGCGACCATAGTAGCCGGAGAAACAGTGGTCGCAGCCTGGGGCGCGCCAGGTCTGCAGAGTGCCGGGCCAGAGTGCGGGCGGGAGATGAGCGACAGCCTGCGCTGGCTGGCGGCAGTGCAGGCATAGCCGGCGGACCAGGCGCTGTGCTATCACCAGCTGCAGCGCCGGCCCCAGCAGATAACCGGGAATATCCATTTGTCTGAGGCGCGTCAGCGTTTCAGCGGTAGAGTTAGTATGCAGCGTGGAGAGAACCAGATGCCCGGTCTGGGCGGCTTTAACCGCAATGCTGGCCGTTTCACTGTCGCGGATTTCACCGACCATGATCACATCCGGATCCTGGCGCAGCAGGGCACGCAGTACGCGATTAAAGTCGAGGCCGCTGCGGGGACGCACCTGAGTCTGGTTGATGCCGGTCAGCGGGATCTCTATCGGGTCCTCCACGCTGCAGATATTTTTTTCCGGCACGTTCAGTGCGCTGAGGCTGCTGTAGAGCGTGAAGGTTTTGCCGCTGCCGGTCGGGCCGGTCACCAGGATCAACCCCTGCGGCTTAGCCAGCGCCTGTTTCAGCAGGCGCAGCTGGGCCAGCGGCATACCAAGCTTATCCAGCGCAATCGCACTGCCTTCACTCTGCAGTAAACGCACAACGGCTTTTTCACCGTGACTGACCGGCAGCGTGGCGAGGCGAAAGGCCGCGCCGCTGCCGTTTATCTCGTGGGTAAACTGCCCATCCTGTGGCAGACGGCGCTCCGCAATATCCAGCCCGGCGAGCACTTTCAGCCGCGCCAGCACGGCAGCAGGCTGCACCTCTGGTAAGCGCGGCAGGTTATGTAACACACCGTCAATGCGCAGCCGGATACGTAATCCCTGCGGCTGAGGCTCAATATGCACATCGGAGGCGCGTCGCTGTATGGCCTGATGCAGAATCTGGTTTACCGCTTCGGTTGCTGAAGCGGCGCTGCGCTGCTCAGGCAGCCGGGCATCTGATACCGGCTGGTGCAACGTCTGTTCCATGCGGGCAGCAGGCCAGCACTCGATCTCTACCTGACACTGGCAGGCGAACTGCAGCGCCTCCAGCAGCTGCGGGTGGGGAGAGTCGGTAACGGCCACACGCAGTCGGGTGTCATCGTGCTGCAGCAGCCGCGCCTGGTAGCGGGCGCACAGCGCCAGCAGTGCCGGATCGTGCTCAGCCATTAGTCCCGTCCTTGTCCGCAAAGCGGAACTGATTCAGGCAGTTATCACGCAGGGCGCTGCTGGTGCTGGTACAGCTGCGCTGCCAGTGCAGCATGCCTTCAGCCACATCCCAGACCGGCTGCATCTCCACGCTCAGCCCGTTCAGGCTCTCCTGCCCGGTAAGCGCAATGACACCATTGGTAACGGCGAGAGAGGCGACATAGCGCGAGCCTTTCGCAGCCGGAATGCCGTGTTCACCCGCCTGACACTGCGCCGGGCTACCGCGCTCAATAGCGCAAAGTTCAACCGCCGTTTTATACGGCAACATGGTTTGCAGCATGTCAGTCAGTGCTGCACGCTGCAGGTAACTCTGGTAAGCAGGCAGGCCAATCGCACTGAGGATAGCGACGATGCCGATGACGATCATCAGTTCAATCAGGGTAAAACCGCGTTGTTTTTCCATAGCAGGGCTCCGTTTTCGCTGAGGCGCTACGATAAGCAGCACAAACGGATGACGAAAGCGTATTGCCTGATAACCGGAGAGTGGTGCGCAGCCATTTTTATCTGTTGCAGCAAGCGGCAGCTCTGTTGCCGGGCGGGCTCACACACCCGGGCAGCAGAGGGCCATCTGATGCGCTATCACGCTGGCTTATTTTGCAGGAGCAACGGCAAAGGCCGGGGGAGGATAAGGCGCGCTATCGCACGAAGACGCTAACCCCTGCTCTGAATCGTGATATTCTCGGCCTGATTTTGCTAAGGATTACAGAGATGAAACTGGAACAGGGCTGGATCAGCAGCGCCCGTAAGGTGCCCTCGCCACATTTTAATGCACGTCCCGACCATGAGGTACCGTCGCTGCTGGTGATCCATAATATCAGTTTGCCGCCGGGGGAGTTTGGCGGACCGTGGATTGATCGTCTATTTACCGGCTCGCTGCCTGCCGATGCACATCCCTATTTTGCTGATATTGCGCAGCTGCGCGTGGCAGCACACTGTCTGATCCGGCGCGACGGTGAGCTGGTACAGTATGTCTCACTGAATGAGCGCGCCTGGCATGCGGGCGTGTCTGTGTTCAGCGGGCGGGAGAACTGCAACGACTTTTCTATTGGCATCGAGCTGGAAGGCACCGACACGCTGCCCTACACCGACGCCCAGTACGCCATGCTGCAGCAGGTCACCGCGCTGCTGCAGCAGCACTATCCACTGAGCGCCGATCGCATTACCGGACATAGCGATATCGCACCCGGGCGTAAAACCGATCCGGGCCCGGCGTTTGACTGGTCGCGCTATAAACAGGGTATTACTCAGGAGAATGCCTGACACCGCAGGAGCCATTATGACGTTGTTTAGTTTGTTACTTGTTCTGGGATGGGAACGCCTGTTTAAAATGGGCGAACACTGGCAGCTGGATCACCGGCTGACGCCGTTGTTTCGTGGCCGGCAGCACTTTTCGCTGCTGCGCACGCTTCTTATGACCGCAGTGGCGATGCTGCTGGTGTGGCTGGTGGTCTGGAGCCTGCACGGCCTGCTGTTCGGGCTGCTGCAGCTGCTGTTCTGGATTGTGACCGGGCTGCTCTGTATCGGCGCCGGTTCTGCGCGACAGCACTACCATAACTACCTGCAGGCTGCCAGCCGTGATGATGAGGCCGCACATCAGGCGATGGCCGCAGAGCTGACGCTGATCCATGGCGTGCCGGCAAACTGCAGCGAGCGCGAGTTTCTGCGCGAGCTGCAGAACGCACTTATCTGGATCAACTTCCGTTTCTATCTTGCTCCGCTGTTCTGGTTTGTGGTCGGGGGACCGGTGCTGCTGGTGGGGTACGCTTTTCTGCGCGCCTGGCAGAGCTGGCTGGCACGACACGCATCAGACCAGGCGCGCGCTGCCTCAGGCGTTGATGCGCTGCTGCACGTGCTGGACTGGATCCCGGTGCGGCTGGCGGGCGTGGCTTATGCGCTGCTGGGGCACGGCGAGCGCGCGCTGCCCGCGTGGTTTGCCTCTCTGAGCGATCTCCGTCGTTCTCAGTATCAGGTGCTGACCAGCCTGGCGCAATTCTCGCTGGCGCGCGATCCGCACACGGATAAGGTCGCCACCCCTCGCGTGGCGGTGGCGCTGGCAAAACGCACCTCGCTGGTGCTGGTGGTGGTGGTCGCGCTCCTGACTATCTACGGCACGCTGGTGTGATCCGCCGGCGGCACGCCGAAATCGGGCGTGCCATCCTCGCGCCAGCTGAAATATTTCAGGCGCGTATGGCGATTGGGATCCCACAGCGGATCGCCCTCGATTTCCGTGTAGTTGCGGGCGTGATAAACCAGCACGTCGCGTCCCGCTTCATCCGTCGTAAAACTGTTGTGTCCCGGACCATACTGCTGATTCTCCCAGCTGGTAGTAAACACCGGCCGTGCTGACTTCTGCCAGGCGATGCGATCGCGCGGATCGGCCTGCACATCGATACTCAGCATACCCAGACAGTAGTTTTCATCGGTCGCGCTGGCGGAGTAGGTCACAAACAGCCGGTTACCGTGACGGATCGCCGCCGGTCCTTCATTAACGCTGAATCCGGCACACTCCCACTCATATTCAGGCCGGCTCAGCATCACCGGCGTACCTTTCAGCGTCCAGGGATTCAGCAGCTCAGCCAGATAAAGATTGGAATTACCGGGAATCGCGGGATCTTTTTGTGCCCAGAGGTACCAGTTTTTACCCTGATGGACAAAGTGCGTGGCATCCAGCGCAAAGCTATCGAATTGCGTTTCAATCCGGCGACAGGGCTGCCAGTAGCCGGTCAGCGGATCGGCTTCATCGCAGACCAGCGCATACATACGATGCTGAAACAGCCCCTCTTTAATCTCACGGCTCGGCGCCGCCGCGAAGTAGATGACCCACTGACCATTAATGTGGTGCAGCTCAGGTGCCCAGATCAGCTCACTGTATTCACCCTGGTCCGGCTTGCGCCAGACGGTAACGGCGGGCGCCTCACGCAGTCCTGCGAGCGTGGTGGCGTGACGCAGCTCCAGCCGATCATATTCCGGTACTGAGGCGATAAAGTAGTAGCCAGCGCCGTGCCGCAGAATAAAGGGGTCGGCGCGCTGTGTAATAAAAGGGTTAGGCCAGGTCATTTGACTTCTCCGGGTTGAGTGGTTGCGGCCGGGGATGGGGCAGACAAATCGCGAAAGTTAGCGCGGCGCAGCGCCAGGTCATCCTGAATAGTACGCATCAGCTTGCGATCCACTTTCATCAGGCGCACCACGCCGGCAGTGATCAGATAGCCGATACCGGGTATCACGGTGAAGAGCAGCATAATGCCGTTGACGGCGGTGGCGGACTGCTGTTTTGCGCCGGCGTCATAGCCGTAAACCGACAGCAGAAAGCCGACCATGGCACCGGCAACCGCCAGCCCGACCTTGAGAAAAAAGAGGTTGCCGGAAAAGCTCATGCCGGTAATACGCTTGCCGGTTTTCCACTCGCCATAGTCATCCACATCGGCCATGAGCGACCAGTGCAGCGGCGAGGGGATCTGATGCAGAATATTCAGCAGGAAATAGGCCACCACTACCGTGATGGTGGCGTGTGGATCGATCCAGTAAAATCCACAGGAAAAGAGCGCCAGCGCGATATTGGTCCAGAAAAAGACTTTCAGCTTACACCAGCGATCGGTGAGATATTTAGCCAGCGTGCTGCCAGCCATCATGCCAATTACGCCCAGGCTGATAAATAGCGTGGCAAAATGCGTCGACTGGCCCATTACCCAGGTCACGTAATACATGGTGGCCGCCATGCGGATAAAGCCGGGACAGACGTTGCAGAAGGTCAGCAGCAGAATGCGTACCCACTGATCGTTTTTCCATATATCGCGCAGGTCTTTCTTCAGATCGTCATGTGTCGGCACTGCAGGCCGGATACGTTCACGGACATTAGCAAAACAGAACAGAAACATCGCCAGGCCAATCAGCGCCAGCACGCTCATCGCCAGCTGATAACCGCGCGCTTTGTTGTCACCGCCAAACCACTCTGCCATAGGCAGCAGTGAGAGTGAGAGGATCAGCGTGGCAACCCCCACCATCACGAAACGATAAGACTGACAGGACACGCGTTCGCCCGGATCGCTGGTGATGACACCGCCCAGCGAACAGTAGGGAATATTGATAGCCGTATAGGTCAGCGACATCAGGAAATAGGTCACAAAGGCCCAGATAACTTTGTTTTCATAGCTCCAGTCTGGCGTAGTAAACATCAGTACGCTGAACAGCACATACGGCACCGAGACCCAGAGCAGCCAGGGACGGAAGCGGCCCCAGCGGCTCTGAGTCCGGTCCGCTAAAGCGCCCATAATGGGGTCTGTCACCGCATCCAGTACGCGTACTGAAAGCAGCAGCACGCCGACCAGCGCCGGTGCCAGGCCAAAAACATCGGTGTAGAAGTAGTTAAGAAACAGCATGATCGCGCCACCAATCATGTTACAGCCGGCATCGCCCATGCCATATCCCAGTTTTTCTCTGAATGAGAGTGCAGCACTTTTCATCGTCGTCTCCTGCGACAAGTGGAGCGAAAAGTATCAGCGCAAATGGCAGGCAGGGATGATCAACAATGAGTCGCGTAGATGGACAAAACGGGTGCAGGGGAAAAAGTGTGAAGGCGATCGGCAGAGGTGCCCGGTCAGATAAACCGGGCACGCGGGACTATCAGGCTTTCTGCGTTCTGTTTTTAACGGCGTAACCCACCGCCAGAATAACCAGCCAGACCGGAATCAGCCAGACTGAAATCGCCATTCCGGGTGTCATCGCCATGATCACCAGCACGGCGGCCATAAACAGCAGACAGAGCCAGTTACCCGCCGGATAGAGCACCGCCCGGAAGCGCGTGGTAACACCCTGCTGATCTTTCTTACGGCGGAATTTCATATGCGCCAGGCTAATCATTGCCCAGTTGATGACCAGAGCCGACACCACCAGTGACATCAGAATGCCAAAGGCTTCTCCCGGCATCAGATAGTTGATCAACACGCACAGGGCGGTAGCAACCGCCGAAACCATAATAGTGGCGACCGGTACGCCGCGGCGATCAACCTTCAGCAGCGCTTTTGGCGCATTACCCTGCTGGGCCAGGCCAAACAGCATACGGCTGTTACAGTAAACACAGCTGTTGTAGACCGAGAGCGCTGCAGTCAGGATCACGACGTTCAGGGCGTTAGCGACCAGCGCATCACCCAGCTCATGGAAAATCAGGACAAACGGACTGGTATCTGCCGTAACGCGGGTCCAGGGCAGCAGCGACAGCAGTACCGCCAGTGAGCCAATATAGAAAATCAGAATGCGCCACAGCACCTGATTGGTGGCTTTAGGAATGCTCTCTTCCGGGTTATCCGCTTCTGCAGCAGTAATACCCACCAGTTCAAGGCCACCAAAGGAGAACATGATAATCGCCATCATCATCACCAGACCGGTCATGCCGTGCGGCAGAAAGCCCCCCTGATCCCACAGGTTACGGACAGATGCCTGCGGACCGGCGTTGCCGCTGAACAGCAGCCAGCCGCCAAACAGGATCATGCCGATAACGGCCACGACTTTAATGATCGCGAACCAGAACTCCATCTCACCAAACACTTTGACGTTGGTCAGGTTAATGGCATTGATGACGACAAAGAAAATAGCGGCGCTGGCCCAGGCCGGAAACTCCGGATACCAGAACTGAATATATTTACCGACGGCGCTGAGTTCTGCCATCGCAACCAGCACATAGAGCACCCAGTAGTTCCAGCCTGAGGCGAAGCCGGCAAAATTGCCCCAGTATTTATAGGCAAAATGGCTAAAGCTGCCGGCAACCGGCTCTTCAACCACCATTTCACCCAGCTGGCGCATAATTAAAAAGGCGATAAATCCGGCAATGGCATACCCCAGGATCACCGCCGGACCGGCAGATTTAATAACCGATGCGCTTCCCAGAAACAGGCCGGTGCCGACGGCACCGCCCAGCGCGATCAGCTGGATATGGCGATTCTTCAGGCCGCGGTGCAGCGCTTCGCCATGCTGTTGTTCCATACAAACCTCTTTGTATTGTTATTGTGCGCCTGCAGTGCCCGCACTTAAGGCTGTGATACTGCGTGTAATCTTTTCTTTACGAATTCAGACTGACTCTCTGTAGCGAGACGCTATTCAGGCGACCAGAATAGTGATAAGCGCGCGACTTTGCACCTGCTTTTGCTTTTTGTGCTAAGGAGTGATGGAAAAAGCAGCGATTTACTCTGTGGTTTCCCTTGCGCTATTTCTGTCATGAATAATGCTTAAACACGAATAGCTTTCGCTTATGGCGTATAAGAGCAGCAACCGCTTTTGCAGTGTAAGGTTTGGTAAAAGTGAAATCTGTTAACAACTTCGCGCAGTTGTTTCTTTTTCCTGTTACTACGGCGGCTTAAGGCGTGCTGCCTGGGTTCAGGCCTGCAACGGGCTGGAAGTAAGAGAGTGGCCATATAGACACAAGGTGAATACTTTGTTACTTTACGGACACCATTTTTCAATTGGTATTACCAATTTACTCCAGACGTTTGGCTTATAAGAAGGGAAGATGGCTTATAGTAAAATTCGCCAGCCCAAGCTCTCCGATGCGATAGAGCAGCAGCTGGAATCCCTGATTATGGAAGGGACCCTTCAGCCGGGTGAGAAACTGCTCCCCGAGCGCGAACTGGCCAAACAGTTTGATGTCTCACGTCCATCGCTGCGCGAAGCGATTCAGAGTCTGGAAGCCAAAGGTTTACTGCTGCGTCGCCAGGGTGGCGGCACATTTGTGCAGCAGAATCTCTGGCAGAGCTTAAGCGACCCCCTGGTCGGGCTACTGGCCCAGCATCCGGAATCTCAGTTTGATCTGCTGGAAACCCGTCATGCGCTGGAAGGTGTGGCGGCCTACTACGCAGCACTGCGCGGCACCGATGAAGATCTGCAGCGTATTCGCGACTGCCATCTTCAGATTCAGCAGGCGCAGGAGAGCGGCGATCTCGACGCTGAGGCGGATGCCGTCATGAAGTATCAGATTGCGGTCACGGAAGCGGCGCATAATGTGGTGCTGCTGCACCTGCTGCGCTCCATGAGCCCGATGCTGGAACAAAACGTACGTCAGAATTTCGAATTGCTTTACGCTCGCCGCGAAATGCTGGCGAAAGTGAGCGAGCATCGCGCCAGTATTTTTGCGGCGATTGTGGCACGCGAGCCGGAACAGGCCCGTGAAGCCTCGCATCGTCATCTGGCGTTCATAGAGGAAATCTTGCTGGACAGAAGTCGGGAGCAGAGCCGTCGTGAACGCTCCCTGCGTCGTTTACAGCAACGCAAGGAATAACGTACGGCAACGAACGTGCGACATAAACGACGGGCCTGTCTTCTTGTGCTGTGAACCTGAAACACAACACAAGCAGACAGGCTCCTGATAATTCAACGTATTAGACACAGATAAGGAATACCCCCCATGTCAGAACGTTTACAGAATGACGTGGATCCGATCGAAACTCGTGACTGGCTACAGGCGATCGAATCGGTCATCCGTGAAGAAGGTGTTGAGCGTGCGCAGTATCTGATTGATCAGGTTCTGAGCGCAGCCCGCAAAGGTGGTGTGAAAGTAGCTGGCGGCGGCGGTGCTGCTGCAGCGATCAGTAACTATATCAACACCATTGCGACAGAAGATGAGCCGGACTATCCGGGTAACACCTCTCTCGAACGTCGTATCCGTTCCGCAATTCGCTGGAACGCCATTGTTTCAGTTCTGCGTGCGTCGAAAAAAGATCTGGAGCTGGGGGGACACCTCTCTTCTTTCCAGAGCTCTGCCACGATCTATGAAGTGTGCTTTAACCACTTCTTCCGTGCACGCAGCGAAAAAGATGGCGGCGATCTGGTCTACTTCCAGGGTCATATTTCTCCAGGCATTTACTCGCGTGCGTTCCTTGAAGGGCGCCTGACTGAAGAGCAGATGAACAACTTCCGTCAGGAAGTGCACGGCAACGGCCTGTCATCTTATCCGCATCCGAAGCTGATGCCGGACTTCTGGCAGTTCCCGACCGTTTCAATGGGCCTGGGCCCGCTGAACGCTATCTATCAGGCGAAGTTCCTGAAATACCTTGAGCATCGCGGCCTGAAAGATACGTCTGGTCAGACGGTATACGCCTTCCTCGGTGATGGTGAGATGGATGAGCCGGAATCTAAAGGTGCCATTACTATCGCGACCCGCGAGAAGCTGGATAACCTGGTGTTCATCATCAACTGCAACCTGCAGCGTCTGGATGGCCCGGTCACCGGTAACGGTAAGATCATCAACGAGCTGGAAGGCATCTTTGCCGGTGCTGGCTGGAACGTGATCAAAGTGATCTGGGGCGGACGCTGGGATGAGCTGCTGAAGAAAGATACCAGCGGCAAACTGATTCAGCTGATGAATGAAACCGTTGACGGTGACTACCAGACCTTTAAATCACGCGACGGTGCCTATGTGCGTGAGCACTTCTTCGGCAAATATCCGGAGACTGCTGAGCTGGTAAAAGAGTGGTCTGACGACGAAATTTTCGCGCTGAACCGGGGCGGCCACGATCCGAAGAAAATCTACGCTGCTCTGAAAAAAGCGCAGGAGACCAAAGGCCAGCCAACGCTGATTCTGGCTCATACCATTAAAGGTTACGGTATGGGTGATACGGCGGAAGGAAAAAACATTGCCCATCAGGTCAAGAAGATGAACATGGATGGCGTACGCTACATCCGCGATCGCTTCAATGTGCCAGTGGCTGATGAAAAAATCGAAGAGCTGCCTTACGTCACCTTCGAGAAAGGCTCAGAAGAGTACAACTACCTGCACGGCCAGCGTGAGAAGCTGGGTGGCTATCTGCCGACCCGTCAGGCAGAGTTCACTGAGAAGCTGGAAATGCCGACGCTGGAAGAGTTCAAACCTCTGCTGGAAGAGCAGAGCAAAGAGATCTCTACCACGATCGCTTTCGTGCGCGCGCTGAACGTGATGCTGAAGAACAAGTCGATCAAAGATCGTCTGGTGCCGATCCTCGCGGATGAAGCCCGTACTTTTGGTATGGAAGGCCTGTTCCGTCAGATCGGTATCTACAGCCCGAACGGCCAGCAGTATACGCCGCAGGACCGTGAGCAGGTTGCTTACTATAAAGAAGATGAGAAAGGCCAGATTCTGCAGGAAGGGATCAACGAGCTGGGCGCAGGTTCATCCTGGCTGGCGGCGGCGACCTCTTACAGCACCAACAACCTGCCGATGATCCCGTTCTACATCTACTACTCGATGTTTGGCTTCCAGCGCATTGGCGATCTGATGTGGCTGGCGGGCGATCAGCAGGCGCGTGGCTTCCTGGTCGGGGGGACGTCAGGCCGTACGACGCTGAACGGCGAAGGCCTGCAGCATGAAGATGGCCACAGCCATATTCAGTCGCTGACCATCCCTAACTGCATCTCCTACGATCCGTCATACGCGTATGAAGTGGCCGTGATCATGCAGGATGGTCTGGTGCGTATGTATGGTGAAGCGCAGGAAAACATCTACTACTACATCACCACGCTGAACGAAAACTACCACATGCCGGCGATGCCGCAGGGTGCGGAAGAGGGTATCCGCAAGGGTATCTACAAGCTGGAAGAAGTAGAAGGCAAGAAAGGTAAAGTGCAGCTGCTGGGCTCAGGTTCTATCCTGCGTCACGTGCGCGAAGCGGCACAGATTCTGGCGAAAGAGTACGGTATCGGCTCTGAT
Organism: Pantoea sp. SIMBA_079; assembly: GCF_046940275.1. Classification (NCBI taxonomy): domain Bacteria; kingdom Pseudomonadati; phylum Pseudomonadota; class Gammaproteobacteria; order Enterobacterales; family Erwiniaceae; genus Pantoea; species Pantoea sp. SIMBA_079. Next base: position 77,745 of record NZ_JAWRYR010000007.1, on the reverse strand, counting down.
GTCTATAGCGTAACCTCGTTCACCGAGCTGGCGCGAGACGGTCAGGATTGCGAGCGCTGGAACATGCTGCATCCGACAGAAACGCCACGCGTGCCTTACATCGCTCAGGTGATGAATGATGCGCCGGCCGTTGCGTCAACTGACTACATGAAGCTGTTCGCAGAACAGGTTCGCAGCTATGTGCCAGCCAGCGACTACCGCGTGCTGGGTACCGATGGCTTCGGTCGTTCTGACAGCCGTGAAAATCTGCGTCATCACTTCGAAGTGGATGCATCATATGTGGTTGTGGCTGCGCTGGGTGAGCTGGCTAAACGCGGTGAAATCGAGAAGCAGGTGGTAGCGGACGCTATCGCTAAATTCGATATCGACGCTGATAAAGTTAACCCGCGTCTGGCTTAAGAGGTAAAGAGTAATGGCTATCGAAATTAACGTACCGGATATCGGGTCGGACGAAGTTGAAGTCACCGAAATTCTGGTGAAGGTGGGCGACAGCGTTGACGCTGAGCAGTCGCTGATCTCTGTGGAAGGCGATAAAGCTTCAATGGAAGTGCCTTCACCGCAGGCGGGCGTGGTTAAAGAGATCAAAATCGCCGTCGGTGACAAAGTGAATACCGGCTCGCTGATTATGGTGTTTGACGCTGAAGGTGCGGCAGAAGCTGCACCGGCTGCCGAAGAGAAAAAAGCAGAAGTCGCGCCGGCTCCTGCTGCTGCAACGGCAACCGCCAGCAAAGAGGTTAACGTACCGGATATCGGTGGTGATGAAGTCGAAGTCACAGAAATCCTGGTTAAAGTGGGCGACAAGGTTGAAGCAGAGCAGTCGCTGATCACCGTTGAAGGTGACAAAGCCTCAATGGAAGTGCCTGCGCCGTTTGCGGGTGTAGTGAAAGAGATCAAAATCGCTACCGGCGATAAAGTGAACACCGGTTCACTGATTATGATCTTTGACGCAGAAGGCGATGCGCCGGCGGCCGACGCGAAACCACAGATGAAAGAAGAGGCGACCTCCGCCCCGGCTGCAGCGGCAGGCGCGAAAGAGGTAAACGTACCGGATATCGGCGGTGACGAAGTTGAAGTGACCGAGGTACTGGTGAAAGCGGGTGACAAAGTCACCGCTGAACAGTCGCTGATTGTGGTTGAAGGCGATAAAGCCTCTATGGAAGTACCGGCACCGTTTGCCGGTACGGTGAAAGAGCTGAAAGTAGCCACTGGCGACAAAGTCAGTACCGGCTCACTGATCATGATCTTTGAAGTGGAAGGCGGCGCGCCATCGCCGGCACCGGCAGCCAAACCGGAAGCGGCCTCCGCGCCGGCGAAAGCAGAGGCTAAACCGGCTGCAGCACCTGCGCCAGCCAAAGCAGAAGCGAAAAATGACTTCGCTGAGAATGACGCTTACGTGCACGCTACGCCGGTGATCCGTCGTCTGGCGCGCGAGTTTGGCGTGAATCTGGCGAAGGTGAAAGGCACCGGCCGTAAGGGTCGCATCCTGAAAGAGGATGTGCAGACTTACGTGAAAGAGGCGGTGAAACGCGCTGAGGCTGCGCCAGCAGCTGCTGCAGGCGGCGGTCTGCCAGGCATGCTGCCGTGGCCGAAAGTGGACTTCAGCAAGTTTGGTGAAGTGGAAGAAGTGGAGCTGGGCCGTATCCAGAAAATCTCTGGTGCTAACCTGAGCCGTAACTGGGTCATGATCCCGCACGTTACGCACTTTGATAAAACCGATATCACCGATCTGGAAGCGTTCCGCAAGCAGCAGAACGCCGAAGCCGAGAAGCGCAAGCTGGATGTGAAGTTCACCCCGGTGGTGTTCATCATGAAAGCGGTCGCGGCGGCGCTGGAGCAGATGCCACGTTTCAACAGCTCGCTGTCTGAAGATGGTCAGAAACTGACGCTGAAGAAATACATCAACATCGGCGTGGCGGTAGATACGCCAAATGGTCTGGTGGTTCCGGTGTTCAAGGATGTGAATAAGAAAGGCATCACTGAACTCTCGCGTGAGCTGATGGCAACCTCGAAGAAAGCGCGTGATGGCAAGCTGACCGCCAGCGATATGCAGGGCGGCTGTTTCACCATCTCCAGCCTTGGCGGCCTGGGCACGACGCACTTCGCGCCTATCGTCAATGCGCCGGAAGTGGCGATCCTTGGCGTCTCCAAGTCGGCCATGGAGCCGGTATGGAACGGTAAAGAGTTCGCACCGCGTTTGATGATGCCGATCTCGCTCTCGTTTGACCACCGCGTGATCGACGGTGCTGATGGTGCGCGTTTCATCACCATCATCAACAATATGCTGTCTGATATTCGCCGTCTGGTGATGTGAAGTTAATCAAGGCCGGCAAATGCCGGCCTTGTTGTAAGCATTCAGTTGTTACCGCGGTTGGCAGTTTATTAACAATTCTGTAAACTCTCGCGGTGAAATGTCCCGGTGGCGACAGGGTAGCATGAGCCTGGGAAAGGGTCGCTCTGACCGCCGGCAATCTAACAAGAGGTCATGATGAGTACAGAGATTAAAACTCAAGTCGTGGTACTTGGGGCAGGTCCTGCAGGTTACTCTGCAGCCTTCCGTTGCGCTGACTTAGGTCTGGAGACCGTTCTGGTTGAGCGCTACAACACCCTCGGCGGTGTTTGTCTGAACGTAGGCTGTATCCCGTCAAAAGCGCTGCTGCACGTCGCGAAAGTGATTGAAGAAGCGAAAGCGCTGGAAGAGCACGGCATCGTGTTTGGTCAGCCACAGACAGACATTAACAAGATCCGCACCTGGAAAGAGAAGGTGATCAACCAGCTGACCGGTGGCCTGGCTGGTATGGCCAAAGGCCGTAAGGTCAAAGTTGTTAACGGTCTGGGCAAATTCACCGGCGCTAATACTCTGGTGGTTGAAGGTGAGGGTGGCGCAACCACCATCAACTTCGATAACGCGATCATCGCCGCAGGCTCACGTCCTATCGAGCTGCCGTTTATCCCGCATCACGATCCGCGCGTCTGGGACTCTACGTCAGCGCTGGAGCTGCGCGAAGTGCCGAAGCGTCTGCTGGTCATGGGCGGCGGCATCATCGGTCTGGAGATGGCGACCGTTTACCATGCGCTGGGTTCAGAGATTGACGTGGTTGAGATGTTTGACCAGGTGATCCCGGCAGCGGATAAAGACGTGGTTAAAGTCTTTACCAAGCGTATCAGCAAGAAATTCAATCTGATGCTGGAAACCAAAGTCACCGCGGTTGATGCGAAAGATGACGGTATCTACGTATCGATGGAAGGCAAAAAAGCGCCTGCCGAGGCGCAGCGCTATGACGCGGTACTGGTTGCCATTGGCCGTGTACCAAACGGTAAAGGCCTCGACGCCGGTAAAGCGGGCGTGGAAGTGGATGAGCGCGGCTTTATCCGTGTGGATAAGCAGATGCGCACCAACGTGCCGCACATCTACGCTATCGGCGATATCGTGGGTCAGCCTATGCTGGCGCACAAAGGCGTGCATGAAGGCCACGTTGCCGCTGAGGTCATCTCTGGTCTGAAGCACTACTTCGATCCGAAAGTGATCCCATCAATCGCCTATACCGAGCCGGAAGTTGCGTGGGTAGGTCTGACCGAGAAAGAAGCCAAAGAGAAGGGCATCAGCTACGAAGTCTCTACCTTCCCGTGGGCGGCCTCCGGCCGTGCTATCGCTTCCGACTGCGCTGACGGTATGACCAAGCTGATTTTTGACAAAGAGACGCATCGCGTTATCGGTGGTGCTGTAGTCGGCACCAACGGCGGCGAGCTGCTGGGTGAAATCGGTCTGGCGATCGAGATGGGTTGTGATGCCGAAGATATCGCGCTGACCATCCATGCGCACCCGACGCTGCATGAGTCAGTCGGCCTTGCGGCTGAAATCTTTGAAGGCAGCATCACCGATCTGCCAAACGCAAAAGCGAAGAAGAAGTAAGTTTCGCTTCTGCTATCAACGGCTCCTGCGGGGGCCGTTTTTTTTTGCTGTTGCCGCCGTAAGCATAACCAGACGTTAGCGAGGTCATTCTCTGCCACGCTAAAAGTTATGATCCGAAAACAGCCCACTGTGCGCCTGCCGGTTTTGTTTCCGTCCGATCGGGTTTATCCGGAGCATTATGCCGGAAACCGGCTGGATGTTGCTTTTTTGTAAACAGATTAACAATCAGGCGAAATCCTGCTATGCTGGCCGACGCAGAACCGGGCACCTCACCCTACTGTTTAACAGCATCAAGGTGTACCGGAAAGCTATACAATGAGAGCGAGGAGAACGTCGTGCTAGAAGAATACCGTAAGCACGTTGCCGAGCGTGCTGCCCAGGGAATCGTACCTAAGCCGTTAGATGCTTCCCAGATGGCCGCGCTGGTTGAACTGCTGAAAAGCCCGCCTGCGGGTGAAGAAGAATTTCTGGTTGACCTGCTGGTTAACCGCGTCCCGCCAGGCGTTGATGAAGCCGCCTATGTTAAAGCCGGTTTCCTGGCTGCTGTCGCAACGGGCGAAGCCCACTCTCCTCTGGTTACGCGCGAGAAAGCTGTTGAACTGCTGGGCACCATGCAGGGTGGCTATAACATCCACGCGCTGATTGAAGCGCTCGACGATGAGGCGCTGGCACCGATTGCCGCTGAAGCGCTGTCCCATACGCTGCTGATGTTCGACAACTTCTACGATGTGGAAGAGAAAGCCAAAGCGGGTAATGCCCACGCGAAAAAAATTCTGCAATCCTGGGCTGATGCCGAGTGGTTCCTGAAGCGTCCTAAACTGGCTGGAAAAATCACCACCACCGTGTTTAAAGTGACCGGCGAAACCAACACCGACGACCTCTCTCCGGCGCCGGATGCGTGGTCACGCCCGGATATTCCACTGCATGCGCTGGCAATGCTGAAAAACCCGCGTGATGGCATTGAGCCAGATGAAGCGGGCAATATCGGCCCGATCAAACAGATTCAGGCGCTGCAGCAGAAAGGCTTCCCGCTGACTTATGTCGGCGACGTCGTCGGTACCGGCTCATCACGTAAATCCGCCACCAACTCGGTGCTGTGGTTTATGGGTGAAGATATCCCGTACGTGCCAAACAAAAAGGGCGGTGGTCTCTGCCTCGGCGGTAAAATTGCCCCGATTTTCTTCAACACCATGGAAGATGCCGGCGCGCTGCCGATCGAACTGGATGTTGAACGCCTCAACATGGGCGATGTGATTGACGTTTACCCGTATAAAGGCGAAGTACGCAATCACGAAACCGGTGAACTGCTGGCGACCTTTGAACTGAAGACTGACGTGCTGCTGGATGAAGTCCGCGCCGGCGGCCGTATTCCGCTGATTATCGGTCGTGGTCTGACGACAAAAGCACGCGAGTCACTCGGCCTGCCGGCAAGCGACGTCTTTGTGCAGGCGAAAGATATCGCCTCCAGCACGCGCGGCTATTCGCTGGCGCAGAAGATGGTGGGCCGCGCCTGTGGCGTCGAAGGTATTCGTCCGGGCGCTTACTGCGAGCCGAAGATGACCTCTGTGGGCTCACAGGATACCACCGGTCCGATGACGCGCGACGAGCTGAAAGATCTGGCGTGTCTGGGCTTCTCCGCCGATCTGGTGATGCAATCTTTCTGCCACACGGCGGCTTATCCAAAGCCGGTCGATGTGACCACGCACCATACGCTGCCGGACTTCATCATGAACCGCGGTGGCGTCTCACTGCGTCCGGGAGATGGTATCATCCACAGCTGGCTGAACCGTATGCTGCTGCCGGATACCGTCGGCACCGGCGGTGATTCACACACCCGCTTCCCGATTGGCATCTCCTTCCCGGCAGGGTCCGGTCTGGTGGCGTTTGCTGCTGCGACCGGCGTCATGCCGCTGGATATGCCGGAATCCGTACTGGTGCGCTTTAAGGGCGCCATGCAGCCGGGCATCACGCTGCGCGATCTGGTGCACGCTATCCCGCTGTACGCAATTAAGCAGGGTCTGCTGACGGTAGAGAAGAAGGGCAAGAAAAACATCTTCTCCGGCCGTATTCTGGAAATTGAAGGTCTGCCGGATCTGAAAGTTGAGCAGGCGTTTGAGCTGTCTGATGCCTCTGCTGAACGTTCTGCTGCCGGTTGTACGATCAAGCTGGATAAAGCGCCGATTATCGAGTACCTGAACTCCAACATCGTTCTGCTGAAGTGGATGATCTCGGAAGGTTACGGCGATCGCCGTACGCTGGAGCGTCGCGTTGAGGGCATGCAGAAATGGCTGGCCGATCCGCAACTGCTGGAAGGCGATGCAGACGCGGAATACGCTGCGGTGATCGAGATCGATCTGGCGGATATCAAAGAGCCGATTCTGTGCGCACCAAACGATCCGGATGATGCGCGCTGGCTCTCTGACGTGCAGGGCGAGAAGATTGACGAAGTGTTTATCGGCTCCTGCATGACCAATATCGGTCACTTCCGTGCGGCCGGTAAGCTGCTGGACGCGCATAAGGGCCAGCTGCCGACGCGTCTGTGGGTGGCTCCGCCAACCAAGATGGATGCGGCTCAGCTGACGGAAGAGGGCTACTACAGCGTCTTTGGCAAAAGCGGTGCGCGTATTGAGATCCCGGGCTGTTCGCTCTGCATGGGTAACCAGGCACGCGTGCAGGACGGCGCGACGGTGGTTTCCACGTCGACCCGTAACTTCCCGAACCGTCTGGGTAACGGCGCCAACGTCTTCCTGGCATCAGCCGAGCTGGCTGCCGTCGCTTCGCTGCTTGGCAAACTGCCAACGCCGGACGAGTATCAGCAGTTTATGGTACAGGTGGATAAAACGGCCGATGACACCTATCGCTACCTCAACTTTGACCAGCTGGGTCAATATACTGAGAAAGCGGACAGCGTGATTTTCCAGACCGCCGTATAACGCGACGGACAGACCAGGGGATGATGCAAATCATCCCCTTTTTTTATGCCTTTTTTCCCTGCTGCACTCCCGGCATAATGCGAGCGCGATCCCACTTTATTACGCGCGCTGCGTTCAGAATGCAATCAATGTGCTGCCCGGCGCGCGACTGGTATGAGGTAACACGATGGAGTATGAATTTTTACGCGATCTCACCGGCCAGGTCAGAGTGCGCATGTCGATGGATCACGAAGCGGTAGGCCACTGGTTTAATGAGGAAGTCAGGGATAACCCCGGCCTGCTGGATGAGGTGGAAGCTGCCGCGCGCGCGGTAAAAGGCACCCATCAGCAGTGGCAGCGCATCGGACATGAGTACACGCTGTGGCTGGACGAGGAAGAGGTGATGATCCGCGCTAATCAGCTGGCGCTGGAGGATGAGGGACTGGAAGAGGGCATGGCCTACTACGATGAAGAGAGTCTCTCGTTCTGCGGCGTGGAGGACTTTCTGGCGGTCATCGCCGCTTACCGGCAGTTTATAGCGGGCAGATAACCCGCACAGCCCGCATGACGCCCCGTTACTTGACGTAGGCCAGCAGGCTCAGTGAATCACGCGCCAGCGATTTGCACTTTTTATCATTGTTGATCGCAATGCCACTCAGATCTTTGTAGCTCTCTTCACCCAGCGCTTTCATGTTATAGCTGCTGTAGTTGCTTAAATCCCAGCGGTTCTGCTGGGCAAAAAATACCAGCGCTTTGCGGATCTGTGCATCAGGCAGTGCCTGATAGCCGCAGTCGTTCTTCAGATAGACAAAGACCGCCGTCAGGTCAGCCAGATCTTCCGCTTCAGACTCGCTCAGTGCAAAACTGCTGGTGGAGAAGCCAAAGAGTCCCGCCAGCAGCAGGATCTTAATGCTTTTTGTCATAATGGTTCTCAGCAAAGGACAATCCATTGACGTTAGCACAGTTACCGTCCGGATTCCGCTTCTTTTACCCCCGCAGATGGCGGGTTAACATTTTGCTGCCCGGCGCTTGACCCTCCTGCAGGGGCAGGGTTTAGGCTGGGGATCTCATTATCACAAGGATATGCGTATGCAACGTCGCACTTTTCTCAAACTGACCGCGGCGCTCAGCGCGTCAGGCGCCCTGCCGTTATGGAGTCGTTCACTGATGGCGGCTACCCGGCCGCTGCTGCCGATCCCTGCGCTGCTGGAGCCTGACGCGCGTGGTCACTACAGCCTTACTGCCATGACGGGCAGCACGCAGTGGCAGGGTAAAGCGGTGCCGACCTGGGGCTATAACGGCAGCCTGCTCGGACCGGTTCTGCGCCTGCAGCGGGAGAAGCGCGTCACGGTCAATATTCATAACCGGCTGCCGGAGGCGACCACCGTGCACTGGCACGGCCTGGCGATCCCGGGCGACGTGGATGGTGGCCCGCAGGCGATTATCGCGCCCGGTGCCACGCGTCAGGTGAGCTTTACCCCCGATCAGCCAGCGGCGACCTGCTGGTTTCATCCGCATCTGCACGGCAAAACCGGTCATCAGGTGGCGCAGGGATTAGCCGGACTGGTGCTGCTGGAGGATGACGCGTCCGGCAAGCTGCGTCTGCCGATGCAGTGGGGAGCGGATGACGTACCGCTGATTTTCCAGGATAAACAGCTTAACAGCGCCGGCACGCATATCGATTATCAGCTGGATGTGATGCGCGCGGCGGTAGGCTGGTTTGGCGATATGATGCTGACCAACGGTGTACAGTACCCGCAGCACGCCGTGCCGCGCGGCTGGCTGCGCCTGCGGCTGCTTAACGGCTGCAATGCCCGCTCGCTGGAGATCGCCGCCAGCGATAAACGGCCAGTCTATGTGGTGGGCAGCGATGGCGGACTGCTTGCTGAACCGGTACAGGTGACATCGCTGTCCCTGCTGCCGGGCGAGCGCTTTGAGGTGCTGATCGATACCTCTGACGGCCAGCCTTTTGATATCGTCACGCTGCCGGTGACGCAGATGGGGATGACGCTGCCGCCGTTTGATCGGCCACTGCCGCTGGTGCAGATCCTGCCGCTGCGCATTATGGCGAGCGGGACGCTGCCGGACACGCTGGTGGATCTGCCGCCGCTGCCTGCCAGTGACGGCGTACAGAACCGCTGGCTGCAGCTGATGATGGATCCGCAGCTGGATAAGCAGGGTATGCAGGCGCTGATGGATCGTTATGGCCATCAGGCGATGGGGGGCGCGGCAGACCACGGCGCGGCAGAAACGCATAACGGACACGATGCCATGCCGATGGAGCATAGTGAACATGGCGCGATGCCGATGGATCACGGTGCGCACGGCGCTGCCGCGTATGATTTCCATAACGGCAATAAGATCAACGGCGAGGCGTTTAACATGCAGAAGCCGATGTTTGCCGTGCCGCTGGGCAAAACCGAGAAGTGGACGATTTCAGGCGAAGGCGATGCGATGCTGCATCCGTTCCATATTCACGGCGCCCAGTTCCGCATCCTGTCAGAAAATGGCAAGCCGCCTGCCGCGCATCGCGCCGGCTGGAAAGATATGGTTAACGTTAACGGCTGGCGGAGCGAAGTCGTGGTGCGTTTCGACTATGCTGCCAGTACAGAGCATGCCTACATGGCGCACTGCCATCTGCTGGAGCACGAAGATACCGGCATGATGCTGGGATTCACGGTGGCATAACGGCTTCAGACGAACGCAGGCGCAGGATATATGCCGATTGCCGTCAGCTGTCCGCCGCCGCCAGCGCCTGGCGGATATCCGCAATCAGGTCATCCGGATGCTCAATCCCTATCGACAGACGTACCGTGGCGTCGCTGATGCCAATGCGCTGGCGTACGGCCTGCGGGACGCCGGAATGGGTGGTGCTGGCCGGATGGCTGGCCAGCGACTCGGTGCCCCCCAGGCTCACTGCCAGCTTAAACAGCGTCAGCGCATTGAGAAAGCGGAAAGCCGCAGGCTCGCCGCCCTGAATATCAAAAGAGAAGGTCGAACCGGCACCGCTGCACTGGCGCCGGTACGTTTCACCTGCCGCACTCTGCGTATCGAGATAGGGCAGCCAGAACAGCGCCGCCACCCGGGGCCTGTCGCGCAGGAAGGCGGCGACCCGTTCCGCGTTTGCAGCGGCTTTCTCCATACGCAGCGCCAGCGTCTCCAGCGAACGGCCAATCATCCAGCTGGAGTGCGGGTCGAGCTGCGTGCCGATCGCGCTGCGCAGTGCGCGCACGCGGCTCATCAGTGCCCGGCTGCCCAGCGCGGCACCGGCGATAAGGTCGGAATGGCCGCCCACATATTTTGTCAGCGAATAGAGCGAGATATCAGCGCCGTGCTGCAGCGGATGCTGAAACAGTGGCCCCAGCAGCGTGTTATCGCAGGCGATCACCGGACGTGAACCCTGCTGCTGCGCAATCACATCAGCCACCTGCGCAATAAGCCGGATATCCACCAGGCTGTTGGTAGGGTTGGCTGGCGTTTCGATCAGGATCAGGGCAACCCGGCCGCGCTGCCACGCCAGCTTCGCCGCTTCATAAACCCTCTCTTCATCCGTACCCTCGCTGAACCCCACGGCTTTAATTTCCATATCGTGCAGCGTCTTGCTCAGCAGCGTTTCTGTGCCACCATACAGCGGCTGCGAATGCAGGATCACCTCGCCCGGCCGCGCAAATGCAAGCAGCGTAGTGGCAATGGCTGACATACCGGAAGAGAAGAGCACCGCACTCTCAGCGCCTTCATAAATCGCCAGGCGATCTTCAACGATTTCGCTATTGGGATGGTTAAAGCGTGAATAGACCAGCCCGCCGCTCTGGCCATCAGGCGGCTGACGGCGGCCCGCTGCATAATCAAAAAAATCTTTGCCCTCTTCGGCGCTGTTAAAGACAAAGGTTGAGGTAAGAAACACCGGCGGTTTTACCGCGCCCTCTGACAGCCGCGGATCGTAGCCATAATTAAGCATCTGCGTTTCCGGATGCAGCGCGCGCCGATCGGAAGGTGTTTTGTTGCTGGGAGAGTTCGTCATAGCAGCTCCGGCTGGATCAGGATAAAGCGCGTAAACCCTGCTATAGAGTTAATGCCATCGCGGGAAATTTTGCTACGTAATCGTTTGCGTTTTGTGTGCGCCGTTAGCCATCAGGCGCATTGTGATAGACTGCGGAGCTTTCTGAAAACCTTAACCAGGCGAACGCAATGAAACACACCGTTGATGTGATGATCTCCCGGGAGGAGATTGCAACCCGTATTGCCGAGCTGGGCAAACAGATCAGTGAAGCCTACCGCGACAGCGGCAGCGAGATGGTGCTGGTTGGTCTGCTGCGCGGCTCCTTTATGTTTATGGCCGATCTGTGCCGGGAAATTGACGTCCCGCATGAGGTCGACTTTATGACCGCCTCCAGCTACGGCAGCGGCATGTCGTCGTCACGTGATGTCAAAATTCTGAAAGACCTCGATGAAGATATTCGCGGTAAAGATGTGCTGATCGTGGAAGATATCATCGACTCCGGCAACACGCTGAGTAAAGTGCGTGAGATCCTGCGCCTGCGTGAGCCAAAATCACTGGCCATCTGCACGCTGCTGGACAAACCCGAGCGTCGTGAAGTTGAGGTGCCGGTTGAATATGTCGGCTTTACCATTCCCGATGAGTTTGTCGTGGGCTTTGGCATTGACTACGCGCAGCGCTATCGTCATCTGCCTTACATCGGCAAAGTCACCATGCTGGACGCATAACCGCACAATCTACCTGGGTCATTTCGGCCGTTCCGGGATAGAATCAGCCGCCCGTAAGTGACTGACTTGCGGGCCTGATGCACTTTTCTGCACAATATAGCGCGTCATGCGCTCCCCGCAGGCGCACCGCGTCTGATTTCAACACAAATTCTGCTGAATTCACCGCACGTCTGGCGCGGGCGCACTATCATTTTCATCAGGCTTTGATGTCACAACAACAGGATATGGACTCGCAATGACTTATGCACTGGAACTTTCCGGGCTGACCAAGACCTATCCCGGCGGCGTACAGGCGCTGAAAGGTCTCGATCTGAACGTAGAGGCAGGCGACTTTTACGCTCTGCTGGGGCCAAACGGGGCCGGTAAATCAACCACCATTGGTATTATCAGCTCGCTGGTTAATAAATCCGGCGGCAGCGTTCGGGTATTTGGTTACGACCTGCAAAAAGATGTGGTCAATGCCAAGCGTCAGCTCGGGCTGGTGCCGCAGGAGTTCAACTTTAACCCGTTTGAAACCGTGATGCAGATCGTCGTAAATCAGGCGGGCTATTACGGCGTGGAGCGGGCAGACGCGAACAAGCGTGCAGAAAAGTATCTCAACCAGCTCGATCTGTGGGGCAAACGCAATGAGCGTGCCCGCATGCTTTCAGGCGGCATGAAGCGCCGCCTGATGATCGCGCGTGCGCTGATGCATGAGCCCAAGCTGCTGATTCTGGATGAACCAACGGCCGGCGTGGATATTGAACTGCGCCGCTCAATGTGGGTGTTTCTGAAAGAGCTGAATGCGAAAGGCACCACGATTATCCTCACCACGCACTATCTGGAAGAGGCGGAGATGCTGTGTCGTAATATCGGCATCATTCAGAGCGGCGAGCTGGTGGAGAATACCTCTATGAAAGGCCTGCTCTCTAAACTCAAATCGGAAACCTTTATTCTCGATCTTGCTCCGCGCAGCGCGCTGCCGCATCTGGAGGGCTTCCAGTATCGTCTGGTTGATACCTCGACGCTGGAGGTGGAAGTGATGCGTGAGCAGGGACTTAACAGCGTATTCAGTCAGCTGAGCGCGCAGGGCGTGCAGGTACTGAGCATGCGCAACAAGGCGAACCGGCTGGAAGAGCTGTTTGTGGGACTGACACAGGGTAAAGCAGGAGGCAGAGCATGACGCATCTTTATTGGGTGGCGTTAAAGAGTATCTGGAGCAAAGAGATTAACCGGTTTGCCCGCATCTGGATCCAGACGCTGGTGCCGCCGGTGATCACCATGACGCTCTACTTTATTATTTTCGGTAACCTGATTGGTTCACGCATTGGTGACATGCACGGCTTCAGCTATATGCAGTTTATCGTGCCGGGCCTGATTATGATGTCGGTGATCACCAACGCCTATGCTAACGTCGCCTCCTCCTTTTTCAGCGCCAAATTTCAGCGCAATATTGAGGAGTTGCTGGTAGCACCGGTGCCGACCCATATCATCATTGCCGGCTATGTCGGCGGCGGCGTGGCGCGTGGCGTCTGCGTAGGGATCCTGGTAACGGCGGTGTCGCTGTTTTTTGTGCCGTTCCACGTTTTCTCCTGGCCGATGGTCGCCATCACCCTGCTGCTGACCGCGGTGCTGTTTTCGCTGGCGGGTCTGCTGAATGCGGTGTTTGCCCGTACTTTTGATGATATCAGCCTGATCCCGACCTTTGTGCTGACGCCGCTGACTTACCTGGGTGGCGTCTTCTATTCACTGGCGCTGCTGCCGCCATTCTGGCAGGCAGTATCGAAGCTGAATCCGGTGGTGTATATGATCAGCGGCTTCCGGTACGGCTTCCTCGGCATCAACGATGTGCCGCTGGTGTTTACGCTGTCGGTACTGATGGCGTTTATCGTCGTGTTCTATGTGCTGGTGTATACGCTGATCCAGCGCGGTCGCGGCTTACGCACCTGAATGTCATTCAGCAAGCGGATAATAAACAGGGGCGCCGGAAGGGCGCCCCTGGTGTTTCTGGCCGCTCAGCGCAATCGGGCTGAACGCTACGCGACCTGAACCGGCAGCGCCCGGGCAAGACGTTTCATCTCATTATCGCCCTCAAAATAGGCCACCTTTGGCTGCCAGCTGCGCGCCACCTCATCCTCTACCTGCACGTAAGAACAGATAATCATGATGTCTCCGGCACAGGCGCAGCGCGCGGCGGCACCGTTTACGGAGATAATTTTTGATCCCCGCTCGGCGGCTATGGCGTAGGTGGAGAAACGCTGGCCGTTGGTCACGTTGTAAATATCGATCGCTTCATATTGCAGAATGCCGGCGGCATCGAGAAAATCCTGATCGATCGCGCAGGAGCCTTCATAGTGCAGATCGGCCTGCGTCACTTTAACGCGGTGCAGTTTGCCCTGCAGAACAGTACGAATCATCACGGTATACCCTTAAGCTGCTATTTAAACGACGGCTTACGCCATCAGATCCACTTGCTGGTTATCAATCAGACGCGCATTGCCGAGCCAGGCGGCCATCAGGATCACCGCGCGCTGGCTCTCCACCGTCAGCGGCTGCAGCGTGTCGGCATCGCAGATTGCCACTCCGTCAGGACGAAACCCCTTTTCCTGCAGCGCCGTATTTGCCTGCTCAATAATCTCATCAATGTGGCGTTCGCCGTTGCTGAGACGCTCCGCCATACTGCGCATCACCTGGCTCAGACCCGGTGCCAGCCTGCGTTCATCGGCAGTAAGGTAGCCATTGCGCGAACTCAGTGCCAGCCCATCTTTAGCCCGCACCGTGGGCACGCCGACAATGTCGATATCAAAGCCCATATCTGCGACCAGTCTGCGTATGATCGCCAGCTGCTGAAAATCCTTTTCGCCAAAACAGGCGACATCAGGCTGCACGAGGTTAAAGAGTTTGCTGACAACCGTGGCGACACCGCGGAAGTGGCCCGGCCGGCTGGCGCCCTCCAGCAGCGTGGAGAGCACCGGCACCTCAACAAACGTCTGGTTCTCTGTACCCTGCGGATAGATCGCCTGCGGGGCCGGCGCAAACACCACATCCACACCGTGACGGTTAAGCTTTTCGCAATCGTCCTGCAGCGTGCGCGGATAGCGTGCAAGGTCATCCGCGCGGTCAAACTGCATCGGGTTAACAAACACCGAGACCACAACTACGTCAGCCCGCTGGCGGGCTTCATCGACCAGCGTCAGATGGCCATCATGCAGATTGCCCATCGTGGGCACCAGGGCGATACGTTTGCCCGCCTGGCGCCAGCGACGGATCTCCCGGCGCAGCATCGGCAGCGTTTCAATGATCAACACGATAAATCTCCGGATTCAGAAGAAGCTGTGTTCGGCGGCAGGATAGGCGCCTGCCTCAACGTCGGCAATATACTGGCGAATTGCCGCGCGAATGTCGCCGGTTTCGGCGAGGAAATTTTTGGCGAATTTTGGAATGTGGCCGCCGGTGATACCGAAGGCGTCATGCATCACCAGAATCTGACCATCGGTGACATTGCCTGCACCGATGCCGATCACCGGGATGGTCAGCGCCTGGGTGATGCGCGCCGCCAGCGCAACCGGAACGCACTCCAGCACCATCAGCTGTGCGCCAGCCGCTTCCAGTGCCAGAGCGTCTGACAGCAGACGTTCAGCGCCCGCCTCATCCCGGCCCTGCACTTTATAACCGCCAAAGATATTGACCGACTGCGGCGTCAGGCCAAGATGGCCGCAGACCGGCACGGCGCGCTCGGTTAACAGGCGTACGCTCTCTGCCAGCCAGGCTCCGCCTTCCAGCTTGACCATATTGGCACCGGCGCGCATCAGCTGTGCGGCACTGGTAAAAGTCTGCTCCGGGGTGGCATAGCTCATAAACGGCAGGTCAGCCATGACCAGCGCCTGCGGTGCACCCCGACGTACGGCGGCGGTATGATAGGCGATATCGGCGACCGTCACCGGCAGCGTGGAATCATGACCCTGTACCGTCATACCCAGCGAATCGCCAATCAGCATCACCTGAATGCCTTCATCGGCAAACAGGCGGGCAAAGCTGAAATCATAAGCAGTCAGGGTGGCAAAGCGGCGCCCGCTGGCTTTCAGCTGGCGCAGATGAGAGATAGTGGTTGGTTTCATCGCAATCTCCGGCGTTTCTGATGCGCGCAGTGTACTGGATTGATTGCAGGGCGGATATGACCGGCAGGAAATTATCGCGGTTCAGACGGACCAGAGCGTGATTTCACTGCAGTCCAGCGTGGCGAGCACGCCGCTCAGTGGCCGGCCATCGGGCAGGCGCAGACCAGGCGCAACCTCCAGCAGCGGCAGCAGCATAAATGCACGGTTGTGCATATCATAGTGCGGTACGGTTAAACGCGGGGTATGAATAACCTGATTGCCAAACAGCATGATATCGATATCCAGCGTACGCGGCCCCCAGCGCTCGGCTTTGCGTACGCGGCCATGCTCCAGCTCAATATGCTGAGTGTGATCCAGCAGCGTTTCGGGCAGCAGCTGGGTGTCAAGCGCGACCACCGCGTTCAGGTAGTCGGGCTGGTCGGCCGGGCCATAGGGTGGCGTGCGATAGAACGATGAGGTCGCCACGCGGGTCGTGTCCGGCAGCGTATCCAGCGCGGCGAGCGCTGCATCAATCTGATGCAGCGGATCGGCAAGGTTACTGCCCAGAGCAAGGTAGACGCGAGTCATGATGCGCTGCTGCTGTTATCCTGCTCACGGCGCGGACCGGCAGAGCGACGGCGCGGACGGCGCGGTTTACGACGCGGCTGCGGATCGTCGCCCAGCGTGTTCAGCATGGTTTTCTGCTGGACCGGAACGGCCGCCTGGAATTCACCCCACCACTGAGTAAGACGCTGCAGCTCCGGGTTCTTTTCCACATCGGCACGCAGCGCCAGCAGATCGTAAGCGGCGCGGAACTTCGGATGCTCCATCAGTTTCCACGCGCGTTTACCGTGGCGACGCGATATACGCAGCTGCAGCTGCCAGATATCGCGGACCAGGGTGGTAATGCGTTTCGGGATCGCCAGTGCGCGACACGCTTCATCCAGCGTATCGTTCATGGACAGCGCAAAAGCGTCGTAGTAGGTCAGGCCGCTCTCCTGAGCGATACGCTCAGCGGATTCCAGCTGCGGGTACCAGAACATAGCGGCAAACAGAAACGCCGGATTGACACGCAAGTCGTTGTGCAGGCGGGTATCGGTGTTTTTCAGCACCTGCGCCACCATGCGCTCCATCATGCTGTCGCCCTGTTCGGTAAAATGACGCGCCAGCGTCGGGAACAGCGGCTGGAAGAGCTGATATTCACACAGCATCTGCCAGGTGCGATAGCCGTAGCCAGCCTGCAGCAGCTTCAGCGCTTCTTCAAACAGGCGGGCAGGGGGCACGTCATTCAGCAGCGTTGCCAGACGCGGGATCGGCTCGGCGGTTGCCGGTGCAATCTGCATATTAAGTTTGGCGGCAAAGCGCACCACGCGCAGCATGCGTACCGGATCTTCGCGGTAGCGCGTTTCCGGATCGCCAATCAGGCGTACCACGCCCTCCTGCAGATCCTGCAGGCCACCCACATAATCACGGACCGTGAAATCCGCCACGCTGTAGTAGAGGCTGTTGATGGTGAGATCGCGGCGCTGCGCATCGTCTTCGATGCTGCCGAAAATATTGTCGCGCAGCAGCATGCCGTTCTGGCCGCGCTGCGAGCTGTTGCGATCGTCGTCGCTCTCTTCCTGATGATGGCCGCGGAAGGTCGCCACCTCGATCACTTCCGGCCCAAACATCACGTGCGCCAGACGGAAGCGGCGGCCAACCAGACGGCAGTTACGGAACAGTTTGCGCATCTGCTCTGGCGTGGCGTTGGTCGTCACGTCGAAATCTTTCGGCTTTTTACCCAGCAGCAGGTCGCGTACGCCGCCGCCGACCAGGTAAGCTTCAAAGCCCGCTTTATTCAGGCGATAGAGCACCTTAAGGGCGTTTTCGCTGATATCTTTGCGTGAGATGTTATGGTTTTCCCGGGGAATGATGGTCATCTGGTTTTCAGCTTCCACCTCTTCAGGCACCTCCTCGTCACGCTTGAGGACTCTCCGGCAAAAATTAGCGACTCGGGTAAAAATGGGACACCTCGACAGTGACAAAAAATGGGTGGTAATAAAATCAGCGGCTAATCATAGCCTGTTGCGAACCATTTAGGAATGGCGTTGTCATTTCATCCGGCTTCAGCGCGTCATGTAACGGGATCTGCGCCGGTGACCAGTGCGTAACGGCCTGGCTCAGCAGCGACGCCAGCGGGCTATCCTGCCAGCCTTCCGCTACCGGCTGCCCGAGAAAACGCAGCGCCTGCACCAGCAGCGGACGCGGATCGCCTGCGGGCAGGGCAGGGGCGTGGTTCTGCTTGGAGAGTTTATTGCCGTCCGCGGTGATTGCCAGCGGCAGATGCAGGTATGCCGGCGGCGACCAGCCTAACTGCTGATAGAGTGCAATCTGGCGCACCGTCGGGGCGATTAAATCAGCGCCGCGCACAATTTCAGTAACGCCCTGATCATGATCGTCGACCACTACCGCCAGGTTATAGGCGAACAGCCCGTCCCGGCGATGGATAATAAAATCCTCTTCTGCCAGCTGACGATCCGCCAGCAGTTCCCCGCGCAGCCGGTCGGTAAAATGCCAGACCGGCGCATGCTGGCGCAGGCGCAGTGCCGCGTTATCCGGCGGCAGCTGGCGGTCGCGACAGTGACCATCATAATACCCCCCCAGCTGCTGAATACGCCGGCGGCTGCAGGTGCAGAAATAACTCTGGCGGTGTGTCCTTAGCCAGGCCAGCGCCGCCCGATACGCCTCATGCCGTTGCGACTGCCACATGACATCGCCATCCCACTCCAGCCCGTAATGTTCCAGCTGCTGCAGAATGCGCGTGGCTGCACCCGGGACTTCACGCGGCGGATCGATATCTTCAATACGGACCAGCCAGCGGCCCTGCTGCGCGCGCGCGCTGAGGTAACTGCCCAGAGCAGCAATCAGGGAACCAAAATGAAGATCGCCGGAGGGCGAAGGGGCGAAGCGACCGGTACAGGAGGACATAGCAGAGGGGGTCATCAGAAGATACACCGCACGGCGGGGAAGCGTTGCTTTTCCCTGCTGTGCGGTGAGAACAGGCGGATGGACATCAGCCAGCCATCTGCTTCTCGCGGATCTCAGCCAGCGTTTTGCAGTCAATGCAAAGATCGGCAGTCGGACGCGCTTCCAGACGGCGAATACCGATTTCAACACCGCAGGATTCGCAGTAGCCGAAGTCGTCATCTTCCACTTTTTTCAGCGTCTTTTCGATCTTCTTAATCAGCTTACGCTCGCGATCGCGGTTACGCAGTTCCAGGCTGAACTCCTCTTCCTGCGCGGCACGGTCAACCGGATCGGGGAAATTAGCAGCTTCGTCCTGCATGTGTGACACAGTACGGTCTACTTCATCCCTGAGTTGGTTGCGCCAGGCTTCCAGGATCTTGCGGAAGTGACCTAGCTGGGCGTCGTTCATGTACTCTTCGCCCGGTTTCTCCTGATACGGCTCCACACCTGCGATGGCGAGGATACTCAGGGACGATGTTTTACGGTTTTGCCCTTCTTGCATGTTGTTTCTCCTGGATAACACGCACTACCCGTTGCGATTCAGACTGCCCGGCAGGATTGCCGTACGGCTGGCCTGTCTGCTCTGGGTTTATCGATTCCCATCAGGGAAAAAAACAGGCCGCTATAAATAGCAGAAGCAATCAAGGTTGGCAATTATTCCTGAACACACCTTGACAAGCCTGTGAGTAAAAGCGTATTTAGCGCGCCTCCGGCTCCATCCTGACACAGTTTATCGCCACTATTATGACAGCTCAGCGCAGGCTGCCAGCGGCAGCGGCAGCGGCAGCGGTCGTGAGAGCCGCATCTGTTCAGGAGAAAGCGTGGCCTGATACGCGAACACTTCTACGCCACGGCGCTGTGCCTGTACCAGTAGTTCTGCATAGTGCGCGTCGATATGGCGCGCCGGGGAAACGTCCTCAATCCCCGTGTGCAGAACAGCAAACAACAAAACGGCCCGATGACCTTCTGCTGCGATTGCACTGAGTTCGCGCAGATGCTTCTGTCCACGGGCCGTCACCGCATCCGGAAAATAGCCTTTACCATTCTGTAAAAGGGTGACGGATTTGACTTCAATATAGCAGTTTGATCTGCCCTCTGCCTGAAGAAGGAAGTCAATTCGGCTTTTTTCCGTGCCATATTTCACTTCGCTGCGGCAGTGGGTGTAACCGGATAATTCCGGAATACGTTGCTGCTGCAGCGCCTCCTGCACCAGCTGATTAGCGCGTAGCGTATTGACGCAGATCCAGTGGCCCATCTGCGTCTCTGTCAGCTCCCAGCTATGCGGGTATTTGCGCGTCGTGCTGGCTGATGTGGAGTACCACACCGTGTCGCCCGGCGTGGCGCAGCCGGTCATGGCACCGGTGTTAGCGCAGTGGATGGTCAGCAGGGTGCCGTCAGGCGTCACGATGTCAGCCAGAAAGCGCTTGTAGCGTGCTACCAGGCGAGCCGGCCTGAGCGGCGGGGTAAACTGCATTGCGGATCCTCAGACTGAAGTCAGCGGCCAGCGCGCCAGGGTTTTATAGCGCGTACGGCCGCGGGAAAAGAGCGATGAACAGAGGGCGAATCGGGTCGCCTCGGTCTGCCAGTGAAAGCCGCGCGGCGGCAGCGCAATACGCTGCGTGGCGTGACGCAGCAGGGTGACATGCGGATGAAAAGGCTGTGCGCTCTGCACGCAGCCGTGTCGTGCGGCCTGAGCGCGCAGCAGTGCCGCCAGTTGCAGCAGGCCACGCGGCGCGCGCTGACAGCCAAGCCATACTACGCCAGGGCGCGGCCAGTGTCCGGCATCATCCAGGTCAAGCGTAAAAGCGGGCTGGCTGATACGTGCGGCGAGCTGTTGCAGCCGGTTCTGCGTCTCGCCACTCACTTCACCTAAAAACGCCAGCGTCAGGTGCAGGTTGGCTGCTTCAACCGGCGTACCGGCATCAGCGGCAAAATTATCCGCCCGCCACTGCACCAGCTGCTGCTGAAGCGAAGCAGGCAGTTCAAGAGCAAAAAAGAGGCGTTGCGTGGTCATAAGCGTGCTCCGGTAATCTGCGCCGGGTGGTGTACAATGCGCGCCATATTAGCACAGGCAGAGCAGGAGAAGAGCGTGAGTGAATTACCGGTCAGCGAGGTATTGCCTGCACTGCTGACAGCCCTGGAGAGTTCGCCGCAGGTGCTGCTGGCAGCCCCCACCGGCGCAGGGAAATCGACCTGGCTGCCGCTGCAGCTGCTGCAACAGGCGTCGCTTTCGGGGCGCATTATTATGCTGGAGCCGCGTCGTCTGGCAGCGCGTAATGTGGCACAGCGGCTGGCGGAGCAGCTCGGCGAGCAGCCGGGTGAAACCGTGGGTTTCCGGCTGCGCGGTGAGAGCTGCGTCGGCGCGCATACCCGGCTTGAGGTGGTCACTGAGGGGATCCTGACGCGTATGCTGCAGCGCGATCCCATGCTGGAGGGCGTAGCGCTGGTGATCCTCGATGAGTTTCACGAGCGCAGTCTGCAGGCCGATCTGGCGCTGGCGCTGCTGCTGGATGTGCAGCAGGGACTGCGCGATGACCTGAAGCTGCTGCTGATGTCTGCCACGCTGGATAATCAGCGTCTGCAGGCACTGCTGCCCGCTGCGCCTGCCATTGTTTCGGCCGGGCGCAGTTATCCGGTAGCGCGCCGCTATGCCAGCCTTAATCCGCAGACGCGTTTTGACGAAGCCGTGGCGCGCGAGGTTGCACAGCTGCTGCGCGAGGAGCATGGCTCGCTGCTGCTGTTTCTGCCAGGCGTGGCGGAGATTGAGCGTGTCAGGCGGGAGCTGAGCGCTCGGGTAGGGGACGACATCGATCTGGCGCCGCTCTACGGCGCGCTGCCGCTGGAGGCGCAGCGGCGCGCCATTCTGCCTGCCGCGACAGGCCGCCGTAAGGTGGTGCTCGCCACGAATATCGCGGAGACCAGCCTGACCATTGAGGGTATCCGTCTGGTGGTCGATAGCGCGCTGGAGCGCGTCGCGCAGTTTGATGCCCGCAGCGGCGTCACCCGGCTGCAAACGCAGCGTATCAGTCAGGCGTCGATGACACAGCGCGCCGGCCGCGCCGGACGGCTTGAGCCGGGTATCTGCCTGCATCTGCTGCCGCAGGAGCAGGCGCTGCGTGCGCCGACGCAGAGCGATGCAGAAATGCTCAGCAGCGATCTGGCCGGCCTGCGGCTGGAGCTGCTGCAGTGGGGCTGTAGCGCGGTCACGCAGCTGCAGTGGCTTGACCTGCCGCCGGCACGCAACCTGCAGGCAGCCGATGCGCTGCTGTACCAGCTGGGTGCACTTGACGGCGCCGGACGGCTTAACGCCACCGGCCGGAAAATGGCCCGGCTCGGCAGCGATCCGCGTCTTGCAGCCATCCTCTGTGCCGCAGGTGAAGAGAGCGATGCCATTGCCAGCGCGGCGCTGCTGGTGGCTATTCTCGAAGATCCGCCGCGCGGCGGCAGTGCCGATTTACGCGACGCGCTGAACCACCCCCAGCCGCAGTGGCAGCGACGGGCGCGGCAGTGGCAGCAGCGTTTGCATGCCACTGACGGACGGGTTGATGCCGACCGCATACCGGCGCTGCTGGCGGCAGGTTTTGCCGATCGCATTGCGCAGCGGCGCGGCGAGAGCGCCCGCTATCAGCTGGCAAACGGTCTGGGCGCCATGCTGGATGAGGATCACGGCCTCAGTCGTTATCCTGCGCTGATTGCGCCCGCACTGCTGCAGGGAGCCGGTGCGGCGGAGGCACGGATGCTGCTGGCGCTGCCGGTGGATCTGGCGGCGTTGCGTGTCGCGCTGCCGCAGCTCGTTACCCGCCGGGTGGACGTGGAGTGGGATGAGGAGAGGGGCACGCTGCGCGCCTGGAAGCGCGAACTGCTGGGCGCGCTGGTGCTCAGCGCGCAGCCGCAGGCGCGACCAGAGCCGGACATTCTGCATCCCGCCATGCTGCGCTGGATACGCGAAAAGGGCCTGTCTGTACTGGGCTGGACACCGGAAGCGGAGCAGCTACGCCTGCGCCTGCAGTGCGCGAAACAGTGGCTGCCGGAAGAGCAGTGGCCACCGCTGGACGATATGGCATTGCTTGATACACTGGAAAGCTGGTTACTGCCTGAGATGACGGGCGTGCGCGATTTGAAAGGGCTGCAGGGCATCAGCCTCAGCCGGGCATTATTACATTTGCTGACATGGTCGCAACGTCAGCGGCTGGATAGTGCGTTGCCAACTCACTACACTGTGCCGACCGGAAGCCGCCTGCCGATCCGCTATCATGCAGAGAACCCGCCCGCGCTGGCCGTTCGCCTGCAGGAGATGTTTGGCGAGGCGCAGAATCCGGCTATCGCCGACGGCCGCGTACCGCTGGTGCTGGAGCTACTGTCACCGGCGCATCGTCCGCTGCAGATCACCCGCGATCTGGCGGCGTTCTGGCGCGGGGCGTATCCCGAGGTGCAGAAAGAGATGAAAGGGCGCTATCCCAAACACCCATGGCCGGACGATCCGGCCAGCGCCCTGCCAACAAGGCGCACCAAAAAGTTTTCCCCGTAATCCTGTGGATCGAATTCAGAGGGTTCTGCCATGCGCCGCGGGAGAAAGCAGTTAGAGTAACGGCCGCAGCCACCGCTATGCCTGGAGAGAAAAGAGTATGTCTGGGAACGATCGCGAACCTATTGGGCGCAAAGGAAAAGCGCCAAAGCCGCCGCGCACGACCGCGCGGCGCGGGACCCGCAAAGAGCCTGATGGTCACATCGGGCAAACTGATATTGATGATGATTATGAGGAGAGCGCTCCGGTGCCACCGAAAAGTAAAGGAAGAGGGAAAGGTCCGCAGCGCGGCAAACGCCGCTGGTTAGGCTGGCTGATCAAGCTCTTCCTGATCGTTGTTGTCGTGATGGCGGCCTGGGGTGTCTATCTCGACTCCGAGATCCGCAGCCGTATTGATGGCAAAGTCTGGCAGCTGCCTGCCGCCGTCTACGGACGCATGGTCAGCCTTGAGCCTGGCATGGCCTATGATAAGAAAGAGATGATTGCGCTGCTGGAAGGCACGCAGTATCGCGAAGTGTCGCGCATTACGCGTCCGGGTGAGTTCAGCGTCAAAGGTAACACCATCGATCTGCTGCGCCGGCCGTTTGATTTTCCGGACAGTAAAGAGGGACAGATTAACGCGCGTCTGACCTTCAGTAATGATGAGCTGTCCGGCATTAAAAATCTCGATACCGGACGCGACTTCGGCTTCTTCCGTCTCGATCCGCGCCTGATCACCATGCTGCAGTCGCCTAACGGCGAACAGCGTCTGTTTGTGCCGCGTGCCGGCTTCCCGGATCTGCTGGTTGATACGCTGATCGCGACCGAAGATCGTCACTTCTATGAGCATGACGGGATCAGCCCTTACTCAATTGGCCGTGCGTTTCTCGCCAACATCACCGCCGGAAAAGCGGTGCAGGGCGGCAGTACGCTGACGCAGCAGCTGGTAAAAAACCTGTTCCTGACCAATGAGCGTTCACTATGGCGTAAAGCGCGCGAAGCCTATATGGCAGTGATCATGGATGCGCGTTACAGCAAAGATCGCATCCTTGAGCTTTATCTCAATGAGGTCTATCTCGGCCAGGCCGGTAACGATCAGATCCGCGGCTTCCCGCTGGCCAGCCTCTACTATTTCGGGCGTCCGGTTGATGAGCTCAGCCTCGATCAGCAGGCGATGCTGGTAGGAATGGTAAAAGGAGCCTCGCTCTACAACCCGTGGCGTAATCCAAAGCTGGCACTGGAGCGACGTAATCTGGTGCTGCGTCTGTTACAGCAGCAGCAGGTGATCGACCAGGAGCTGTATGACATGCTCTCGGCGCGTCCGCTGGGCGTCCAGCCGAAAGGCGGCGTGATCACCCCGCAGCCCGCCTTTATGCAGATGGTGCGTAATGAACTGCAGGCGAAGCTGGGCGATAAGGTAAAAGATCTCTCGGGCGTGAAAATTTTCACTACGCTCGATCCGGTTTCACAGGACGCGGCGGAAAAGGCGGTAGAAGAGGGCATTCCGACGCTGAAAAAACAGCGCGGGCTGAAAGATCTGGAAACCGCTATGGTAGTGGTAGACCGTTTCAGCGGTGAAGTACGTGCCATGGTGGGCGGTTCCGATCCGCAGTTTGCCGGCTATAACCGTGCGCTGCAGGCGCGCCGCTCTATTGGCTCGCTGGCCAAACCGGCTACCTATCTTACCGCACTGAGTCAGCCTAACAGCTACCGGCTGAACAGCTGGATCGCGGATGAACCGATTGCGCTGAAGCAGCCTAACGGCAGCGTCTGGAAGCCGATGAACGACGATCGTCGTTTCAGCGGCAAAGTGATGCTGGTGGATGCGCTGACTAACTCCATGAACGTACCAACCGTTAATCTCGGTATGACGCTGGGACTGGATGCGGTAGTGGATACCTGGAATAAACTGGGGGTATCGAAAGATCAGCTGCACCCGGTGCCGGCGATGCTGCTGGGGGCGCTGAACCTGACGCCGGTGGAAGTGGCGCAGGCGTTCCAGTCAATCGCCAGCGGCGGCAACCGCGCTGATCTGTCAGCGGTGCGTTCGGTGATTGCCGAAGATGGCTCGGTGCTGTTCCAGAGCTTCCCGCAGGCACAGCGCGTGGAGCCTGCTCAGGCGGCCTATCTGACGCTCTATACCATGCAGCAGGTGGCGGAACGCGGTACCGCGCATGCGCTGGGCGCGCGCTATCCTAAAGCACATCTGGCGGGCAAAACCGGCACCACCAACGATCTGATCGACAGCTGGTTTGCCGGTGTTGATGGCAAAGAAGTGGCGATTACCTGGGTCGGACGTGATAACAACCAGACGTCGAAACTTTATGGCTCCAGCGGCGCAATGCAGATCTACCGTCGCTATCTCGATAATCAGGCACCGATGCCGCTGGTGCTGACGCCGCCGGAAGATATCACGCAGATGAACGTTGATTCGGCAGGTAATTTCGTATGCGGATCCGGCAGCAGCACCTGGCGTTCACTGCCTGTCTGGACGCTGGATCCGGCCGCGCTCTGCCAGCAGCAGATGGAGCAGCAGCAGGTGTTCCAGCAGCAGCAGCAACAGCAGCTTGAGCAGCAACAGCAACAGCAACAGCAGCCTCAGCAGCAGAATGAACAGAAGGATTCTGACGGCGTGGCGGGCTGGATCAAAGATATGTTCGGCAGTAAATAAGTCATCTCTTCATACAGGGCGCTCCGGCGCCCTTTTTTTGTCTCTGATTTTTATCCGCGATCAAAAATTGCTGCAATCGGGCAGCGATCGGGCCGTTAGCGCAGATTACATCTTGCAGATCGCGCGCAGCTTCGCCTAGAATCTTTGCGTCTGATAATCATTATCGTTTTCATTCGCCCGCATTGTTCATCTGTTGAGAGACTCCTTCATGAGTGCGCGAACTACTTTTTTCCGGCCGGTGCTGACGCCTCGTCGCCCGCTGGCTTTATTCATTGCGTTAACACTGGGTACGCTGAGCGCGCAGGCGCTGGCAGAAGAGACTGTTGTTGTCACCGCTGCCGATACCGGCGCGGTGGCGCAGGAGAGCGCCTGGGGCCCGGCCCCGACCATTGCGGCGAAGCAGAGCGCCACCGGCACCAAAACCGATACGCCGATTGAGAAAAACCCGCAGTCGGTTTCGGTTGTGACGCAGGAAGAGATGGCGATGCATGCCGTCACCAGCGTTAAAGGGGCATTCAACTATACCCCTGGCGTACTGACCGGTAACCGCGGCAGTTCTGACGTGATTGATGCACTCTCGATTCGCGGCTTCAGCGAAACCAATACCAATCAGTATCTGGATGGCCTGAAACTGCAGGGCGACAACTACTCAGAATTCGCCCTCGATCCCTACTTCCTGGAGCGTGCGGAGCTGCTGCGCGGCCCGGTATCGGTGCTCTATGGAAAAAGTAATCCGGGCGGCGTGGTGGCGCTGGTCAGCAAGCGTCCTACGCAGGAGACGCTGCGTGAAGTGCAGTTTCAGATGGGCAACGACAATCTGTTCTCAACCGGCTTCGATTTTGGCGGCGCGCTCGATGACGCAGGCGTCTACAGCTATCGTCTGACCGGTCTCGCACGCAGCGCGGATGCGCAGCAGGCACGTAATAAAGAGAAGCGCTACACCATTGCGCCTTCGTTCAGCTGGCGTCCGGACGAAAATACGCGTTTTGACCTGCTGACTTACTTCCAGAATGAACCGGAAACCGGCTATTACGGCTGGCTGCCGCGCGAAGGCACGGTGGTGGGCATCACCCGCCCGGAGGGCAGCAGTTACAAGCTGCCGACCGATTTTGATGAAGGCGAAGACAGCAACAAGATTTCGCGCAACACCAAAATGGTCGGGTACAGCGTTGAGCATAGCTTCAGCGATACCTGGACGGTACGGCAGAACCTGCGCTATGCCGAACTGCGTACGGATTACCGCAGCATTTATGGCTTTGGTTATAACCCTGATAATCAACGTATTACCCGTAATGCGGCATTCTCGAAAGAGAAACTCAACCAGTTCGCGTTTGATACGCAGGCTCAGGCTAACTTTGCTACCGGTGATTTAGCTCATACCTTACTGCTGGGCGTTGATTTCCAGCGCGCCCGTAACGATATTGATGGTCAGTTTGGTGTCGCCAGTGGCCTTAGCCCATTCAATCCGCAATATGGTGATGACAGCTATACGCCTTATACCAATCCTTATCAGCATTTAAATCAGCAGCGCCAGACCGGCCTGTATGCGCAGGATCAAATGGAATGGAACCGCTGGGTGTTAACGCTCGGTGGCCGCTACGATTACGCGATGAACTCCGTTACCGACCGGGTGGAAAATTCCGTAGACCGTCAGAATGATCAGGCATTTACCTGGCGTGGTGGGCTTAACTACGTATTCGATAACGGTATCGCACCTTACTTCAGCTACAGCGAAGCGTTTATTCCGAATGCCGGTGCGACAGGGAACGGTCAGGCATTCGATCCTTCACGCGCTAAGCAGTATGAGGCAGGCGTAAAATACGTGCCGAAAGATCGTCCGATTGTTATGACGGCCGCTGTGTATCAGCTTACCAAAACCAAAAACCTGACGGCCGATCCCAACAATCCGCAATTTAGCGTGCAGAGCGGCGAAATTCGCTCACGCGGCGTGGAGCTGGAAGCGAAAGCCGCGGTGAACGCCAGCATCAACCTGACGGCGGCTTACTCTTACACCGATGCGGAATACACCGAAGATAACTTGCTGAAAGGCCGCACGCCGGTGCAAGTGCCGAAGCACATGGCATCGCTGTGGGGCGACTACACCTTCCATGACACGGCGCTATCGGGCGTAACTATCGGTGCCGGTGTGCGTTACGTCGGTGAAAGCAAAGGGTTGTATGCCAGCGGTAGCAACGCGAACCAGAACTTCGATGTCGCCGCTTACACCACGGTAGACGCCGCGCTGAAGTACGATCTGGGTCGCTTCGGCCTGCCGGGTTCGACTGTGGGCGTCAACGTCAACAACCTGTTCAATCGTGACTACGTGGCCAGCTGCTACCGCGACTACGCCTGCTACTGGGGCGCTGAGCGCCGTATCGTTGGCACCGCCACCTTCCGTTTCTGAAACTGATATCCGGGCGCGCTGCGCCCGTTAGCCAGGGAGTACCATGCTGCATCCGGACTACGCCGAAACCACTTTTGCGCTGGAGAATGCCAGCTTTCACGTGCCGGGGCGTACGCTGCTGCAGCCGCTGTCGCTCACGTTTACACCGGGGAAAGTCACCGCACTGATTGGCCATAACGGCTCGGGAAAATCGACCCTGCTGAAAATGCTGGGGCGTCACCATGCTGCGACGGCAGGAGAAGTGCTGCTGAACGGCGAACCGGTGGCGCACTGGAACAGCAAAGCGTTTGCGCGTCAGGTTGCTTATCTGCCCCAGCAGCTGCCCGCAGCCGAAGGCATGACGGTGCGTGAACTCACCGCAATGGGGCGCTACCCGTGGCACGGTGCGCTGGGACGTTACGGTGCGGAAGATCGCAACCGGGTGGAAGAAGCGATTGCGCTGGTGGGGCTGAAACCCTTTGCCGGCCGCCTGGTGGATAGCCTTTCCGGCGGCGAGCGTCAGCGCGCCTGGCTGGCGATGATGGTGGCGCAGAACAGCCGCTGTCTGCTGCTGGATGAGCCGACGTCGGCGCTGGACATTGCGCATCAGGTTGAGGTGCTGGCACTGATCCAGCGGCTGAGCCGCGAACGCGGACTCACCGTGATTGCCGTCCTGCACGATATCAACATGGCGGCGCGCTACTGCGACCGGCTGGTAGCGCTGCGTCAGGGCGAGGTTATTGCCGAAGGCGAGCCGGAGGCAATCATGCAGGCTGACGTGCTGGGCACTATCTATGGCATTCCGATGGGCATACTGCCGCACCCGCAGGGCGGCGCACCCGTCAGTTTTGTTTGCTGAGGAGCAGGGATGATCTCACTGACCCGTCGTCGTCTGCTGACGGCGCTGGCGCTTTCACCGTTAATGCAGTGCGCGCCGCTGCCTGCTGCCGTGCCGGATTGTTCACGCATTCTGGCGCTGGAGTGGCTCTCTGCTGAACTGCTGATGGCGCTGGGTGTGGCGCCGCTCGGCGTGGCCGACGTGCATAACTACAACATCTGGGTTGGCGAGCCGCCGCTGCCCGCCAGCACGATTGATATCGGGCTGCGTGGTGAACCTAATCTGGAGCTGATGACGCAGCTGGAGCCCTCGCTGATTCTGTACTATAGCGGCTTTGGTCCGACAGCAGAAACGCTGCAGCACATCGCCCCGACGCTGGGTTTTTCGCTTCACAGCGGTGACGGTAAACCGTTCAGCGCCGCACAACGCTCGCTGCGGCAGCTGGGTGCGCGCATTGGCCGCGAAGCGCAGGCGGAGCAGCATCTGCAGGAGACAGAACAGCAGCTGGCGGCAGCAAGGACGCGCCTGCAGCGATGGGCCGGACGCCCGATCCTGCTGATGTCGCTGCTCGACAGCCGGCACGCCATTGTCTTCGGACAAAACAGCCTGTTTCTTGATGTGATGCAGCGGCTCGGCCTTACCAGCGCCTGGCAGGGAGAAACCAGCTACTGGGGCAGCGCGGTGATTGGCCTGGAGCGGCTGGCAGAGGTGGGCAACGTTGAAGTGCTCTGCTTTGACCACGATAATCAACGCGATATGCAGCAGGTGACCCGCACCGCGCTGTGGCAGGCGCTGCCGTTTGTACGCGCAGGCCGCTTCCGGCGCGTACCGGCCGTATGGTATTACGGCGCCACGCTGGCCGCCCTGCGTTTTGTACGCGTGCTGGAAAGCGCGCTGGAGTCCCGCTAATGCGTATCTCTCTGTTTCCCGCGGCGCTGCTGAGCGCGCTGTTTGCTGTCGCACTGCTGCTGACGGGTATCAACCTGCAGCACACGCTGCCGCTGGCGCAGTGGCCGCAGGCGCTTTTCACGCCCGATACCGATGCAATTCACCAGATGGTATTTCACTACAGTCTGCTGCCGCGTCTGGCACTGGCGCTGCTGCTCGGTGCCGGACTGGGGCTGGCGGGCCTGCTGTTTCAGCAGGTGCTGCGTAATCCGCTGGCAGAGCCTGCCACGCTCGGCATCTCTTCCGGCGCCCAGCTGGGCATTACCGTTGCCACGCTGTGGCAGCTGCCGGGTGGTGAGCTTACGCAGCAGTTTGCCGCGACAGGCGGGGCGCTGCTGGTCGGCGTGCTGGTGTTTGGCGTGGCGTGGGGCAGACGGCTTTCACCGGTGACGCTGATCCTTGCCGGGCTGGTTCTGAGCCTGTACGCCGGCGCGGTTAATCAGGTCTTTGCCATTTTTAATCACGATCAGCTGCAGAATATGTTCCTCTGGAGTACCGGGGCGCTTAATCAGCTGGACGGGCACAACGTGGCGCTGCTCTGGCCCCGGCTGCTGCTGGCGTTTGTGCTGACGCTGGCGCTGCTGCGTCCGCTGACGCTGATGGGACTGGATGACAGCGTGGCAAAAAATCTTGGCCTGTCGCTTTCCGTCGCGCGCGTTGCCGCGCTTGCGCTGGCAATTCTGCTCAGCGCGCAGCTGGTGAACATTGCCGGCATTATCGGTTTTATCGGCCTGTTTGCGCCGCTGCTGGCAAAAATGCTGGGCGCGCGGCGGCTGCTCAGCCGCATTCTGCTGGCTCCGCTGATTGGCGCCCTGCTGCTGTGGCTGGCCGATCAGTCGGTGCAGTTGCTCACGGTGTACTGGCGTGAGATTTCGACCGGGACGGCGACGGCGCTGACCGGCGTGCTGCTGCTGCTGTGGCTGCTGCCGCGACTGCGTGCCGGGTCTCAGCCGCCGGAAATGAACAGCGGCGATCGGGTGCCGGCCGAGCGTCAGCGTGTTCTGCACTGGGTGCTGACGGGGCTGGCCGTGCTGCTGCTGCTGACGATTGCGGGGATCAGTTTTGGTCGTAACGCCACAGGCTGGGCATGGGTCAGCGGTGACATGCTGCAGCAGCTGCTGCCGTGGCGCGCGCCACGCGTGCTGGCGGCGCTGGCGGTGGGGTTGATGCTGGGCGTGGCGGGCACGCTGATCCAGCGTCTGACCGGCAACCCGATGGCCAGCCCGGAAGTGCTGGGTATCAGCTCCGGGGCGGCATGCGGCGTCGTGCTGATGCTGTTTTTTGTGCCAGGCGATGCGCTGGCGTGGCTGCTGCCGGCAGGGATAGCCGGAGGCGCATTAACGCTCGGCGTGATTATGCTGGTTGCCAGCCGGGGGGGCTTTTCACCGCAGCGTATGCTGCTCGCAGGGATGGCGCTGAACAGCGCGTTTGCGACGCTGCTGATGCTGCTGATGGCGAGTGGCGATCCGCGCATGGCGGGGCTGCTGAGCTGGGTCTCGGGCTCCACCTATAACATTACGCTGCCGCAGGCGCTGCAGAGTGCGGCTATCGCTCTGGTGCTGGTTGCGCTGGCGCCCCTGGCAAGCCGCTGGCTGACGCTGCTGCCGCTCGGCAGCGCAACCGCCCGTTCAGCGGGGATGTCGCTGACTGCCTCAAGGCTGCTGCTGCTGCTGCTGGCGGCCGCACTGACCGCTGCCGCAACGCTGACGGTGGGACCGCTGAGCTTTATCGGGCTGATGGCGCCGCATATTGTGCGGATGCTCGGCTTCCGGCGCGCGCTGCCGCAGATGATGATGGCTGGCGTGATCGGCGCCGGGCTGATGCTGGTCGCTGACTGGTGCGGCAGAATGCTGGCGTTTCCGGATCAGATCCCGGCAGGGCTGATGGCAACCTTCTTTGGCGCCCCCTATTTCATCTGGCTGCTGCGCCGGGCGTGATATAAAAAAGGTGCGCCGCGGCGCACCTTTTTGTTATGGCCTGTCAGGGCAGAGCAGGGCGCTCTTCAGAGCAACCATTACAGCTGCGCAAAGCAGCGCCGTGCCGCAGCAACGGTGCGCTCAATATCTTCCGGCGTATGCGCCAGCGACATAAAGCCCGCCTCATAAGCGGATGGGGCCAGGTAGATCCCCTCATCCAGCATCAGATGGAAGAAGCGCTTAAAACGCTCTGTGTCACAGCGGGTGACATCTGCGTAGCAGGTTACGCTGGCAGCATCGGTAAAGAACAGACCAAACATGCCGCCCACGTGGTTAACCACCAGCGGAATATTTTCTGCCTGTGCGGCAGCCAGCAGGCCTTCAGCCAGCTGGGTGGTGCGTTCGGTCAGCGTGGCGTGCGTGCCTGGCTGGGCGATCTGTGTCAGGCAGGCGAAGCCGGCTGCCATCGCAATCGGGTTACCTGACAGCGTGCCCGCCTGGTAGACCGGGCCGGTGGGTGCCAGCGCGTCCATCACGTCACGGCGGCCACCAAATGCGCCGACCGGCATGCCGCCGCCGATGATTTTACCGAGACAGGTCAGGTCAGGCGTCACGTTGTAGTAGGCCTGGGCGCCGCCCAGCGCCACGCGGAAACCGGTCATTACCTCATCGATAATCAGCAGGGCGCCAAATTCATCGCACAGCGCGCGCAGGCCCGGCAGGAAATCAGGCTGTGGCGGAATACAGTTCATGTTGCCGGCGACCGGTTCCACAATAATACAGGCGATATCGTCCGGATACTGTTCAAACGCCGCGCGCACGGAGGCGAGATCGTTATAGGTGCAGGTCAGGGTATGGCGGGCAAAATCAGCCGGCACGCCAGGAGAGTTCGGCTGACCCAGCGTCAGCGCACCGGAACCCGCTTTAACCAGCAGGCAGTCGGCATGGCCGTGGTAGCAGCCTTCAAATTTAATAATTTTGTCGCGATGGGTGAAGCCGCGTGCCAGACGGATGGCGCTCATGGTCGCTTCCGTACCGGAGTTCACCATACGCACCATATCCATGCTCGGTACCAGCTCGCACACCAGCTCCGCCATTTTTACTTCCATTTCCGTCGGCGCACCAAAGCTCAGGCCACGCGCAGCAGCCTCAATGACCGCATTGCGAATGGTCGCGTTGTTGTGACCCAGTACCATCGGGCCCCATGAACCGACATAGTCGATATAGGCTTTACCATCTGCGTCATATAAAAAGGCACCGTCGGCGCGTTCAATAAACAGCGGTACGCCGCCAACACCGGTAAACGCGCGCACCGGGGAGTTCACGCCGCCGGGAATAAGACGTTGCGCTTCGGTGTACAGATTTTCTGACTTACTCATGGTTCGGCTCCAGCTGTTTGGAAAAAATCTTCCCGCCATTCTACGGGAAGATGCCGCGACGGTGAACCGTCACGCGGCGCGCAGCCGGGGCCTCGCGCACTCAGGGTTTAAACTGTAGTTCATTTCAGGGGCACACAGTGTCAAGGGCGCTACTTGATTGCACCGGGCGGCTGGCAGATAATAGCGTGATTAAGGTTGTTTTCTGACCTGGACGTTTACCCGGAGTAAAACATGAGTGATGACGTAGCAGCGCTGCCTTTGCAGTTTACCGATGCAGCAGCCAACAAAGTAAAAAATCTGATTGCGGATGAAGAGAATCCGGCGCTGAAACTGCGCGTCTATATCACCGGCGGCGGTTGCAGTGGCTTCCAGTACGGTTTTACCTTTGATGACCAGATGAACGATGGCGATATGACCATCGAAAAGCAGGGCGTATCGCTGGTAGTGGATCCGATGAGCCTGCAGTACCTGGTGGGCGGATCGGTGGACTACACCGAAGGTCTGGAAGGTTCGCGCTTTATTGTTACCAACCCCAATGCTAAAACCACCTGCGGCTGTGGCTCCTCTTTCAGCATCTGATGCCGATCTGGCTGCCGTTCCGGCAGCCAGTCCTACCACTCAATAGTGACTAATTGTGTTGTGTCGTGCCGGCGCGCATCGCCGGTGAGCGTCTGCCGGGAAATACGCGGCTGAGCGCCGCTGCCGCCGCCGCAGTCAGCGGCGGGCAGCCCGGGTGCACCGGCGGATGAGACAGTGCAGCGTGACACGATAGTCAGCGACACCGCAATCGAGCCGGTGGTGCCTGCCGCCGTGGCGGACGCAGCGCCCGCCAGCATGATGGCCAGCAGCACAGCTCGGGTCATGATTAATTCCTGGTGTAGTCAAAAGCGCGTTGCGCTAAAAGGGCACAGAGCTTACGTGGCTGCCGTGCCTGCTTTCTTAATTGTCGACAAATACCGGCTGAACTTTATGCGTTTACGCTTATTTTTTTACCGGATGCAGAACAGAGCAGAGCTGCTGCGCCGCCAGCAGCAGGCGCGGACCGGGACGGCTCAGCCAGTCAGGGTTGATGGCAATCACCGGTACGTTAAGCTGCGGCTGCCAGAACCGGAGGACGCTGGCGGCCTGAGCGGTATCACCGCCGATAACAATCGCCTGCGGCTGCCGTGTCAGCACCTGTTCCCGGCTGACCTGCGGCCAGCTTACCCTGCTGTCGGCAAAAATATTCTGCCCGCCGCACAGCGTAACGATCTCATTTTGCAGCGTATTTCGTGAAGCGGTAAACAAAGGCTGTTGCCCGAACTGCAGAAACAGCGCCACCGGGTCAGCGTGCCGGTAGCGCTGGCGCAATGCCGCCGCCTGTGCCCGCAGCGCCTGCGCCGCTGAAACAGCCTGTTCCGGCTGCGGGCTCCAGCGCGCCAGCGACTGCACGGCATCAATCATCTCATCCAGGCTTTGTGGATCAATCCATATCACATTGACGCCAGCATGCTGCAGCTGCTCAATCTGACGGGCCGGATTACCGCCACGCCACGCCAGTACCACGTCCGGTTTCAGTTGCAGCACCTTCTCAATCCCGATGCCCTGCCAGTTCGCCACCTGTGGCAGCGTCCGGGCAGCGGATGGATAGTCGGACCAGGCGCTGACCGCCACCGGCGTGATACCGGCGGCAAAGGCCATTTCTGTAAGATGCGGAGCGAGGGTAATAACGCGCGGAGCAGCAAAAACCAGGCCGCTGCAGAGCAGCAGCAGCCCGGTGAACAGCCACTTAGCCATGCGTCAGCCGGGCCAGCAGGCGTTCTGTCATCAGGGAGGATTGTCGGGCTGCCACGCTGAGAAACTCATCAAAACTCAGGTGGGATGTTTTATCGGCCACGTCAGAGATTGCGCGTACCACCACAAACGGCACGTTAAACTGATGACAGACATGGCCAATGGCGGTGGCTTCCATCTCCACGGCGATCGCCTGCGGGAACAGCGAGCGGATGCGGGCTAAAGGTTCTGCACCGTTGATAAATGCGTCACCGCTGACCACCAGCCCGCGCACGGCATTCAGCTGCAGCTCGCTGATCGTCTGCTCTGCGGCCGTAACCAGCTGGCTGTCCGCTACAAACGCTTCCGGGCAGCCTGCCATCTGGCCCGGCACATAGCCAAAAGCCGTGACGTCGGCATCGTGGTAGCGAACTTCATCGGATACCACGATATCCCCGACCTGCAGCGTCGGCGCAAGGCCGCCCGCGGAGCCGGTATTGATCACCAGATCGGGTTTGCAGAGCTGCAGCAGCAGGGTTGTGCCCAGCGCGGCAGCCGTTTTCCCGATTCCTGATTTCAGCAGGGCAACCTCAACGCCATTCAGGGTACCGGTATAGATCTCACAGCCGGCCAGCTTCAGCGTCTGACGGTTTTCAATTTTGTCACGCAGCAGGGTAACTTCCTGCTCCATCGCGCCAATAATGCCTGCTTTCATAAAGAATCTCGCTGTGTTTATAGATGTTTAAGAGGAAACTGAGGCATAGTCTATCATGGCTTCAAAGCGATGAATTCACCAAAAAGAGGGCCCGCTATGGTGGCGATTAATTTCAGGAAGAAGATCGGTTTCACGCGCCCTTATACCAGCCGTAAAGCGCCGGAAGGTGAATACGCGATTACCCGCCATTTTGAGAGCGATCGCGGCCGGATTATTAACTCCGCCGCTATCCGCCGGCTGCAGCAGAAAACCCAGGTATTTCCGCTGGAGCGTAACGCAGCGGTGCGCTCGCGGCTGACCCATTCGCTGGAAGTCCAGCAGACCGGGCGTTACATCACCAAAGAGATCCTGCATACCCTGAAAACGCAGGGCGGCGGGCTGGAGCTGTATGGCCTGGACGGTTTTGAAGGCGCTGCGGAGACGCTGGTCGAGATGGCCTGTCTGCTGCATGACGTCGGCAACCCGCCGTTTGGTCATTTTGGCGAAGCGGCGATTAATGACTGGTTTGAAGATAATCTGCCGGCAGAACTGGTCGATCCGCTGGTTGCCGGCGTGGCCAGCGACGAGCAGCAGGCTGACTTTAGCGAACTGAATGCAATGATTCGTCAGGATCTGTGCAATTTTGAGGGGAATGCGCAGGCGATTCGGCTGGTCCATACGCTGCTGCAGCTTAACCTCAGCTATGCACAGGTCGCCTGCATTCTGAAATATACCGCGCCTGCCTGGTGGCAGGGGGAGAAGCCGGCTGAATTCAGCGTATTGATGAAAAAACCCGGCTTTTATCTCTCTGAACGGGAATATATTGCAGAGCTGCGCGCCGCCACCGATCTGGCAGAACATCATCGCTACCCGCTGACCTGGATAATGGAGGCGGCTGATGATATTTCATACTGTATTGCCGATCTGGATGACGCCGTTGAAAAAGCGATATTTACCGTGGATACGCTCTATCACGCGCTGGTCAAAGCCTGGGGGCCGCTTATTCCCGGTGATGCATTTAGCCGCACCATTGGTGAAGCCTGGAAAGAGGCGAATCAGAAAAAACGGCGCAGCATCAGCGACCAGTTTTTTATGTCACTGCGCGTCAATGTGCAGAATCTGCTGGTGGGTCACGCCGTGCGGCGCTTTGTTGATAACCTGCCGGCAATTTTTACCGGCAATTTCAATCACGCCCTGCTGGAAGATGACGGTGATGAAGGGCGCCTGCTGAAGCTGTTTAAAACCGTGGCGCGCCAGCAGGTATTCAATCATCCTGAGGTAGAGCAGCTGGAGCTGCAGGGCTACCGGGTAATTAAAGGTCTGCTGGAAATCTATCAGTCGCTGATGCAGCTCGATTATGAGCAATTTACTACGTTAATGAATGACGATTATCTGGCGGATCATCCTATTGAAACGCGCCTGTTTCATAAACTTTCCGGCAAACACCGAAAAGCATATCAGCAGCAGATGCGTGCGCGCATTGTAGAACATAAATATCAGCGGCTGTTGTGGGAGCGCTATTATCGCTTTCGTCTTATTCAGGATTATATCAGCGGCATGACAGATAATTACGCATGGGATGAATATCGCCGGATGATGGCAGTAGAATAGGGCCAGTTTTGTAAAGACGACGCATAAATATTTACCTTTAGGCAAAACTTTATCGTCTTTTTTGCGTATAAAATTTATCTCCGTTATGACGGCCACAGCAATGGTCAGGCTGCAACTTTCAGAGAGAAAAAACGAATGAAAAAAAACAGATTGATGCTGAGTGCGCTGGCACTGAGTCTGAGTATGGCGTGCGCGCCTGCTGCAGTGTTTGCCGCTGAGACGGCTTCCTCCTCCAGTCAGCAGCTGCCAAGCCTGGCACCCATGCTGGAAAAAGTGATGCCTTCCGTGGTGAGCATCAACGTTGAGGGCAGTACGGCGGTAAACACCCCGCGTATGCCGCAGCAGTTCCAGCAGTTCTTTGGCGATAATTCACCGTTCTGTCAGGATGGATCCCCGTTTCAGGGATCGCCGCTCTGCCAGGGCGGCGGTGCAGATGAGGGCGCACCCGGCAATGCACCAAAACAGCCATTCCGTGCGCTGGGTTCCGGCGTCATTATTAACGCTGAAAAAGGCTACGTGGTTACCAATAACCACGTAGTGGATAACGCCACAAAAATTCAGGTTCAGCTCAGCGATGGTCGCCGCTATGAAGCTAAAATCATCGGTAAAGATCCGCAGTCTGATATTGCCCTGATCCAGCTGCAGGATGCTAAAAACCTGACCGCCATTAAAATGGCCGATTCCGATACGCTGCGGGTAGGCGACTACACCGTTGCCATTGGCAATCCCTATGGGCTGGGTGAAACCGTGACCTCCGGCATTGTCTCTGCGCTGGGACGCAGCGGCCTGAATGTGGAAAATTATGAAAACTTCATTCAGACCGACGCCGCCATTAACCGCGGTAACTCGGGCGGCGCGCTGGTTAATCTGAACGGCGAGCTGATTGGTATTAACACGGCTATTCTGGCACCGGATGGCGGTAACATCGGTATCGGCTTTGCTATTCCCAGCTCGATGGTCAAAAACCTGACGGCGCAGATGGTGGAGTTTGGTCAGGTAAAACGCGGTGAGCTGGGGATCCTTGGTACCGAGCTGAACTCAGAACTGGCGAAAGCGATGAAGGTTGATGCCCAGCGCGGCGCCTTTGTCAGCCAGGTACTGCCAGGTTCTGCGGCGGCAAAAGCAGGCGTAAAAGCCGGCGACGTGGTGGTTTCACTGAATGGCAAGCCGCTGAGCAGCTTTGCTGCCCTGCGTGCCGAAGTGGGCTCGCTGCCGACGGGCACCAAACTGCAGCTGGGTCTGCTGCGCGAGGGTAAATCTCAGAGCGTGACAGTTGAGCTGCAGCAGAGTACCAAAGACAAAGTACAGTCGGCGACCATTTACACCGGTATTGAAGGCGCCGATCTCAGTAATGTGGAGAGCAATGGCCATAAAGGCGTGCGCGTTGACAGCGTGAAAGCAGGCAGCGCGGCCGCGCGTATCGGCCTGAAGAAAGGTGACATCATCCTCGGGGTTAACCAGCAGGCGATCAGCAACCTGGGCGAACTGCGTAAAATCCTCGACACGAAACCGCCTGTACTGGCGCTCAACATTCTGCGCGGCGACGCGTCGCTTTATCTACTGATGCAGTAATTCCCGGTGCATAAACAGGGCGGGCTGCGGCTCGCCTTTTTTCTTTTGTGCGCCCGGTAACATTTCCCGCAATCTCTTCGCCACTATGTGCAATTGCACAATGTCAGCAGCCATCAGGATGCGTATTCTGTCGGTTTGCCTCTTGCTCAGGAAGTGATCCATGGCAACTTCTCATCTTGATGCGCGTCTTGCGCAGGATATCGTTGCGCGCACCATGAAAATTATCGACAGCAATGTCAATGTGATGGACGCGCGCGGGCGCATCATCGGCAGCGGCGACCGTGAACGTATCGGCGAGCTGCATGAGGGCGCGCTGCTGGTACTGTCGCAGGGCAGGGTAGTGGATATCGATGAAGCGGTAGCCAAGCATCTGCACGGCGTGCGGCCTGGCATCAACCTGCCGTTGCGTATTGAAGGCAGTATTGTGGGTGTTATCGGGCTGACCGGGGAACCTGCTGCCCTGCGGCACTATGGTGAACTGGTCTGCATGACGGCAGAGATGATGCTGGAGCAGGCGCGGCTGCTGCATTTGCTGGCGCAGGATAGCCGCCTGCGTGAAGAGCTGGTGCTCAACCTGATCCGCAGTGACACGCTCTCGCCAACCCTGAACGAATGGGCGCAGCGGCTGGGCATCGATCTTAACCAGCCACGCGTGGTGGCGGTGGTGGAAGTGGATAGCGGCCAGCTCGGTGTGGACAGCGCAATGTCAGAGCTGCAGCAGCTGCAAACGCTGCTTACCACACCGGATCGCGATAACCTGATCGCCATTGTATCACTGACGGAGATGGTGGTACTGAAACCCGCGCTGAACGCTCACGGCCGTTACGATCACGACGATCACCGCCGGCGCGTTGACCAGCTGCTGCAGCGCATGCGAGAAAGCGGCCAGGTGCGCATGCGGATTGCGCTGGGCAATTATTTTCCGGGTCCGGGCGGCATTGCGCGCTCGTGGCGTACAGCCCGCACCACTATGTCAGTGGGTAAGCAGCGTATGCCGGAGCAGCGCAGTTTTTTTTATCAGGATCTGGTGCTGCCGGTACTGCTCGACAGCCTGCGTGGCGGCTGGCAGGCCGGTGAACTGGCACGCCCGCTGGAAAAACTCAGAAGCATCGATACCAACGGTTTATTGCGGCGAACGCTGCTTGCCTGGTTCAGCCATAACGTGCAGCCTGGCGCCACGGCACGCGCGCTGTTTATTCATCGCAATACGCTGGAGTATCGCCTGAACCGGATTTCAGAGCTGACCGGGCTGGATCTCGGTAATTTTGACGATCGGCTGCTGCTGTATGTGGCGCTGCAGCTGGATGAACAGGCATAAAAAAGGCCAGCTGCGCTGGCCTGAAAGCGGTCAGTAAACCGATCAGCGACTGTTGCGGGTCAGCTGATCGAGATCGGATTCAATTTCAGCGATCTTATTTGAAACCACGCTCTCCAGATGGCGCAGATCGTCGAGGATCTTGCGTTTCAGATCCACTTCAACCCGATCGCGCTGGCAAATCTGATCCAGCTCATCGATAACATACCGCAGGTTGGGGCTGATCTCCTGAATTTCACGGAAACCCTGACCGTTATGCTCGGCCACCACGGTTTTGCGCTGGCGCGGATATTTGAATTTCACGCTCTTGGCGAAAAACTCACCTTTATCTTTGCGGAAATAGATTTTCAGGATGTCATTGTTCGCTTCCTGACGCAGACTGTAACGATCGATGTCTTCAGGATTGCTGATACCTAAGCTTTTCAGGTTGTCATACATGGCGTTTAAATTCCCTCTGAGAGTGAGTGAGCGCGCAGACATGTCATCAATCGTTCCAGGTTGGATCCGGAACGCTTACGGCATACTTATAAACTTTAGACGAAAAACCGGGTCAGACAGTGCGCGTCCGGCATTAACTGGCGCGGATTATGAACTGTTTGAAAAGTAAACGCACCAGTTAATTTGCGGCGCAAAACAGGTTATATCAGGCAGGCTGTAAAGAAAAAATGACGGTACTGTTTCCGGTACCGTCATCAGAAGAAGAATAACGCCGGGAGGTTAATCGATGGTACGCAGCAGTTCGTTGATACCCGTTTTGCTCAGCGTTTTAGCATCCACTTTTTTCACGATTACCGCGCAGTAGAGGCTGTAGCTGCCATCTTTCGACGGCAGGTTGCCAGAGACCACCACTGAACCGGCCGGAACGCGACCATAGTGCACTTCACCGGTTTCACGGTCGTAAATTTTAGTGCTCTGCCCGATGTAAACGCCCATCGAGATCACTGAGCCCTCTTCGACAATCACACCCTCAACGATTTCAGAGCGCGCGCCGATAAAGCAGTTATCTTCAATGATGGTCGGGTTAGCCTGCAGTGGCTCCAGCACACCGCCGATACCCACGCCGCCGGAAAGATGCACGTTTTTGCCAATCTGAGCACACGAGCCCACGGTGGCCCAGGTATCAACCATGGTGCCTTCATCAACAAAAGCCCCAATGTTGACGTAAGAGGGCATCAGCACGGTGTTACGCGCAATATAAGCGCCCTGGCGCACGGCCGCAGGCGGCACTACACGGAAACCTGCCGCTTTGAAACGCGCGTCATCCCAGCCGGCAAATTTCATCGGGACTTTGTCATAGAAGCGGGTTTCAGCCCCTTCCATAACCTGATTGTCATTGATGCGAAACGACAGCAGCACCGCTTTTTTCAGCCACTGATGCGTTACCCATTCGCCATCGATTTTTTCAGAGACGCGCAGCTCGCCGCTATCCAGCAGGTCAATCACCTGATTGATCGCATCACGGGTGGCACTGTCGACGCTGGCGGGCGTGATGTCAGCACGGCGCTCAAAGGCGGATTCAATAACGCTCTGTAACTGTTGCATAGCTATTTCCTGAGTCTGTCATACGGATGCCCGGATGTGTCCGGACAGGATTCAATTTATCTGTGCAGTGTGATTCAGGACACTTTATCGTTTGGATTAAGGGCCTCTGTCAACCGTTGTTGTAACACATCACGCATTTCTGCATTCAGCGCACGCCGTTCGCTGTTGGCAAGGATAAAGAGATCCTCGACCCGTTCGCCAATGGTGCTGATGCGCGCGCCGTGCAGCGATACGCCAAGATCGGCAAACACTTCGCCCACCCGGGCCAGCAGACCCGGCTGATCGAGCGCGATCAGCTCCAGATAACTGCGCCGGTCAGTGTGGGTCGGCAAAAATTTCACCTCGGTATCCACGCTGAAATGTTTCAGGCGGGCAGACTGGCGTCGGGTGCGCGGCGGCACCCACTCCTGCTGCGTAATCGCCTGCTGCAATGCCTGAATAATCAGCGGGTGGCGATCGGGTGACAGCGGGCTGCCATCCGGCTCAAGAACGATAAAAGTGTCCATTGCCATGCCGTCGCGGCTGGTGAAAATCTGCGCATCGTGCACGCTCAGATTACGGCGATCGAGTTCACCCGCTACGGCAGCAAACAGATAGGGGCGATCCGGGCTCCAGATAAAAATTTCCGTGCCGCCGCGCGTCGCCTGCGG
Organism: Pantoea sp. SIMBA_079; assembly: GCF_046940275.1. Lineage (NCBI taxonomy): Bacteria > Pseudomonadati > Pseudomonadota > Gammaproteobacteria > Enterobacterales > Erwiniaceae > Pantoea > Pantoea sp. SIMBA_079. The sequence continues at coordinate 35,338 of NZ_JAWRYR010000007.1, read as the reverse complement.
GCTGACCAGCACCAGCGGCTGGCTGAGGTCATGGTCAATCAGATGACGGGCATGCCACGCCAGCTGATTAGGCGTATGGCGCAGAAAATAGTCGGCGCGGCAGCGGCTCCAGATATGGTGCAGCCGCTCTTCATTAAGGTTCTCCATGCGCAGCAGCGCCAGCGCCTGCAGACGATGGTGGCGCACCCGCTCACGCAGATCCGGGCTATTTTCCATGCCGCGTCGCAGCTGCTTCTCGGTAGCAAAAAACAGCTCGCGCAGCAGGCTCTGCTTCCAGCTGTTCCACAAACTCTCATTAGTGGCGCAGATATCGGAGACGGTGAGGCAGACGAGATAGCGCAGACGGTTCTCATTCTGCATTACCTCGGCGAACTGCTGGATCACCGTCGGGTCCTGAATATCGCGGCGCTGAGCCGTGACTGACATCAGCAGATGATGACGTACCAGCCAGGCCACTAACTGGGTTTCACGGGAGTTGAGGTTGTGCAGCTCAGCAAACTCCAGCGCATCCTGCGCGCCCAGGATTGAGTGATCGCCGTTGCGGCCTTTGGCAATATCGTGGAGCAGCGCTGCCATCAGCAGCAGCTCCGGCTGCGGCAGGCGGGGCCAGAGTTCCACACACAGCGGATGCTTTGGCCGGGTGCTCTCATCGGCAAAACTTTCCAGCTTCTGCAGCACGCGAATCGTGTGCTCATCCACCGTATAGGCGTGAAACAGGTCAAACTGCATCTGCCCGACCACGTTGCCCCATAGCGGCGTATAGGCGGAGAGTACGCTATGACGATGCATTGGCAGCAGCGCGCGTTTAACCGCGCCGGGATGGCGCAGAATCGCCATAAATGTGCGTCGCGCCTCAGCAATCTGGCACAGCGGCTGCTGCAGATGGCGGCGCGCATGGCGCAGCTGGCGCAGGGTGGTGGAGTAGATCCCGCTAATCGAGGCGTTGCGTACCATGACATAAAACATGCGCAGAATGGCCTGCGGCTCGCGCTGAAACAGATCCGGATCGCGCAGGTCGATCAGATCGCCGCGTAGCTGAAAATCATCATCCAGCGCGCGCGGCTTTTCGGTCGCTGGCAGCGCAAGGATCGCTTCATCAAACAGCTGCAGCAGCATCTGGTTCAGCTCGCTGATGCGGCGCGTTACGCGGTAGAAATCTTTCATCATGCGCTCAACCGGCTCATTGCCTTCGCCGGAGTAGCTGAGGCGATGCGCTACGGTCAGCTGCCGATCAAAAAGCAGGCGGTTGTCGTAGCGCGGCAGCGTCAGATGCAGCGCGAAACGGATACGCCAGAGAAATTCCTGACACTCGTTGATTTCATTGCGTTCCGCTTCGGTCAGAAAGCCAAAGCCCATCATCTCATCCATCGTGGTGGCACCAAAATGGCGACGCGCCACCCACTGCAGCGTATGAATATCGCGCAGGCCGCCCGGACTGCTTTTGATATCGGGTTCGAGATTGTAACTGGTGCCGTGGTAGCGCTGATGACGCTCCTGCTGCTCTTCAATTTTGGCGGCGAAAAAACGTGACGAGGGCCAGAAGCCTTCGCTGAAAATATTTTTCTGCAGTTCAAGAAACAGCGCGACGTCGCCGGTCAGCATACGCGACTCAATCAGGTTGGTCGCCACGGTGAGATCGGATAACCCCTCGAGCAGGCACTCCTCAAGCGTGCGCACGCTGTGTCCCACTTCAAGCCGCAGGTCCCACATCAGCGTGATCAGTTCAGAGGTGCGCTGCGCGGCTGCTTCATTGAGCGGCTGACGACTGAGGATCAGAATGTCGATGTCTGACAGCGGATGCAGCTCGCCACGGCCATAGCCGCCTACCGCCACCAGCGCCATATCGCTTAGCGTATCGAAACCAAAAAAACGCCACAGTCGTCGCAGCAGGCGATCGATAAATAGCGTGCGCGTATCGATCAGCGACTCCACATCGCTGCCGGCATCAAAGGCGAGGCTCAGCGCGTGCTGAAACTGTTCCAGCGCGGCTTTCAGCTGCTCACGCGTCAGGGCGTCGTCGGCCCAGCCGGCAGGTGAATCGGTGAGAATTTTGTGTACTGCCTCGGTCACGTTACCGCTCATCAACATGCCCCTTCGCGCATTAAAAAGCCGGCATTAAGCCGGCTCGGTGTGTAGCAGAGAGAGGATTATACGTTTTCCAGCCGCGCCGGAATGGTGTCATCCTCACGCAGCGTCAGAATCTCACAGCCAGTTTCCGTCACCACAATAGTATGCTCATACTGTGCGGACAAGCTGCGATCTTTGGTTTTCACCGTCCAGCCATCCTTCATAGTGCGGATGCGGTAATCGCCTGCGTTGACCATCGGCTCCACGGTAAACGTCATGCCGGCCTGCAGCACCACGCCGCTGTCGTCGGCGTCATAGTGCAGCACCTGCGGCTCTTCATGAAAGCCTTTGCCGATCCCGTGACCGCAATATTCACGCACCACAGAGAAATCCTGCGCCTCAACGTATTGCTGAATCGCACGTCCCAGCTCACGCAGGCGGATGCCCGGCTTCACGAGACGCAGAGCGATATAGAGGCTCTCCTGCGTCACGCGGCAGAGGCGCTCGCCGAGGATAGTGGGCTTGCCGACGATAAACATCTTTGAGGTGTCGCCGTGATACTCATCTTTGATGACGGTGACATCGACGTTCACGATATCGCCGTCTTTCAGAACGCGGTCGTCGCTGGGAATACCGTGGCACACCACTTCGTTTACCGAGATGCAGACCGATTTAGGGAAGCCGTGATAGCCCAGACAGGCAGAAACCGCCTGCTGCTTCTGCGTAATGTGCTCGTGGCAGAGGCGATCAAGCTCACCGGTGGTCACACCCGGCACAACGTGAGGGGCGATCATTTCCAGCACTTCCGCGGCCAGACGGCCCGCCACGCGCATTTTTTCGATTTCGTCAGGAGTTTTAATTGAGATAGCCATGAATTTTTCCGCAATCGCCGAAATTTTCGACAATAATGAGTTCTGTGGCAGTCATGTTAGCAGGCAGCAAATGGGCTGCCAAATCGGGATTGCCGCACACGTTTTGCGCTAACAACCGCTGGCGTATTTATACCTGTTATGGTATAAAGCGCGCCGACGATTCTCTGCTGCCTTACGAATGCGAGACGGCAGGAAGCGCATAAATCTCATTATGTGTACTAAAACACACATGTATCGACACATACGCCGGGGTGCCTTGAAAGAGGTCGGTCGTATGGGATACATGGAGGCCCAACCCCAAACATACTTTAGAGGTAATCATGGCAACTGTTTCCATGCGCGACATGCTCAAGGCTGGTGTTCACTTCGGTCACCAGACCCGTTACTGGAACCCAAAAATGAAGCCATTCATTTTTGGTGCACGTAACAAGGTTCACATCATCAACCTTGAGAAAACTGTACCAATGTTCAACGACGCTCTGGCTGAGCTGCAGAAGATCTCTTCTCGCAAAGGTAAAATCCTGATCGTTGGTACCAAGCGCGCTGCTGCTGAAGCGGTAAAAGAGTCAGCTCTGAGCTGCGACCAGTTCTTCGTTAACCACCGCTGGTTAGGTGGTATGCTGACTAACTGGAAAACCGTTCGTCAGTCAATCAAACGTCTGAAAGATCTGGAAACTCAGTCTCAGGACGGCACGTTCGACAAACTGACCAAGAAAGAAGCACTGATGCGTGCTCGTGAGCTGGCCAAGCTGGAAAACAGCCTGGGTGGTATCAAAGACATGGGCGGTCTGCCAGATGCGCTGTTTGTTGTTGATGCTGACCACGAACACATCGCAATCAAAGAAGCAAACAACCTGGGTATCCCGGTATTTGCTATCGTTGATACCAACTCTGATCCAGATGGCGTTGATTTCGTTATCCCTGGTAACGACGATGCGATCCGTGCTGTAAGCCTGTACCTGACTGCTGTTGCCACTACCGTGCGCGAAGGCCGTTCACAGGATCTGGCTGAGCAGGCTGAAGACGCGTCTTTAGAAAACGCTTAATAAGGATTGCTCTTTCTGAGAGCCCTTAGACATCAGATGTTATCTGTATAAGGGGCCGCACAGGCCCCTTTTATTTATCTCCGTCTGTCGCGCTCCCTGTTACGGGCTGGCGGGGCAGAGTAAATTTTCCGCAACAGGTTTCTGCGCGTGCCCACGCACCCGGAAACGAACCGAGGATTCTGGAATGGCTGAAATTACCGCTGCATTGGTAAAAGAACTGCGTGAGCGTACTGGCGCAGGCATGATGGACTGCAAAAAAGCGCTGACTGAAGCGAACGGCGACATCGAGCTGGCAATTGAAAACATGCGTAAGTCTGGCGCAATCAAAGCTGCGAAAAAAGCGGGTAACGTTGCAGCTGATGGCGTGATCAAAACCAAAATCGTTGAAGGCTACGGCGTGATTCTGGAAGTTAACTGCCAGACTGACTTCGTTGCTAAAGATGGCGGTTTCCAGGCGTTTGCTGACAAAGTTCTGGATGCGGCAACTGCCGGCAAAATCACCGACGTTGAAGCGCTGAAAGCACAGTTCGAAGAAGAGCGTGTTGCACTGGTTGCTAAAATTGGTGAGAACATCAATATCCGTCGTGTAGCAGTACTGGAAGGTGCTCAGCTGAACAGCTATCAGCACGGCGCGCGTATCGGCGTTCTGGTTTCTACCACTGCTGCTGATGAAGAGCTGAGCAAGCAGATCGCAATGCACGTTGCGGCGAGCAAGCCAGAATTCGTTAAGCCAGAAGATGTTTCTGCTGACGTGGTTGAGAAAGAGTACCAGGTACAGCTGGATATCGCGATGCAGTCTGGTAAGCCAAAAGAGATCGCAGAGAAGATGGTTGAAGGCCGCATGAAGAAATTCACCGGCGAAGTCTCTCTGACTGGTCAGGCTTTCGTTATTGACCCAAGCAAAACTGTTGGTCAGGCGCTGAAAGAGAAAGGCGCAGACGTCATCAACTTCATCCGCTTTGAAGTGGGCGAAGGCATTGAGAAAGTTGAAACCGACTTTGCAGCTGAAGTGGCTGCAATGTCCAAACAGTCTTAATGAATGACCGGAACCGCCGCGAGGCGGTTCTTTTTTGTCTGCGTTTTGACGCAGTGATTTTCAGTCTCATCCCAATAGCTTTTTTGACGCGCTAAGCGGATGATTCACCAGATTTAACTTCTCATTCATCTTATCCTCCAGGAAGAATTGACCATGGCGACCAACGCAAAACCTGTATACCAACGTATCTTACTGAAACTGAGCGGCGAGGCCCTGCAGGGTGCCGAAGGTTTTGGTATCGACGCGAGCGTGCTTGACCGCATGGCGCAAGAGGTGAAGGAGCTGGTTGAGCTGGGCATCCAGGTAGGTGTGGTGATTGGTGGTGGCAACCTGTTCCGCGGCGCAGGTCTGGCTCAGGCGGGCATGAACCGCGTAGTCGGCGACCACATGGGCATGCTGGCGACCGTCATGAACGGCCTGGCGATGCGTGATGCGCTGCACCGCGCCTATGTGAACGCACGCCTGATGTCTGCCATCCCGCTTAACGGCGTCTGTGATAACTACAGCTGGGCCGAAGCGATCAGCCTGCTGCGTAATAACCGCGTGGTGATCTTCTCTGCGGGTACCGGCAACCCGTTCTTTACCACCGATTCTGCGGCCTGCCTGCGCGGCATTGAAATTGAAGCGGACGTCGTATTGAAGGCGACGAAAGTAGACGGCGTCTACTCAGCCGATCCGGTTAAAAACCCGGACGCGACGCTGTACGATCAGCTCAGCTACGCTGAAGTGCTGGAAAAAGAGCTTAAAGTTATGGATCTGGCCGCCTTTACGCTGGCGCGCGACCACGCGCTGCCGATTCGCGTCTTCAATATGAACAAGCCTGGTGCACTGCGTCGCGTGGTGATGGGTGAAAAAGAAGGCACCCTGATTACGCATTAATATCCGATGCAAGGTAAAATAAGGTATATTCTGATAGCGCAGTGCCTGACGCTGCGCCACTACCTGACATAATCGCTGTTGCAGGCGGCTTATGCGTCAGCAGCAGGTAGCAGGATGATCGATGTTTATCGATACCAGTTCCGACGCGTGCGGAAATGGCCAGGTCAAACCGAATCCAAGGGTTTTAACGTGATTAACGATATTAAAAAAGATGCCGACACACGCATGGATAAGTGCGTGGAAGCATTCAAAAGCACCATCAGCAAAGTGCGTACCGGCCGTGCTTCACCTTCACTGCTCGACGGCATTGTGGTGGAATATTATGGTACACCTACGCCACTGCGTCAGCTCGCCAGCGTGACGGTAGAAGATTCCCGTACGCTGAAAATCAACGTGTTTGACCGCTCTCTGGGCCCGGCCGTTGAAAAAGCGATCATGACGTCTGATCTCGGCCTGAATCCAAGTTCAGCCGGTACCGATATCCGTGTTCCGCTGCCAGCGCTGACAGAAGAGCGTCGTAAAGATCTGATCAAAATCGTACGTGGCGAAGCAGAGCAGGGACGTGTTTCCGTGCGTAACGTTCGCCGTGACGCCAACGATAAGATTAAAGCGCTGCTGAAAGATAAAGAGATCAGCGAAGATGACGAACGTCGTTCACAGGATGAAATCCAGAAAATGACCGACCTTCACATCAAGCACGTTGATGCTGCGCTGGCTGAAAAAGAGAAGGAGCTGATGGACTTCTGAGTCTGTCAGCCCGGTCTGTATCTGCTGGAGGCAGGTGATTGCCTGCCTGTAACAGATATAAAACGCCGTTCAGAGCCGTATTCGTACCGAATGCACTCTGGCGGCGTTTTACATTGTGCCTGGCGCCGTTGCGGGCACCCATGATGACTTCACAGGGATAGCATGATGAAGCGATTAACCCTTCTGGGATCCACCGGCTCAATTGGCACCAGTACACTGGCGGTTGTGGCCGCGAATCCTGAACTTTATCAGGTCACTGCGCTGGTAGCAGGGCAGAATGCCGCGCTGATGGCTGAGCAGTGTCACCAGTTCCGGCCGCGCTATGCAGCGATGTCTGATGAGACCGCCGCTGCCGACCTGCGTGAGCGACTGAAAGCACTCAACGTTGATACCGAAGTGCTCTCCGGCGTTCAGGCAGCCTGCGAGCTGGCGGCGCTGGATGATGTTGATCAGGTGATGGCGGCGATTGTCGGCGCATCGGGCCTGCAGCCGACGCTGGCAGCAATTCATGCCGGGAAAACCGTACTGCTGGCCAACAAAGAGTCACTTGTCACATGCGGCCGCTTGTTTATGGAGGCGGTGCGTCAGCATCAGGCGCAGCTGCTGCCGGTTGATAGCGAGCATAATGCCATTTTTCAGAGTTTGCCCGCTTCCATACAGCATCAGTTGGGGTACGCTGATCTGCGGGAGAACGGGATCGACTCGATTCTCCTTACGGGATCGGGTGGTCCTTTTCGTGACACGCCACTGGCAGATCTGGCTACAATGTCGCCGGATCAGGCCTGTGCGCATCCGAACTGGTCGATGGGGCGCAAAATCTCCGTTGATTCGGCCACTATGATGAATAAAGGTCTTGAATACATTGAAGCCCGCTGGTTGTTCAACGCCACTGACGCGCAAATGGAGGTCATCCTGCACCCGCAGTCGGTGATCCACTCTATGGTGCGTTATTGTGACGGCAGCGTGCTGGCGCAGCTGGGCTCGCCTGATATGCGCACACCGATTGCTCACAGCATGGCATGGCCTGCACGCATCGCCGCTGGCGTTACGCCGCTTGATTTCATCCGAATGAAAGCACTGACGTTTGCTGAACCCGATTACGTGCGCTATCCCTGCCTGAAGCTGGCAATTGATGCGTGTACTGCAGGGCAGGCGGCCACGACGACGCTGAATGCAGCAAATGAAATCGCGGTAGCAGCGTTTCTGCAGCATCAGATTCGCTTTACCGATATTGCCGCCCTCAACAGCGAAGTACTGGGGACGCTCAGTTGTCCGGAGCCCGCCAGTATTGATGATGTGCTGGAAATCGATCGGCTGGCGCGGCAGCGTGCAACGGCATTGCTGTCACGCGTCTCTCTGGCTGGCTGATAGCCCCGCTATTTGTTCGCTCTGGCTGAAAATGGTATAGTCGCTCGCGTTTTACGGCACGACATTGTTTCGATGTCATCCGGCTTACGAGCCGGCCTTTGCCGCAGGCGCAATGTATTCAGAAAACACAGCATTTCTGATGAAAGGAATTATTACGCGTTATGTCGTCCAACAATCACAATACAATCGATGACGGGTCGTACTGCACACCACGTCACGTGGCCATCATTATGGATGGTAATGGTCGCTGGGCAAAAAATCAGGGCAAACTGCGTATTTCAGGCCACAAAGCCGGGGTAAAATCGGTTCGCCGTGCCGTCAGCTTTGCGGTCAGTCACAAGCTGGAAGCGTTAACGCTCTATGCGTTCAGCAGTGAAAACTGGAGCCGACCGCCGCAGGAAGTGACGGCGTTGATGGAATTATTTATCTGGGCTCTCGACAGTGAAGTAAAGAGCCTGCATAAACATAATGTGCGTCTGCGCATTATTGGTGATATCAGTCGTTTTTCTGGTCGTATTCAGGAACGCATTCGCCGCGCCGAGGAACTGACTCAACAAAATAATGGACTGACCCTCAACATTGCTGCCAACTATGGTGGCCGTTGGGATATTATCCAGGGTGCCAGGAAACTGGCCGAACAGGTTCAGGAAGGGCTACTGCGTCCTGACCAGATAACCGAAGAAAGCCTTGCTCCCTACCTCTGTATGCAGGAGCTGGCGCCGGTGGATTTAGTGATAAGGACCGGGGGAGAGCATCGAATCAGCAACTTCCTGCTGTGGCAGATAGCCTATGCTGAGTTCTGGTTTACCGATGTTCTTTGGCCTGATTTTGATGAACATGTTTTTGAAGGTGCACTGAATGCATTCTCTCTGCGGGAGCGACGCTATGGCGGCGCTGCACCAGGCGGCGCCTGAGCTACCTGGGGGTAACCTTTGCTGAAGTCTCGTCTGATCACCGCGTTTATTTTGATTCCGCTGGTGATCGCTGCGCTATTCTGGTTACCGCTGTCTGGTTTCGCGATTACCACGATTGCTATCTGCATGCTTGCCGCCTGGGAGTGGGGGCAGCTGGCTGGCATGGCTACCCGTCAGCAGCGCGTCTGGCTGGCACTGCTCTGTGGTCTGCTGCTGTCAGCGATGCTGTTTACCTTACCGTCCTATTCACACGATGCGCACCAGCCTCAGCTGGAAAGCTCGCTCTGGGCTGCACTTGGCTGGTGGATCGTTGCGCTATTCCTGGTGCTGTTCTATCCCGCCTCTGCCGCGCTATGGCGCGGCTCGCGCCCGCTACGTCTGCTATTTGGTGTGCTGACCATTGTGCCGTTTTTCTGGGGCATGATCGCCCTGCGCCAGTATCACTACGACACCGATCACTTTGCCGGCGCCTGGTGGCTCCTGTTCGTTATGCTGCTGGTCTGGGGCGCGGACTCGGGTGCCTATATGTTTGGTCGTCTGTTCGGCAAAAACAAGCTGGCGCCTAAAGTTTCACCGGGTAAAACCTGGGAAGGTTTCTTTGGCGGACTGCTCTCCTCGGCTATCATCGCCTGGCTGTTTGCGCTGCTGGCTCCGCTGACGGTGGCGCCGGGTACGCTGATTGCCTGTGCCGTTGTTGCCACGCTTGCCTCCGTACTGGGCGATCTCACGGAAAGCATGTTCAAGCGTGAAGCGGGCATCAAAGACAGTGGAAATCTCATCCCCGGCCACGGCGGTATCCTCGATCGTATCGATAGCCTGACAGCAGCCGTGCCGGTGTTTGCCTGCCTGCTGCTGCTGGTGTTTCATACCCTCTAGGAGCAGCAACTATGTTAAGCATTCTCTGGAGTTTTGCTGCTTTTATCGTCGCACTGGGCGTGCTGATCACCGTGCATGAGTTTGGCCACTTCTGGGTGGCGCGGCGCTGTGGCATCTATGTTGAGCGCTTTTCTATCGGTTTCGGTAAAGCCCTCTGGCGACGTACTGACCGGCAGGGGACAGAGTATGTGATTGCGCTGATCCCGCTTGGCGGCTACGTCAAAATGCTGGATGAGCGTGTAGAGAGCGTTCCCGCTGAGCGCCGTCACGAAGCGTTTAACAACAAAACTGTGCTGCAGCGTGCAGCTGTCATCGCCGCAGGTCCGGTTGCCAATTTCCTCTTCGCTATTTTCGCTTACTGGCTGGTCTTTATGCACGGCGTGCCCGGCGTACGGCCGGTGGTTGGCGAAATTGTGAGCGGCTCCGTTGCGGCGGAAGCGCAAATTCAGTCTGGCATGGAACTTAACGCAGTTGACGGTATCGAAACGCCTGACTGGGATGCTGTGCGCATGGCCCTGATTGGGAAAATCGGCGATGAGAGTACCACGCTGACAGTGTCTCAGTTTGGCGAAAGCGTCACGCAGCAGAAGCGGGTTGATCTGCGCGACTGGCAGTTTGAGCCAGATAAGCAGGATCCGGTGGTGGCGCTCGGCATTCGCCCACGCGGGCCGCAGATTGAAACCACGCTGGCAGAAATACAGGCTAATTCACCCGCCAGCGCTGCCGGTTTGCAAGCGGGCGACAGGATCGTTAAAGTCGATGGTCAGCCGTTAACGCAGTGGCAGGCTTTTGCCAGCCTGGTGCGGGATAATCCGGATAAACCGCTGCAGCTTGAGGTTGAGCGAAAGGGTGAACAGCAGCGTCTGACGCTGACGCCAGCCGCGAAGCCGGGCAAGCCTGATGAGGGGTTCGCAGGCGTTATTCCGCGCGTGCAGCCGCTGCCTGACGCGTATAAAACGGTGAAACAGTATGGACCGGTGGCCGCTATCGGTGAGGCAGGGGTCAAAACCTGGCAGCTGATGAAGCTTACGGTGTCAATGCTGGGTAAGCTGATTACAGGTGATGTAAAGCTGAATAACCTGAGCGGCCCGATTTCGATTGCGCAGGGTGCGGGTTTATCAGCGGAGTACGGGGTGATTTACTATCTGATGTTCCTGGCGCTGATTAGCGTCAATCTGGGCATCATCAACCTGTTTCCATTACCGGTTTTAGATGGTGGGCATCTGCTTTTTCTGGCGATCGAAAAGATCAAAGGGGGACCGGTGTCTGAGCGAGTTCAGGACTTCAGTTATCGCATCGGCTCAATTTTGCTGGTGCTGTTAATGGGACTTGCACTTTTCAATGATTTCTCTCGCCTGTAACGTCTGGGACGGAAACAGGTGCGGGATGTGTTAGGAAAACGCATAACAACGATGGCGATGAAAAAGTTGCTCATAGCGTCGCTGCTGTTTAGCAGCGCCACCGTTTACGGTGCAGACGATTTCGTGGTGAACGACATTCATTTCGAAGGTCTCCAGCGAGTCGCCGTCGGCGCGGCTCTGCTTAGCATGCCGGTACGCGTCGGTGATACGGTGAATGATGATGATATCAGAAACACTATTCGCTCACTGTTTGCCACCGGCAATTTTGAAGATGTGCAGGTTTTACGTGACGGAACGACCCTGATTGTTCAGGTGAAAGAGCGTCCGACTATTGCCAGCATCACCTTCTCCGGTAACAAGGCGGTGAAAGAGGATCAGCTGAAGCAGAACCTCGAAGCGTCAGGCATTCGCGTAGGTGAAGCGCTGGATCGTACCACGCTCTCTTCAATCGAGAAGGGACTGGAAGATTTTTACTACAGCGTGGGTAAATATACCGCCAGCGTAAAAGCGATTGCGACACCGTTGCCGCGTAACCGTGTCGATCTGAAATTTGTTTTCCAGGAAGGGGTCTCTGCCAAAATTCAGCAGATCAACATCGTGGGCAACAAAGCGTTCAGCTCTGATGAACTGATCTCCCGCTTCCAGCTGCGTGATGAAGTGCCGTGGTGGAACGTGGTCGGCGATCGCAAATATCAGAAGCAGAAACTGGCCGGCGACCTTGAGACGCTGCGCAGCTTCTATCTGGATCGCGGTTATGCGCGCTTTAACATCGACTCTACACAGGTCAGCCTGACGCCGGATAAAAAAGGCATCTACATCACCGTCAACATCAACGAAGGCGACCAGTATAAAATTGCTGGCGTGATCGTGAACGGCAGCATGGCGGGCCACTCAGCAGAAATTGAACATCTGACCAAAATCCCGAACGGTGAGCTTTACAACGGCACTAAAGTGACGCAGATGGAAGATGATATCAAAAAGCTGCTGGGTCGCTATGGCTATGCCTATCCGCGCGTCATGACGCAGCCGGAAATCAACGACGCTGACAAAACCGTTAAGCTGCATATCAACGTTGATGCCGGTAATCGTTATTACGTGCGTAAAGTCCGTTTTGAAGGCAATGACACTTCAAAAGATGCCGTACTGCGCCGTGAAATGCGTCAGATGGAAGGCGCATGGCTGGGCAGCGATCTGGTTGACCAGGGTAAAGAGCGTCTGAACCGCACCGGTTATTTCGAAACCGTCGATGTGGATACGCAGCGTGTATCGGGCGTACCGGATCAGGTTGATGTGGTCTACAAAGTTAAAGAGCGCAACACCGGTACCTTTAACTTTGGTGTGGGCTACGGTACTGAAAGCGGCGTCAGCTTCCAGGTGGGTGTTACCCAGGACAACTGGCTCGGCACCGGTAACACCGTTGGCATCAGCGGTACCAAAAACGATTATCAGACCTATGCTGAGTTCTCACTGACCGATCCGTACTTCACGGTTGACGGCGTGAGTCTGGGCGGTCGCCTGTTCTACAACGACTTTAAAGCGGACGATGCCGATCTGTCAGACTACACCAACAAGAGTTACGGTGTTGATGGCACGCTGGGCTTCCCGGTTAATGAGAACAACACACTGCGCGTCGGCTTAGGCTACGTGCATAACGATCTTTCGAATATGCGCCCACAGGTAGCAATGTGGCGTTACCTCGATTCGGTCGGGCGTCCTCAGGGACTCAATAATAAAGGCGATTTCTCTGCGGATGATTTTACCTTTAACTATGGCTGGACCTACAATACGCTGGATCGCGGCTTCTTCCCGACGCGTGGTAACCGCACCAACCTGAACGGTAAGGTGACGATTCCAGGTTCAGACAACGCGTTCTATAAAGCCACGCTGGATACCCAGCAGTATGTGCCGCTGAACCGTGATGGCACCTGGGTAGTACTGGGTCGCGGCCGCGTGGGCTATGGTGACGGCATCGGGGATAAAGAGATGCCGTTCTATGAGAACTTCTATGCCGGCGGCTCCAGCACGGTACGTGGTTTCCGTTCCAATACCATTGGTCCGAAAGCTGCTTATCTTAACGATCGCTCCTCCTCATGTAATCTGACCGATCCAAACGGGATCTGTAAGTCAGATGATGCGGTGGGGGGTAACGCGATGGCGATTGCCAGCCTGGAGCTGATCACGCCGACGCCGTTCCTGAGTGAGAAGTACGCTAACTCTGTGCGCACCTCACTGTTTGTGGACGCCGGTACCGTCTGGGATACCAACTGGCAGAACACGGCGGCAACACGTGCTGCAGATATTCCGGACTACAGCGATCCTAACAACATTCGCGTCTCTGCAGGCCTGGCGCTGCAGTGGATGTCACCACTGGGCCCGCTGGTCTTCTCCTATGCCCAGCCGGTGAAGAAAGTCGAGGGAGACAAAGCAGAGCAGTTCCAGTTTAACATCGGTAAAACCTGGTAATGCTCTGAGCAGGGAAGCGGAAGCGAAGTACGGCATGGCTTAGCGCAGTAAGCGCTAAGCAAGCCAAACACTGTGTCGCAGACACAAACGTTGATGGTAAGGAGTTTATAGTGAAAAAGTTGTTGTGTGCCGCAGGTCTGGGTCTTGCTTTAGCGGTTTCCGCTGGCGTTCAGGCTGCTGACAAAATTGCAGTGGTAAACGTGTCCAGCATTTTCCAGCAGTTACCGCAACGTGCGACCGTTGCTAAACAGCTTGAGAATGAGTTCAAAGGCCGCGCAACTGAGCTGCAGGGCCAGGAGCGCGATCTGCAGACCAAAATGCAGAGACTGCAGCGTGATGCTTCTACCATGAAGGCGAGCGAGCGTAGCCGCATGGAAAAAGACATCATGTCACAGCGCGAAGCGTTCTCCAGCAAAGCCCAGTCTTTCGAGCAGGATAACCGTCGTCGCCAGATGGAAGAGCGTAACAAATTGCTGAGCCGCATTCAGGATGCCGTGAAGAAAGTGGCGGACAGCGATGGTTACGATGTCGTGATTGATGCTAACGCCGTAGCGTATGCCGCTAATGCGAAAGACATTACTGCTGACGTGCTGAAACAGGTTAAATAATTGATGTCATCAATTCGACTGGCTGATTTAGCCCAGCAGTTGGATGCAGAATTGCACGGAGATGGCGATATCGTCATCTCCGGCATTGCTTCTATGCAATCCGCCACCCCTGGTCAAATCACTTTTCTTGCCAACAGCCGCTACCGCGAGCAGCTCGCCAGCGTTCAGGCGTCAGCCGTGGTGCTGACGGAAGCGGATCTGGAATGGTGCAATACTGCCGCCCTGGTAGTGAAAAACCCTTATCTTACCTATGCCCGCATGGCACAACTGCTGGACACCACGCCGCAGCCCGCGCAGAATATCGCGCCCAGCGCGGTGATCGATCCTTCCGCCTCGCTGGGACAGAATGTTTCGGTAGGCGCGAACGCGGTTATTGAGTCTGGCGTTGAGCTGGGTGATAACGTCGTGATTGGCGCTGGCTGCTTTGTCGGGAAAAAGAGCCGGATTGGCAGCGGCACGCGTCTCTGGGCCAACGTGACGATTTATCATGAGATTCAGATCGGTCAGGATTGTCTGATTCAGTCAGGCACTGTCATTGGCGCGGATGGTTTCGGGTATGCTAACGATCGTGGTAACTGGGTAAAAATCCCTCAGCTTGGTACGGTTATCATCGGTGACCGGACAGAGATTGGTGCCTGCACTACCATCGATCGCGGTGCGCTGGATAACACTCTGATCGGCAATGGTGTTATCATAGACAACCAGTGTCAGATTGCCCACAACGTTGTAATTGGCGACAATACAGCCGTTGCGGGTGGTGTGATCATGGCCGGTAGCCTGAAGATTGGACGTTACTGTATGATTGGCGGCGCCAGCGTCATTAACGGCCATATGGAGATCTGCGACAAAGTAACCGTAACCGGTATGGGCATGGTAATGCGTCCCATCACAGAACCGGGCGTTTACTCCTCAGGGATCCCACTGCAACCGAACAAAGCCTGGCGTAAAACGGCAGCGCTGGTGATGAATATCGATGACATAAGCAAACGCCTGAAAGCCATCGAACGCAAAGTTGATAAAAACAGCTAAGCACATCCGCGCGACCCGCTTTCATAACAATGCAGCCTGCCTGCTTTTGCCCTTCAGTTTTGCAGAGGGCGGCAGGTAGCGCAGGGAAGCGTACGCCACCGAACTGATTTGCGGCCTGCGAAAGATCATTTTGATCGGTGCAGGCCGTGTTATTGTTGCCATCAGATTTTTTAGGACAGGAAGAGTATTTTGACTACTGAAACGCATACTCTGAAAATCGAAGAGATTTTAGAACTGCTGCCGCACCGTTATCCGTTTTTGCTGGTGGATCGCGTGCTGGATTTTGAAGAGCACAAATATCTGCGTGCGGTAAAGAACGTTTCTGTTAATGAACCGTTTTTCCAGGGGCATTTCCCTGGTAAACCGATTTTCCCAGGCGTTCTGATTTTAGAAGCGATGGCGCAGGCAACCGGTATTCTGGCGTTTAAAAGCGTCGGCAAGCTGGAACCTGGCGAGCTCTACTATTTCGCCGGTATCGATGAAGCCCGCTTCAAGCGTCCGGTAGTACCAGGCGACCAGATGATCATGGAAGTCACCTTCGAAAAAACCCGTCGTGGTCTGACACGTTTTAAAGGCGTTGCTACAGTGGATGGTAAAATTGTCTGTGAAGCGACCATGATGTGTGCCCGTAGCCGGGAGGCATAATTAGTGATTGATTCAACCGCCACCATCCATCCGACCGCCATCGTTGAAGAGGGTGCTGTACTGGGTGCAAATGTTCATATCGGCCCATTCTGTATCGTGGGTGCTGATGTGGAAATTGGCGCTGGTACGGTGCTGAAATCACATGTTGTGGTTAATGGCCATACGCGTATCGGCGAAGAGAACCAGATCTATCAGTTTGTCTCTATTGGAGAGGTAAACCAGGATCTGAAATATGCGGGTGAGCCTACCCGCACCGAAATTGGCGATCGCAACCGGATCCGCGAGAGCGTGACCATTCATCGCGGCACCACGCAGGGTGGCGGACTGACTAAAGTTGGCAGCGACAACCTGCTGATGGTGAATGCGCACATTGCACACGACTGCGTAATTGGCAGCCGCTGTATTCTGGCGAACAACGTGACGCTGGGCGGCCATGTTACCGTTGATGATTTTGCGATCATCGGCGGCGTGACGGCCGTGCATCAGTGGTGCACTATCGGCGCTCACGTTATGGTTGGCGGTTGTTCCGGCGTGGCGCAGGATATACCGCCATACATTATTGCGCAGGGCAACCACGCCACGCCGTTTGGCGTCAATATTGAAGGTCTCAAGCGTCGGGGCTTCAGCAAAGAGGCGCTGCATGCCATTCGCAACGCTTACAAGCTGCTCTATCGCAGCGGTAAAACGCTGGATGAGGTAAAGCCTGAAATTGAGGCGCTGGCGCAGCAGCACAGCGAAGTCCAGCCGTTCTTTGATTTCTTCGCCCGTTCAACCCGTGGATTGATTCGTTAATTCATGTCAGTGCGTCCCTTAACGATTGCCCTGGTCGCCGGAGAAACCTCCGGCGATATTCTTGGTGCCGGTCTGATCCGCGCGCTCAAAGCGCGTCATCCTGATGCACGCTTTGTTGGCGTGGCGGGCCCGCTGATGCAGGCAGAAGGCTGCGAAGTCTGGTATGAGATGGAAGAGCTGGCGGTCATGGGCATTGTCGAAGTGCTGGGCCGTCTGCGGCGCCTGCTGACCATCCGCAAAGACCTGACGCAGCGCTTCACCGCGCTTCGTCCTGACGTGTTTGTGGGCATTGATGCGCCGGACTTTAACATCACGCTGGAAGGCAACCTGAAGCGTGCCGGTATTCGTACCGTGCACTACGTCAGCCCTTCCGTCTGGGCATGGCGTCAGAAACGTGTCTTTAAGATTGGCCGCAACACCGATATGGTGCTGGCGTTTCTGCCATTCGAGAAAGCATTCTACGATCGCTTTAACGTGCCGTGCCGTTTTATCGGCCATACCATGGCCGATGCGATGCCGCTTCAGCCTGACAAGCAGGCGGCACGTCGCGAGCTGGGTATTGCAGACGATGCGATCTGCCTGGGTTTACTGCCCGGCAGCCGTGGAGCAGAAGTTGAGATGCTGAGCGCTGATTTTCTGCGTGCGGCGCAGCTGCTGCGTCAGCGCTACCCGGCGCTGGAAATTGTGGTTCCGCTGGTTAACGCAAAGCGGCGGGCACAGTTTGAACAGATTAAAGCAGAGGTTGCGCCTGAGCTGCCCATGCACCTGCTGGATGGCAAAGGGCGTCAGGCGATGATCGCCAGCGATGCGGCTATTCTGGCGTCCGGCACGGCGGCGCTGGAGTGTATGCTGGCAAAGTGCCCGATGGTCGTGGGGTATCGTATGAAACCCTTCACGTTCTGGCTGGCAAAGCGCCTGGTTAAAACGCCTTATGTCTCGCTGCCTAACCTGCTGGCGGGTCGTGAGCTGGTTAAAGAGCTGCTGCAGGATGAGTGCCAGCCGCAGACGCTGGCCGCCGCGCTGGAGCCGCTGCTGCATGCCGGTGCCGAGCGCAATGCGCTGCTGGAAACCTTTACTCAGCTGCATCAGCAGATCCGCTGGAACGCCGATGAGCAGGCGGCGGATGCGGTACTGGAGATCGCCCATGGCTGAATTTATCTATCCTGATGCGCAGCGTATTGCGGGCGTGGACGAAGTAGGACGCGGTCCGCTGGTCGGTGCCGTGGTAACGGCGGCGGTGATCCTCGATCCTGCGAACCCGATTGCCGGCCTGGCCGATTCAAAAAAGCTGTCGGAAAAACGCCGTCTGGCGCTGTATGATGAAATTACCGAAAAGGCGCTGGCGTGGAGCCTTGGCCGCGCTGAGCCAGAAGAGATCGACCAGCTTAATATTCTGCATGCCACCCTGCTGGCGATGCAGCGCGCAGTAGCAGGACTGCACCTGACGCCCGATTTTGTGCTGATTGATGGCAACCGCTGTCCGGCACTGGCGATGCCCGCGCAGGCGGTGATCAAAGGTGACAGTCTGGTGCAGGAAATCAGCGCCGCATCGATCATTGCCAAAGTGACGCGCGATCGCGAAATGGCTGAGCTCGATCACCTCTTTCCGCAATATGGCTTTGCGCAGCACAAAGGTTATCCTACCGCGCTGCATATGGCGAAACTCAAACAGTTTGGTGCCACGCCGCATCATCGTCGCAGTTTTGCGCCGGTGCGCAACGCGTTGCTGGATGCTGAACTGCAGGCCTCAGTACAACCTGCGCCGCTTTATTAAGCCTGACGCTGTTTTAACCGGAAACCGATATGGCTGAACCTCGTTTTATACATCTGCGCGTGCACAGCGACTACTCCATGGTCGATGGCCTGGCGAAAACCGGCCCGCTGGTGAAAAAAGCCGCGGCGCTGGGTATGCCGGCCATTGCGATCACGGACTACACCAACCTTTGCGGGCTGGTGCGCTTTTATGGCAGCGCCCACGGTGCCGGCGTTAAACCGATTATCGGCGCTGATTTTCAGGTCGCCAGCGAGCTGATGGGCGATGAGCTTACGCAGCTTACGCTGCTGGCGGCGAATAACACCGGCTATCAGAATCTGACGCTGCTGATTTCGCGCGCCTATCAGCGCGGCTACGGCATTGCCGGTCCTATCCTCGATCGCGACTGGCTGATTGAGCTGGGCGAAGGGCTGATTGTACTGTCAGGCGGACGACGCGGCGATGTCGGGCGCAGCCTGCTGCGCGGCAACAACGCGCTGGTGGCGCAGTGTCTGAGCTTTTACCAGCAGCACTTTCCCGACCGTTACTATCTTGAACTGCTCCGCACCGGACGTGCCGATGAGGAGAGCTATCTGCATGCGGCCGTTGAGCTGGCGATAGCGGAAGGGATACCGGTGGTCGCAACCAATGAAGTCTGCTTCATCAATGAAGAGGACTTCGATGCGCATGAAATCCGCGTAGCGATCCACGACGGCTATACGCTGGACGATCCGAAACGCCCGCGCCACTACAGTCCTCAGCAATATATGCGCAGTGAAGAGGAGATGTGCGAGCTGTTTTCGGACATCCCGGAGGCGCTGGAAAACAGCGTAGAGATTGCTAAGCGCTGTAACGTTACCGTCCGCCTCGGCGAATATTTTCTGCCGCAGTTCCCGACCGGTGAGATGACCACCGAAGAGTTTCTGGTGGTGAAATCACGCGAAGGACTTGAAGAGCGCCTCGCGTTTCTTTTTCCGGATGCGGCGCTGCGTGCGCAGAAGCGTCCGGCGTATGATGAGCGTCTGGAGATTGAGCTTAACGTTATCAACCAGATGGGCTTCCCGGGCTACTTCCTGATCGTGATGGAGTTTATCCAGTGGTCAAAGGATAACGGGATCCCGGTCGGGCCGGGGCGCGGTTCCGGTGCCGGCTCGCTGGTGGCCTACGCGCTGAAGATCACCGATCTCGATCCGCTGGAATTTGACCTGCTGTTTGAACGCTTCCTGAATCCGGAACGTGTCTCTATGCCTGACTTTGACGTCGACTTCTGCATGGAGAAGCGCGATCAGGTGATCGATCACGTCGCCGAGATGTATGGCCGGGAAGCGGTTTCGCAGATCATCACCTTCGGGACCATGGCGGCGAAAGCGGTGATCCGGGATGTGGGGCGCGTGCTGGGCCATCCCTATGGCTTTGTCGATCGCATCTCCAAGCTGGTGCCGCCCGATCCGGGCATGACGCTGGAAAAAGCGTTTCAGGCTGAGCCGCAGCTGCCTGAGATCTATGATGCTGATGAAGAGGTCAGGGCGCTGATCGACATGGCGCGCAAGCTGGAAGGTGTCACACGAAACGCCGGTAAGCACGCCGGCGGCGTGGTTATTGCGCCGACTAAAATCACCGATTTTGCCCCGCTTTACTGCGACGAAAACGGCCAGTTCCCTGTCACCCAGTTTGATAAAAATGATGTGGAGTATGCCGGGCTGGTGAAGTTTGACTTCCTCGGCCTGCGTACGCTGACCATCATCGACTGGGCGCTGAAGATGATCAACCCGCGCCGTGAAAAGCAGGGGCTGCCGCCGATCGACATTGCGGCGATTCCGCTGGATGACAAAAAAAGCTTCGATATGCTGCAGCGCTCAGAGACGACGGCGGTATTCCAGCTTGAATCGCGCGGCATGAAAGATCTGATCAAGCGCCTGAAGCCTGACTGCTTTGAAGATATGATCGCCCTGGTGGCGCTGTTTCGTCCCGGCCCGCTGCAGTCCGGCATGGTGGATAACTTCATTGACCGTAAGCATGGCCGTGAAGAGCTCTCCTATCCCGACATCCAGTGGCAGCATGAGAGTCTGAAGCCGGTACTGGAGCCTACTTACGGCATCATTCTCTACCAGGAACAGGTGATGCAGATCGCCCAGGTGCTGGCGGGGTATACGCTCGGCGGCGCCGACATGCTGCGTCGTGCGATGGGTAAAAAGAAACCAGAAGAGATGGCGAAGCAGCGCTCAGTGTTTAAAGATGGCGCTGAGAGCATGGGCATCAACGGCGAACTGTCGATGAAAATCTTCGACCTGGTAGAGAAGTTCGCCGGCTACGGCTTCAACAAATCACACTCCGCAGCCTATGCGCTGGTCTCCTACCAGACGCTGTGGCTGAAAGCGCACTATCCGGCTGAGTTTATGGCTGCGGTGATGACCGCCGATATGGATAACACCGAGAAAGTGGTCGGGCTGGTGGATGAGTGCTGGCGCATGGGGCTGAAAGTATTGCCGCCTGATATCAATGCCGGCCTCTATCCGTTCCACGTCAACGATGAAGGTGAAATTGTCTACGGCATTGGCGCGATTAAAGGCGTCGGTGAAGGCCCGATCGAAGCGATTCTGGAAGCGCGTAATCAGGGCGGCTATTTTAAAGAGCTGTTCGATCTCTGCGCCCGTACCGATACGCGCAAAATCAATCGCCGGGTGATGGAAAAGCTCATCATGTCCGGCGCGTTTGACCGGCTCGGGCCCCATCGCGCGGCGCTGATGAGCGCCCTGGGCGATGCCCTGAAAGCCGCTGACCAGCATGCGAAAGCAGAAGCGATTGGGCAGGCGGATATGTTTGGCGTGCTGGCGGAAGAGCCGGAGCAGGTTGAGAAATCGTATGCGTCAATTACGCCGTGGCCAGAGCAGGTGCAGCTGGATGGCGAACGTGAAACGCTGGGGCTCTATCTCACCGGGCACCCGATTAATCAGTATCTGAAAGAGATCGAGCGCTACGTCGGCGGGATGCGGCTGAAAGATATGCATCCGACTGAACGTGGCAAGGTGACCATCGCTGCGGGGCTGGTGATTGCCGCCCGTGTCATGGTGACCAAGCGCGGCAACCGAATTGGTATCTGTACTCTGGACGATCGTTCCGGTCGTCTGGAGGTCATGCTATTTACCGATGCGTTAGATAAGTACCAGCAGCTGCTGGAGAAAGACCGTATCCTGATCGTCAGCGGACAGGTCAGCTTTGATGACTTCAGCGGCGGGCTTAAAATGACCGCCAGGGAAGTGATGGATATTGATGAAGCGCGGGAAAAATATGCGCGCGGACTTGCTATCTCGCTGACGGACAGGCAAATTGATGACCAGCTTTTAAACCGTCTCCGCCAGTCTCTGGAACCTCATCGTTCCGGGACCATTCCGGTACATCTCTATTATCAGAGAGCAGATGCGCGGGCGAAGCTGCGCTTTGGTGCAGCGTGGCGTATTTCGCCCAGCGATCGTTTACTCAACGATTTGCGGTCGTTAGTAGGATCGGAGCAGGTGGAACTGGAGTTTGACTAAAACAGGAACATTATGAGTCTTAATTACCTGGATTTTGAACAGCCGATCGCTGAACTCGAAGCGAAGATCGATTCGCTGAAATCGATTGGCCGTTCAGATGAGAAACACGATATTAATCTGGATGAAGAGATTCAGCGCCTTCGCGAGAAAAGCGTTGAACTGACCCGTAAAATCTTCTCCGATTTGGGTGCATGGCAGGTCGCGCAGCTGGCGCGTCATCCGCTGCGTCCTTATACGCTGGACTACGTGCGCAACGCGTTTGACGACTTTGACGAGCTGGCAGGCGATCGCGCCTATGCAGACGACAAAGCGATTGTCGGTGGTATCGCGCGTCTGGATGGTCGTCCGGTGATGATCATTGGTCATCAGAAAGGACGTGAAACCAAAGAGAAAATTCGCCGTAATTTCGGTATGCCTGCACCAGAAGGCTATCGTAAAGCGCTGCGTCTGATGGAGATGGCAGAGCGTTTTAAGATGCCACTTATCACCTTTATCGACACACCGGGTGCTTATCCGGGCGTGGGCGCTGAAGAGCGCGGTCAGTCTGAAGCGATTGCCCGTAACCTGCGTGAGATGTCTGGTCTGAAAATTCCGGTGATCTGCACCGTGATTGGTGAGGGCGGCTCCGGTGGCGCACTCGCGATTGGCGTGGGTGACAAAGTGAACATGCTGCAGTACAGCACCTACTCGGTGATCTCACCGGAAGGCTGTGCGTCAATTCTGTGGAAAAGCGCAGACAAAGCGCCGCTGGCGGCAGAGGCGATGGGCATCACTGCTGAGCGTCTGCAGGAGCTGAAGCTGATTGATTCCATCGTTCCTGAACCGCTGGGTGGCGCACATCGTCGTCCGGTCGATATGGCCGCTTCTCTGAAGCAGCAGCTGCTGGCCGATCTGGCCGATCTCGACGGGCTGAGCACGGAAGAGCTGCTCGATCGCCGCTACCAGCGCCTGATGAACTACGGTTACGCGTAAGGTAAGCACTGCAGCAAAAAAGCGGACTCCGGTCCGCTTTTTTTATACCTGAATTTTCCTGCTGGCGGCGTACCGCTTGCGGTCACGCTGTCTGCCCATCGATTCCGGAACATTCTCCGGTCACTTTTCGCTATCCTTACTCTGTGCCACAAGACCACAGGAGGTGAGCATTGAACATTATTGCGATCATGGGACCGCACGGCGCGTTCTATAAAGATGAACCGATCCGCGAACTGGATGCCGCGCTGAAACTGCAGGGCTTCCACACCGTCTATCCCAGCAATGCCAGCGACCTGCTGAAGCTGATTGAGCACAACCCGCGCGTGTGCGGCGTCGTATTTGACTGGGACGAATACAGCATGGCGCTCTGCAGCGACATCAACCAGCTCAATGAATCACTGCCGCTCTACGCCTTTATCAACACCCATTCGCAGATGGATGTCAGCGTTAATGAAATGCGGATGGCGCTGCAGTTTTTTGAATATGCGCTGAGCACCGCGGATGACATCGCACTGCATATCCGTCAGTACACCGATGAGTACATCGATAAAATTTTACCCCCGCTGACCAAAGCGCTGTTTACGTATGTCAAAGAGGGCAAGTACACCTTCTGCACGCCAGGCCATATGGGCGGCACCGCTTTCCAGAAAAGCCCGGTCGGCAGTCTGTTTTATGACTTTTTCGGTGCCAACACGCTCAAAGCCGACGTCTCTATCTCTGTTACTGAACTGGGTTCGCTGCTCGACCATACCGGGCCGCACCTCGACGCCGAAGAGTATATCGCCCGCACCTTTGGGGCAGAGCAGAGCTATATGGTGACCAATGGCACCTCAACCTCAAATAAAATCGTCGGTATGTATGCCGCCCCGGCAGGCAGTACGGTGCTCATAGACCGCAACTGTCACAAATCGCTGACCCATCTGCTGATGATGAGCGATATCGTGCCTGTCTGGCTCAAGCCGACCCGCAATGCGCTGGGTATTCTTGGCGGCATTCCGCAGCGTGAATTTACCCGGGACAGTATTCAGAATAAAGTGGATAACACGCCGCGCGCCAGCTGGCCGGTCCATGCGGTGATCACCAATTCAACGTATGACGGACTGCTCTATAACACCGAATATATCAAGCAGACGCTGGACGTGCCTTCGATCCACTTTGATTCTGCCTGGGTGCCCTATACCAACTTCCACCCCATCTACAGCGGAAAAAGCGGGATGAGCGGTGAACGTATCCCGGGCAAAGTGATCTATGAAACGCAATCCACCCATAAGCTGCTGGCCGCGTTTTCACAGGCCTCGCTGATTCATATCAAAGGCGACTACGACCACGATACGTTCAACGAAGCTTATATGATGCACACCACGACCTCGCCGAGCTACGGTATTGTGTCATCCATCGAAACCGCTGCGGCGATGCTGCGCGGTAATCCGGGCAAGCGGTTAATCAACCGTTCGGTTGAGCGCGCGCTGCACTTCCGGCGCGAGATCCAGCGGCTGCGTGAAGAGTCAGACGGCTGGTTCTTTGATATCTGGCAGCCAGAGCAGGTGGATGAGGCAGAATGCTGGCCGATTCAGCCGGGGGAAGAGGCGTGGCACGGCTTTCAGCAGGCCGATCGCGATCATATGTATCTCGATCCCATTAAAGTCACGATCCTGACACCGGGTATGAGCGAACTGGGCGCGATGGCGGAAGAGGGGATCCCGGCGGCGCTGGTGGCGAAATTTCTCGATCAGCGCGGTGTGGTGGTAGAGAAAACCGGACCTTACAATCTTCTGTTTCTGTTCAGTATCGGGATCGATAAAACCCGCGCCATGAGCCTGCTGCGCGGCCTGACCGAATTTAAGCGCGCCTACGATCTCAATCTGCGCGTGAAAAATATGCTGCCCGATCTCTATGCGGAAGATCCCGATTTCTATCGCAATATGCGGATCCAGACGCTGGCGCAGGGGATCCACCAGCTGATCCTGCAGCACGATCTGCCGCGGCTGATGCTGAAGGCCTTTGATGTGCTGCCTGAAATGAAGATGACGCCGCATCAGGCATTCCAGCATCAGGTGAAAGGCGAGGTTGAAACCGTGGATATCCGCGAGCTGGTGGGGCGCATCTCCGCCAACATGATCCTGCCCTATCCGCCGGGCGTGCCGCTGGTGATGCCGGGTGAGATGATTACCGGGCAGAGCCGGGCCGTGCTCGACTTTCTGCTGATGCTCTGCACCATCGGGCGGCACTACCCTGGTTTTGAAACGGATATTCACGGTGCCACGCTGACAGAGGATGGGCGTTATCTGGTACGGGTGCTGCGTGACGTATCGCAGCCATAACTTCGGATAAATGCCTCTGTTCACACTGGCGTCCGGCACGTAGGCTTGGCGGCTCAGAAATTTTTCCGGAGCCGCTATGCTGCAGATTAAACAGATTCATCACATTGCGATTATTGCCACTGACTACCCGCGCAGCAAAGCGTTCTACTGCGATGTGCTGGGCTTTTCCCTGCTGGGTGAATACTACCGCGCTGAACGCGATTCGTGGAAAGGCGATCTCAGCCTGCACGGTGTTTATACCATCGAGCTATTCTCATTTCCCTCACCGCCGCCGCGCGTGACCGCACCTGAAGCCTGCGGCCTGCGCCACCTGGCATTTTGCGTAGAGGATGTCGCGCAGTCCGTTGCGGCACTGGCAGAGAAAGGCGTGACCTGCGAACCCGTGCGTATCGATGCGCTGACCGGTAAAGCCTGCACCTTTTTTACTGACCCGGATGGTTTGCCGCTGGAGCTCTACCAGGCGTAAAATAGCCGCCGCAGGATGCCGCAATCAGGCGGCATCATCAGATGGAACGGCACTATGTCTTTTTTCCACCTTGCTGCGCTGCTGAATCCGGCTGGCCGCTATGTGGTGGCATTCAGCGGCGGGCTGGATTCCACCGTACTGCTGCATCAGCTGGTCTGCTGGCAGCAGCAGCATCCGCAGCTGAGCGTGCGGGCGCTGCACGTGCATCACGGACTGAGTCCGCACGCCGACCGGTGGGCCGCACACTGCCAGCAGCAGTGTCAGTGCTGGGATATAAGCTGTGATGTGTTACCGGTGACGGTCGATGCCCGGGCGGGCGGCGTGGAAGCGTCAGCGCGCAGAGAGCGCTATCAGGCGCTGTTCGCCCGGCTGCTGCCGGGTGAACAGCTGCTTACCGCGCAGCATCTGGACGATCAGTGCGAAACGCTGCTGCTGGCGCTCAAGCGCGGCAGCGGCCCGGCCGGGCTGGCGGCGATGCCACCGCGGCGTACCGCGGGAGAGCATGAACATCTGCGTCCGCTGCTCAGCCTCAGCCGTGAGCAGCTGGAGCAGTGGGCGACTGCGCACCAGCTCAGCTGGATCGAGGATGAGAGTAATCACGACAGCCGCTACGACCGTAACTTTTTGCGTCAGCAGATTCTGCCACTGCTGCATCAGCGCTGGCCGCACTTCAGCGCTGCCAGCGCCCGCAGCGCCGCGCTCTGTGCAGAGCAGGAGCAGCTGCTGGATGAGCTGCTGCAGCAGGAGCTGAGCCAGCTGATCACCCCACAGGGTGCACTGCATTTTCCGCCGCTGCAGACCATGAGCGACGCGCGGCGTAATGCGCTGCTGCGGCGCTGGATCGCCGGGCAGGGCGGGGCGATGCCATCGCGTGCGGCGCTGCAGCGTATGTATACCGAGGTTATTGCGAGCCGGGCTGATGCACAGCCGGCGCTGCAGCTGGGACATTTTACGCTGCGCCGTTATCGCGACGCGCTTTACTGGTTACCGCCACAGCCGTCGCTGCGCGATCAGACGTGCTGCTGGCCGCAGCTGACCCGACCGCTGTTGCTGCCTGCCGGACTGGGTCAGCTGCGGGCTGACTTCTCACGCGCGGAGCTGCGCCTGCCCGCGGCGGATGAAACGGTCTACGTTCGCTTTCAGGCGCGTGGCTACTATCATCTGCTGGGACGGGCGGGCGGGCGCGAAATGAAAAAACTGTGGCAGGAGCTGGCGATCCCGCCCTGGCAGCGGGAACGTATTCCATTGATCTACTATGACCATACGCTGATTAGTGCGCCGGGTCTGTTTGTTACCCATGAAGGCGCTGCCTGCAGCGATCGGGGCTGGCAGGCGATCTGGCATCAGCCTGACGGGGAGAAGGTATCATGAGGCACTGGCTGACGGCTGTGCTATGTTTTGTCGCGCTGCCACTCTGGGCTAAAGGGGATGCGGCCGCGGGTGCGGAGAAAGTGGCCCGCTGTATGGCGTGTCACGGCGCAGAGGGTAAAAGCGCGGTGCCGCTCTATCCTCATCTGGCCGGGCAGCAGGCGCCATATCTGGCGCATGCGCTGCGCGCTTATCAAAAAGGTGAGCGCAGCGGCGGTCAGGCAGAAGTGATGAAAGCGTTTGTGGCGGGACTGAGCGATAACGATATTGAGGATATAGCGGCTTACTACAGCGGTCTTAAGCCGTAAGAAGCGCGGGCGGAGAGGGTCCGCCCGCCACGAGACTACTCGTCTTCGCTGACTACCACGGTACCGAGTTCAGGATGGCTGAAGCTGGCAATGTGATCGAGGCGCAGCTCGCGGGTTTCACCAGAGAGGTCAACCGCAAGATACTCAACGTTTTTGCGCGAGACCATATCCCGCGCTTTCGCCTTCAGCTGGTCGCCATTTTTCAGCTGCAGTGACAGCATCCAGTGTCGGGTACAGGCGAGTTCCAGGTTGTCGTAGTCATCGCAGTTGATGGGTTTATAAGCTTCATTTGTCAACATAGTCGCTCACCAATAAGTTTGCAGCAGCATAGGCTGCCTGATCCCTGACAGAAGAGTTTAGCGCGGAATTAGCGGCAATATCATTGAGTGCCTTCAGCGCGCACATCAGCGCATCGGGCACATATCCCAGCTCACCGCTGCCGATTTCAGCATATTTCTGGCGAACTAACTCACAATACGTTTGCACATGCACCTCCTCAGCAGAGCATAAATACCCTGGTTGCCTGGCGACTATAACACAGGGGTTTCCAGGAAATCAGCCGGGGTAAGCGGGGAAACACATAAAGAAAAGCGGCAGAACAGCGGCCGGCACGGCCTGCCGGACTCTGGCTGGCGCACAAAAGGTTAAGTTGATGAACAGGAAAATTCAGTACAGAACGTCACCTGCACCGGCAGGTGGCAGATGATTATGCTGTCACGAACGGTTGAGATCCCGGAGAGTGAAATAGAGCTGACGGCTATCCGCGCCCAGGGGGCGGGGGGACAACACGTAAATAAAACCTCGACGGCCATTCATCTGCGGTTTGATGTCCGTGCCTCATCGCTGCCGGAGTTTTATAAAACCCGGCTGCTTGCTGCCAGTCATCATCTGATCACGGCAGAAGGCGTGGTCATTATTAAAGCGCAGGAGTATCGCAGTCAGGAGATGAATCGTGAGGCCGCGCTGCAGCGTCTGATCAATCTGATCCGCGAGTTAACCACAGTGGAAAAAGCGCGCCGCGCGACGCGGCCCACGCGCGCGTCAAAAGAGCGGCGGCTGGAGGGGAAATCACGGCGCAGCAGCGTAAAAGCGATGCGCGGCAAAGTGCGATAAAAAACGCCTCCCGCAGGAGGCGTTTGCCTTTACTTATTCAGTGCGCTTGCCAGGAAGCTGACGATCTCATGCTGTTTGATCATCTGCTTCTCGCTTGCGGAGCGGGACTTGTACTCAACCTCTTCGTTGTCCAGATTGCGATCGCCAATCACGATGGTGTGCGGCACGCCAATCAGCTCCATATCAGCAAACATAACGCCCGGACGCTCTTTACGATCGTCGAGGATAACGTCAATGCCCCGGGCGCGCAGTTCGCTGTAAAGCGATTCTGCCAGCTGCTGGACCCGGAAAGATTTATGCATATTCATTGGCAGAATAGCGACTTCAAACGGCGCCAGGGCAGCAGGCCAGATAATGCCGCGCTCATCGTGGTTCTGCTCAATCGCCGCAGCCACCACGCGGGTAATACCGATACCGTAGCAACCCATGGTCATGATCTGGTTGCGACCATCTTCACCCTGAACGGCTGCTTTCATTGCATCAGAATATTTGGTGCCAAGCTGGAAAATGTGACCCACCTCGATACCCCGTTTGATCTGCAGCACGCCTTTACCATCCGGACTCGGATCGCCCTCGACCACATTGCGAATATCCTCAACCCGCGCTTCGGGCAGATCGCGGCCCCAGTTGATGCCGGCAAAGTGCTGGCCATCAATGTTAGCACCGGCTGAGAAGTCGCTCATTTTGGCCACGGTACGGTCCGCAATCACCGGAATAGTCAGGCCGACCGGTCCGATAGAGCCAAAGCCTGCGCCTGTTACGGCACGGATCGCGTCTTCATTGCCCATTTCCAGCGGCGAAGCAACGATATCAAGGTGTTCAGCTTTGATCTCATTCAGCTCGTGATCGCCACGCACCAGCAGGGCGACCAGCTGATGACCGCTCTCTTCACTCGCTTTCACAATAAGCGTCTTAACGGTTTTCTCAACCGGGATCTGATGCTGCTCAACCAGTTCAGCGATGGTTTTAGCATGCGGCGTGGCAAACTGCGTCATCGGCTGTGTCGCCGCCGGACGCTCGCCAGCCGGCGCCAGCGCTTCAGCTTTTTCAATATTCGCAGCGTAGTCTGACTCGCTGGAGAAGATCACATCATCTTCGCCGCTCTGCGCCAGTACCTGGAATTCATGTGAGCCGCTGCCGCCGATAGATCCGGTATCCGCCTGCACAGCGCGGAAGTCGAGACCCATGCGGGTAAAGCTCTGACTGTAGGCGCGGTACATCGCATCGTAGGTTTCCTGCAGTGACGCCTGCGAGGTATGGAAGGAGTATGCGTCTTTCATGATGAATTCACGCGAACGCATCACGCCAAACCGCGGGCGCACTTCATCGCGGAACTTGGTCTGAATCTGATACAGATTCAGCGGCAGCTGCTTATAAGAACTTAGCTCGTTGCGGATCAGATCGGTAATCACCTCTTCGTGCGTCGGACCCAGCACAAACGGACGTTCGTGACGATCTTTAATGCGCAGCAGCTCCGGGCCATACTGCTCCCAGCGACCGCTCTCTTCCCACAGGTCGGCCGGCTGAACGACCGGCATAGAGATTTCTACTGCGCCGGCGTTGTTCATCTCTTCACGCACGATGTTTTCAACTTTTCGCAGCACGCGAACCCCGGTCGGCAGCCAGGTATAGAGTCCGGAAGCCAGTTTACGGATCATCCCGGCACGCAGCATCAGCTGATGGCTGATCACTTCTGCATCGGAAGGCGTCTCCTTAAGGGTGGAGAGCAGATATTGAGTAGTACGCATTAATTATGATTCCAGTTATATGGAAGAAGAAGAGCAGATCGTTGCTGGCCGTTAGTGTACCAGCGAGAAACAGCGCTCAAAAGCCTGTTTTAGCGTGGATCCACGGCAATGACCTCAGTACCCGCTTCATCAATGCGCCAGCGCACGTTGAAATCGAGTAGCCAGGCGGCATATTCACGATCCAGCGATTCACCTTTGCGATAGGCGGGACGCGGATCCTGAGCCAGAACGTCTGTGATAAAACGCTGCAGCTGAGGCATATGCGCCTGCTGCTGAATCTGCTGCTGTGCCACTGCTGAAAAACGCACCGGCATGGTTGCTTCAGGTGCAGCCTGGGCATAACCGGCGCGCGCGTCGGGCAGCGCCTCGGCAAACGGCAGGTAGGGCTTGATATCAATGACCGGTGTGCCATCTACCAGATCAAGGCTGCCGAGCTGCAAAATAACCTGCGACTTCTCACAGCGAATTCCTTTCAGCTCAACCAGTGACATACCCACCGGGTTAGGGCGAAATGTTGATCGCGTTGCAAACACGCCCATACGCGCGTTACCGCCGAGGCGTGGCGGACGGACAGTGGGGCGCCAGCCACCCGCCATCGTCTGATGAAACATAAACAGGATCCAGATATGGCTGAACGCTTCCAGACCGCGTACGGCTTCCGGCTGGTTATACGGAGCCTGCAGATGCAGTTCGCCGCTGCCATCCTGAACCAGACCTGGCTGGCGCGGCACGGCAAACTTCTCTTTCCACGGAGAGCGGATCACGCCAATCTGCGTAACGGCAAACTCACTCATTGACCGGAAACTTTCAGCGCTGAGCCCTGGCAGATCGCCTGGCGGTAGCAGCCTGGTGTACTGGTCACAATTTCACACTTGTGCAGCAGCACGGCGTTGGCTTTCATGCCTGCCGCTTTAATCTGCAGACGTTTGCGTGCGGTATTGATGTTGGGGGGCGAATCCTGCGTGCTGCTCTGGCAATCTTCGCCAGACACTTCACCCAGATCGCGGAAAGGATTGCTGACCAGATCGGTTGCGTCGGTATAGATTTTCACCGGGGCCGGGCGTGGGGCCGGCTTGCGCTGCGGCTGAGCGGATGACTGCTGCGGACGGACCGGAGCACTGCTTATCGGGTGATATTCACGAACGCACCCGGTCAGCATCAACGCCAACAGGCAGAGCGGTAAAAAACGCATGGCAACATCCTCCTGTAATAAAAGTGGCGTTATTGAAACAAGGACGCCCGCAAATAACAAGTCAGCAGCCACATGCAGAAATAGAAAGGGCGGCCAGCGCCGCCCTCAGGGGAAGAAATACGCTGGCTTACCAGCCTTTAACCGCACCGCCGTTAAAGATTTTGTTTGCGGACTCAGCGACTTCGTCTGACTGGTACGCTTCAACAAACTTTTTCACGTTCTCCGCGTCTTTGTTATCTTCACGGCTTACCAGCAGGTTAACGTATGGAGAATCTTTATCTTCAACAAAGATGCCATCTTTCGCCGGAGTCAGACCAATCTGGCTGGCATACGTTGTGTTGATAACCGCCAGCGCAATCTGCTGATCGTCAAGTGAGCGCGGCAGCTGTGGCGCTTCCAGCTCAACAATTTTCAGGTTCTTCGGGTTTTCAACAATATCCAGTGAGGTTGGCAGCAGACCCACACCCTCTTTCAGCTTAATCAGGCCCGCTTTCTGCAGCAGCAGCAGAGAGCGACCCAGGTTGGTCGGATCGTTAGGGATGGCGATCTGCGCACCATCCTGCAGTTCGGTCAGCGATTTGATCTTTTTAGAGTAGCCGGCAATCGGGTAAACAAAGGTGTTGCCAACCGGTACCAGTTTATAGCCACGATCTTTAATCTGCTGATCCAGATAGGGCTTATGCTGGAAAGCGTTAACGTCAATGTCTCCTTTGCTCAGGGCTTCATTGGGTAAAACGTAATCATTGAACGTTACCAGCTCGACATCGAGATTATATTTATCTTTAGCCACTTTAACGGCAGTCTCAGCAACCTGCTGTTCAGCACCGACAATCACGCCCACCTTGATATGGTTGGGATCCTTCGCCTGCTGATCGCATCCGGCCAGAGCAATAGCACCAATCAGAGCACCTGCTGCGGCAATCTTTTTAAATGTGAAAGACATATCCTTTCCTTAATAGAGAAGTATTGATGTTATTGGCTTATTTATGCGACACCGCGCGAACAATGCGATCGCCGCAGAACTGAATGAGATATACCAGCACGACCAGCAGCACCAGTACAGTATTCATTACGGTAGCGTTATACCCGATATAACCATACTGATAGCCAATCTGACCCAGACCACCCGCACCCACGGCACCACCCATAGCAGAATAGCCAACCAGCGTAATGAGCGTGATGGTGGCTGCATTAACCAGGCCCGGCATCGCTTCCGGCAGCAATACCTTACGGACAATCTGCAGCGGCGTGGCGCCCATTGCGCGGGACGCTTCGATCAGGCCAGTCGGCAGCTCCAGCAGGGTGTTTTCAACCATACGGGCAATAAACGGCGCGGCGCCAACGGTCAGCGGGACAATGGCTGCCTGCAGTCCGATAGAGGTGCCGACAATCGCGCGGGTAAACGGTATCATCCATACCAGTAATATAATGAACGGGATTGACCGGAAGATATTGACGATAGCAGAGAGTACGCGGTAAAGCGCACTGTTCGCCAGAATCTGGCCGGGCCGCGTGACATACAGCAGTACACCGACCGGCAAGCCAATAACAAAACCGAAGAAGCCAGAGACAAAGGTCATCATCAGCGTTTCCCAGACGCCGCGCGTCAGTAACCACAGCATCGCTTCAGACATAACCTAATACCTCTACTTTCACATGATGTTCTTTCAGCCAGCTTATTGCGGCCTGCGTATCTGTTTCACTGCCATCCATTTCTGCCAGCATGATGCCGAACTTGACTCCGCCTGCGTAATCCATCTGCGCGCTGATAATGTTGTTATTTACATTAAAGCGACGCGCGGCTTCCGACAGCAGCGGTGCATCAACAGATTTACCGGTGAATTCCAGGCGCAGCAGCGGCACAGTTTGCGTGGCAGGCTGCGCACGCATGCGCGCCTGATAATCTTCCGGAATATCCAGATGCAGCGTCGACTGAATAAATTGTTGTGCCAGCGGCGTTTTCGGATGAGAAAAGACTTCGCTGACGCTGTCTTTTTCAATCAGTTCACCATTACTGATCACGGCAACCTGATCGCAGATGCGCTTAACCACATCCATCTCATGGGTGATAAGCAGAATAGTAATGCCGAGACGGCGGTTAATGTCTTTCAGCAGCTCCAGTATCGAACGGGTGGTAGCCGGATCGAGCGCGCTGGTGGCTTCGTCGCACAGCAGCACTTTGGGGTTACTGGCCAGCGCACGCGCAATAGCCACGCGCTGCTTTTGCCCGCCAGAGAGGTTAGCCGGCCAGCTGTCATGCTTATCATTCAGACCAACCAGTTCCAGCAGCTCGCTGACGCGTGCTTTAATCTGCTCGCGTGACAGGTTACCCAGTTCCAGCGGCAGCGCCACATTGCCTGCCACCGTACGTGAGTTCATCAGATTGAAGTGCTGAAAAATCATGCCGATCTGACGGCGTGCCAGCGTCAGCTGACCGGAGGAGAGTGCAGTGAGGTCCTGACCATCAACCAGCACGCGACCGGAAGTAGGGCGCTCAAGCAGATTAACGCAGCGAATCAGCGTACTCTTGCCTGCGCCTGATGAACCAATGACGCCATAAATCTGTCCCGCCGGCACATGCAGGCTGACGCCGGAAAGCGCCTGTATTGTGCGTGAACCCTGCTGGAACACTTTGGTGATATTTTCGAGTTTAATCATTAGTTAATTATTATCGTCTGACGTTGTCCGTGGTGTATCAATATTCGATCAGCAAAGCTGGACGAAAGCTGAATGGATGGTAAGGCATCCAGACGTCTAAATCAATCGACGTAATGCAATCTGCCATTCTCTCGCTATGCCCAATCATGCAATACTTAGCACTATTAATTGCAGCAGGAGTATTTACGTGGCAAACCCAGTCCCGGCTATTTTTCTCGATCGTGATGGCACCTTGAATGTTGATCACGGTTATGTTCATGAGATCGACAATTTTCAGTTTATAGAAGGCACCATTGAAGCGCTGCAGGCGCTGAAAAAGATGGGCTATGCGCTGGTGCTGGTGACCAACCAGTCGGGTATTGCCCGCGGGATGTATACGGAAGATACCTTTATGCAGCTGACCGAATGGATGGACTGGTCGCTGGCCGATCGCGATATTGATCTGGATGGTATCTACTATTGTCCTCATCTGCCGGATGCCGCCGTGCCCGCTTATCGTCAGAACTGTGACTGTCGCAAACCTCAGCCCGGCATGCTGCTCTCTGCACAGCAGGAACTGAACATCGATATGGCCGCTTCTTATATGGTAGGTGACAAGCTGGAAGATATGCTGGCAGGGCAGGCCGCTGGCGTGGGCACCCGCGTGCTGGTGCGCAGCGGCCAGGCGGTGACAGCTGAAGGTGAGGCAGCAGCAGATTGGGTATTAAATAGCCTGGCAGAGCTGCCGGCGCGCATTAAACAGGCATAAATAGCCGGTTTTGCACAAACATTAGCCGGGTGATAAAAAAGTTGAAATTAGTGCTTGTCACCCGGCGAGAACTCCCTATAATGCGCCACCACTGAGACGGCAAAGCGGCAACGCAGACGGGCTCAGCAGGGCGTGAAGTGATTCACCCCGCCGGAGAAAAACGCTGAAAAAAGTGGTTGACTCCGAAGGAGGAAAGCGTAATATACGCCACCTCGCGACAGACGCTTAAGGCGCTGGACGCACCGCTCTTTAACAATTTATCAGACAATCTGTGTGGGCACTCGCAGGATTGATATCACAAGCCTACGGGCTTTAAAAAATATCAAGTCTTTGCTGAGTGAACACGTAATTCATTACGAAGTTTAATTCACAGAGCACCGCTTAACTTGTTTAAGCAAATCAAACTTTAAATTGAAGAGTTTGATCATGGCTCAGATTGAACGCTGGCGGCAGGC